>JARFQW010000034.1 GCA_029287575.1 Gammaproteobacteria bacterium | reverse complement strand
CGAAAAGGTTCTCCCGACGACCATCGAGTTCGTGGACATCGCGGGACTGGTCGAGGGGGCATCCAAGGGCGAAGGCCTCGGCAACCAGTTTCTCGCGAACATTCGCGAGACCGATGCGATTGCCCACGTGGTCCGCTGCTTCGAGAACGACGACGTGGTCCACGTCGCGGGCCAGGTCGACCCGATCCATGACATTCAGATCATCAATCTCGAGCTGGTTCTGGCGGACTTCGGAACGGTCACCCGGCATCTGGAGCGAGCGGTGCGGGCGGCCAAGGCAGGCCGCAAGGAAGACATCCGTCGCCGGGATGTGCTGGCCCGAGTTGCCGACGGGCTCGACGAGGGACGGCCCGTGCGGGCGCTGGACCTGTCGCCGGAGGATCTCGAGGAAATCGCTGAACTGCATCTTTTGACCATCAAACCCACTCTGTACGTGGCGAACGTGGGTGAAACGGGCTTTTCCGACAATGCCATGCTGAAGGCGGTCGAGAGCCTGGCCGCGGAGGAGGGCGCGGAGGTCGTCGCCGTGTGCGGGGCCATCGAAGCGGAGATCGCACAGCTCGATGCCGCCGACAAAGTCGAGTTTCTGTCTGATCTCGGCCTCGACGAACCGGGTCTGGACCGCGTGATCCGGGCCGGCTACCGCCTGCTGGGCCTGCACACCTATTTCACCGCGGGCCCCAAGGAAGTCCGGGCCTGGACCGTGCCGGTCGGCGCGACGGCTCCGGAGGCCGCCGGCGAAATCCATACCGATTTCCAGAAGGGTTTCATCCGCGCGGAGGTCATTGCCTTCGACGACTACCTGGCCTGCGATGGCGAATCCGGAGCCAGGGATGCGGGCAAGATGCGTCTTGAAGGCAAGGACTACGTGGTGCAGGACGGGGACGTCGTGCACTTTCGATTCAACGTCTAGCCCGGCGGTGGCGGGGGAGCAGGCAGTCGCTCCCGCCTTGACAAGGCCACGTCCGGGGCTGACAATTTCGCGCCCTTCGCCGGGCGCGGGTCAATTTCCGTGGCTAGGTAGCTCAGTTGGTCAGAGCACGGGACTCATAATCTCGGGGTCGGGAGTTCAAATCTCCCCCTAGCCACCATCCTTCCCGGACTGCCCGTCTGCCGCGATTCAGCAGCTATACTGCACGGCGGCGGCCCGGCTACCCGGCTCGCCACGAGGGGGGTTCGCTGCCTGGGGCGCCAGGCCGTCGGTGTTCGCGGATCGCGCAGGGGTTCTGCCAAGCAGGCGCCCGGGTTCCGTGCACGCGCTCCCTCAAGCCAATGGCCACGACCGTCGAGACGGACTTCGTCGCGGCGTGGCATCCTGTCGGGTTTCAATTTCCGACGAACACAGCGGCCTGGCCCAACGGCCTGGCAGCGCAGGGAGACAGATCGTGATTGGAAGAAAATTGCTGACGGTGGCTGTACTGCTCGTGGCAGCCCCTACCGTGTGGGCGCAAAGCGCCGACGAAATGATCGAGGTGGGCCGGGCCCAACTCGAGGCGGATCGCCAGAACATCGTGGCCGCCAACCTGGTGCTCACGGAGGCCGAGAGCGAAGCGTTCTGGCCCGCCTACCGGAAGTACCGGGCAGAAGTGGCAAAGCTCGACGACAAGACTGTCGCCCTGCTCAAACGGTACTCCGATGATTATCTCTCGCTTCCCGACGAGCAGGCCAAGTCGCTGATGAAAGAGGCCCTGGACATCGACAGGGATCGCATCAAGCTCCAGGAGAAGTACATTCGCAGCTTCAGCAAGATCATTCCGCCCGCGAAGGTCTTCCGCTACCTGCAGATCGAACGCCGGCTCGACAATCTGGTTCGCCTGCAGCTGCAGAAAGACGTGCCGCTGGCCCTGCCGGCGGGCGGCCGGTAACCCGGCACTTTCCCCCGGGGCCGTGGTCCGAATGCATCGGGCCACGGCCTTTTTTGTCCCGTCCGGAGTCTCGTCCATGATGAAAATCCGTCTGAGTGCGCTGGCGCTCGTCCTGCTATTCCAGGGCTGTGCAGGCCCGACCGTAGAAAGCGACGTGTCCACCCCGCGCGACGCCGCGCCGGGCAGCGCGGCGCCTGCGGACCTGTCCGGCGCCTTCGACATCGCCTACGAGCGATACGTGCTGGAGAACGGACTGACGCTGATCGTGCATCAGGACCGCAAGGCGCCGATCGTCGCCGTGAACGTCTGGTACCACGTGGGCTCGAAGGACGAGCAACCCGGCCGCACCGGCTTTGCGCACCTGTTCGAACACCTGATGTTCAACGGCACGGAAAACTACGACGGCGAGTACTTCGAGCCCTTCGACCGGGTCGGCGCCACCGGCCAGAACGGCACAACGAATTTCGACCGCACCAACTATTTCCAGACCGTGCCGAATACCGCACTGGATCTGGCCCTCTGGATGGAGTCCGACCGCATGGGCCATCTTCTGGGTGCCGTTACCCAGGAAAAACTGGACGAGCAGCGCGACGTCGTGAAGAACGAGAAGCGCCAGGGAGAGAACGAGCCCTACGGCAAGGTCTTCGAGATCATCCTCAGAAATTCCTATCCGGTCGGTCATCCGTACTCCTGGGAGACGATCGGCTCCATGGAGGACCTGGACGCGGCCAGCCTCGAGGATGTGCGGAACTGGTTCAAAACCTGGTACGGCCCGAATAACGCCACCCTGGTCGTAGCAGGCGACGTGGAGCCCGAGGAGGTCCTGGAAAAGGTGCGCCTTTACTTCGGCGATATTCCTCCGGGGCCGCCGCTGACCCGCCAGGAGACCTGGATCGCGAAGCGCGCGGGAACCCATCGCCAGCTCATGCAGGACCGGGTGCCCCAGGCCCGGGTCTATCGTGTGTGGAATGTGCCCGAGTGGGGCAGCGCGGACATGGACTATTTGGAGCTGGCGGCGTCCGCGCTGGCCGGAGGCAAGAACTCCCGCCTCTATGAGCGCCTGGTCTACCGCGAGCAGATCGCGACGGACGTGGTGGCCTACCCGTTTGCCGCCGAAATCGGCGGCCTCATGATTTTCTGGGCCACGGCCCACCCCGGGGAGGACCCGGAAGCCGCCCTTGACGCCCTGGAGGCCGCCATTGACGAGGAGCTCGACCGGTTCCTCGCGGAGGGTCCCACGGCGCGGGAGCTCGAACGGGTACGGGTGCAGGCCCGCTCCGGTTTTATTCGGGGCATGGAGAGAATCGGCGGGTTTGGCGGCAAGTCGGACATCCTGGCCGAGAATCAGGTCTATGGCGGAGATCCGCTGGCCTATCGGGCCAGCTTCGAGCGGCTGGCCGGTGCGAGTCCCGATGCGGTGCGCGACGCTGCCCGCCGCTGGCTGAGCGACGGCGACTTCGTGCTTCGTGTCCTGCCCTTCGAGGACCGCGCCGCGGCCGCGGCCGGCGCTGACCGGTCCGCGCCGCCCATGCCCGCTACGTTTCCGGAGGCGCGGTTTCCGGACTTCGAGCGCGGCCGGTTGAGCAACGGGCTGGAACTGATCGTGGCCACGCGCCGGGACGTTCCGGTGATCAATTTCAATCTGCTCCTCGATGCGGGCTACGCGGCGGACCAGTTCGGCAAGCCGGGCACGGCCAGTCTCGCCATGAGCATGCTGGACGAGGGCACGGAATCCCGGTCCGCCCTGGAGATCAGCGACGAGCTGTCGATGCTCGGTGCCAGTATCGGCGCCGGGTCTGTTCTGGACGTTTCCTTTGTCACCCTTTCCACGCTGACCGAAACCCTGGACGCCAGTCTGGATCTTTACGCCGATGTCATCCTGCGTCCGGCGTTTCCCGATAACGAGTTCGAGCGCCTTCGCCGCCAGCAGCTCGCAGCCATTCAGCGGGAGAAGGTCCGTCCCGTATCGATGGGCCTCCGGGTGCTGCCGCGGCTGCTGTATGGCGAGGGTCACGCCTATGATCTGCCGCTGACGGGCTCCGGCACCGAGGCGACGGTCGGCGCCCTGGAGCTCGACGATCTTCGCCAGTTTCACGGCACCTGGTTCAAGCCCGGTAACGCCACGATGGTGATCGTGGGCGACACCGACCTGGCGACCATTCAGCCTCGCCTGGAGGCCCTGTTCGCGGGCTGGGCGCCGGGGTCCGTGCCCACCAAGAACATCGCCGCGGTCCCCCAGCCCAGGGGGGGGCAGGTGTACCTGGTGAATCGGCCCGAGGCCGAGCAGACGGTGATCTTCGCCGCCCAGCTCGCGCCGCCCACCGCGAATCCTGACGAGATTGCCCTGCAGGCCATGAACGACGTGCTGGGCGGAGATTTCACCTCCAGGATCAACATGAATCTGCGTGAGGACAAGAACTGGTCCTACGGCGCGTCCACGGCCCTGGTGGGAGCCGAGGGCCAGCGGCCGTTTTTTGTCTACGCACCGGTTCAGACCGACAGCACCGGACCGGCCATAAAGGAGATCATCGCCGAGCTGGAGGCGATTCGCGGTTCGCGCCCGCCCACCCCGGAGGAGGTGGAAAAGGTCAAGGCGCGAACGACGCTGAGCCTGCCCGGGCGCTGGGAGACCGGTGGCGCTGTCGCCGGGTCACTAGGCGAAATCGTGCGCTTCGGTCTCCCCGACGACTGGTGGAGCACCTACAGCGGACGGGTCCGGGCGCTCGAGGTGGAAGACGTGGCGGCAGCGGCCAGGAACTACGTGCTGCCGGACAATCTGGTCTGGGTGATCGTCGGCGATCTGTCCCGTATCGAGGCGGAGGTGCGCGCGCTCGGCCTCGGCGATATCGAGTTCATCGATGCCGACGGCCGCCGGGTTCCGTGAGGTGCTGTCAGTAGAGACGCAGGATTCCGCCGGCGGCCCTCGCCAGTAACCACAGGACCGCGATGGGCAGGGCCACGGTCTGCAGCAGAAACAGGGCGATCAGCTGAATCGTGGATTCGATGATCTGGCCCGAGGTGTTCTGCAGATCTTCGATCCAGGCGGCGGGGCTGGCCGACAGCCTGGCGGAGCGCCAGTAGTCGGACATGCCTTCCAGCCAGCCGGGTTCCTCACCGTCGGCCGGGCGCTGTTCAACGGCCAGTTCCTCGGCGAGGGGCTCCAGTTCCTCGCCGGCGCGGGCAAGCTCCGCGTGAGAGGCCTGGTAAGGCTCATCGAGAAACACCTCGTAGACCACGGCGTTGGCGCCGGCGGCCAGGGCCATGCCGAAGCGGATCAGCGCCATGAACAGGAACGCCCTCAGCGCGATCCGCGTGGCCGTTTCGCCGGCGCGCGCCAGCATCAGAGCGACCAGGGCAAGGCCGAAAGCAGCCAGCCCCCAGGTGATCGCCGGGTGCGCTGCCATGGTTGCGAGCAGTTGCTGAATGGCCAGGGAGGCGACGCTGGCGAGCATGATCGTGGAAAAGCGCTCGACGAGATCGTTGACCGGATCCAGCGCTTCGCCCGCGGCGACCGTCACGCCCATGCCGAGCGGTGTCGCGGAGACTTCCGTCCCCTGGATGAAGGAGATGCCCGCGTCGATGGATCGGGCTACCGCGGCCGTGGCCATCGCCCGATTCAGTGAGCCGTCGACATAGTCATGGGCCGGCGCGTCCGTCATACCGGTGAAGGCGATTGCGCAGATCAGCACAACGAGGGCGGAAAGGGCCAGACGATATTTCATGTCGCGGGCTGACTGGTGCGTATCCGGCGGCGGCATCGGCCGACCCGCCGTGGCTCAACGCGGCTGGAAATCCTGGTTGAAGGGATTACTGGTGGCCGGGACGATCCGCATCTCTCCATGCTGGGTTGATACATGGCACTCGTTGCACACCGTGATGATGCCGGCAACTGCCTCGCGGTCTGCCGGGTTCGCTTCGAGGCTGGCCTCGGCTGCCTCGATGGCGGGTATGAGCAGGGTCTTCACCATGTTGCCCACGGGTGCACCATCGTATTCCCCGACCGACTCGGCGATCCCCTCGGCGGTTTCCTCGAGTTCGTGCATATAGAAGTGAGTGAGCTTGCCGTTGCCTGCCTGAACCGAGAGATCGAGCTTGTGAAGATAGGTCTGCATCCGAGCCATCTGGATCGCCAGGCCTTCTTCGCCCGCGCCCGCGGGCGCCATGCCCGCCAGCGCAAGACTCACAACTGCCATCACGGCCCGGCGAGGGCGCAAAAAAGAGGGCGATCGCCGCATTATGAAGTGTCCTCGTAGTGGTGACGTCTGTTGGCGTGATGGTGCAAGTGGTTCCCCAATATTCCCGCCGCGCGTATCGTACCTATACTGCCGCGCGGGAGCCGAAATGCCCAGCATGGATTTGATGAACCATCGTGTCTTGAGTGAACTCGCCGTCGGCGAGGAGGCGGTTGTGTCCGGTCTGGACGGTGGCGGCGGGCTGGCCACGCGCCTGGCGGCCATGGGCGTGAGTCCTGGCGCCCGCATCGTTGTGCTTCAGAACCGCGGCGCGGGCCCGGTGCTGGCCCGGGTCCGGCAGACCCGCATCGCTCTGGGCCGCAGGGAGGCGGCGAAAATCCGGGTGCACGCCAATGGAGTGCAAGGAGATGGCTGACGGCGGTCAGCCGGCCACCCTGCTCATCGGCCTGGCCGGACAGCCGAATGTCGGCAAGTCCACGGTGTTCTCCATGCTGACCGGTCTGAATCAGGAAGTGGGAAACTGGCCCGGCCGTACGGTCGAACGGCGCGAGGGCCGGGTCCGGACCCCCACCCGAGATGTGCGTCTCGTGGACCTGCCGGGTACCTACAGCCTGACCTCGAATTCCGAAGAAGAGCGCATTGCCAGGGAGTTCCTGATCGAGGCGCGCCCCGATGTCGTGATCGTTCTCGTCGACGCCTCTGCCCTGGAACGCAGTCTGTACCTGCTGGCCGAGATTCTCATGTTTCCGGTCCCCGTGGTCCTGGGTGTCAACATGTTGGACGTGGCCGCCGGCGAGGGGATCGAGGTCGATCCGCCGGTCCTGGCGACGGCACTCAACATTCCCGTCGTGCCGCTGGTGGCCGCGCGCAACGAGGGCGTCTCGGAACTGCTGGCGGAGGCCGTCGAGCTGGCCCGGCACCCGTCGAGCTATGTCCCGGTGCGCCCCGATGTCGCCTTGCCCCATCGGGATGTCCATCGGGTCATGACCGATCTGGTGGCGCCGCACGTGCCCGCGGAAATGCCCGCCGGATGGGCGGCCCTGAAGCTCCTGGAGGGTGACCAGGCCCTCACGGGCAGCCTCCCGGGGCGGATTCCCGAGCCGGACCGGGGGCAAGTGCAGGCCATCCTCGCCGAGCACGAGGACGCCGTGCTGGACATAGCGGGAGGGCGCTACGACTGGATCGGCCGCATGGTCCGGGCGGCGGTCCGGCGGCCTCGTATCGGCCAGATCGGTATCACTGACCGGATCGACCGGGCGGCGACGCATCCCGTCTGGGGCATGGGTCTGCTGCTGCTGGCCCTCGCGCTCGTGTTCCTGCTCACGTTCACGCTTGCCGGGCCCGTGCAGGAATGGCTGGATGTCCACGTCGTTGCCGCCGCCAGCGACTGGCTGCGTACGAGCCTTGCGGATGCACCGGCCTGGATACCGGGCCTGCTGGCCGACGGCATTCTGGCGGGGGCCGGTATCGTGCTGACCTTCGTGCCGATACTTGCGGTGTTCTTTCTGGCACTCGGCATCCTCGAAGACACCGGATACCAGACCCGTATGGCCTACGTGATGGACCGGTACATGCACCGCATGGGGCTGCACGGCAAGAGTTTCCTGCCGCTGATGCTCGGTTTCGGCTGCAATGTGCCGGCGGTCATGGGGGCGCGTGTCATCGAGTCCAGGCCCGCACGGCTGATCACGATACTGATCACGCCGCTGGTCCCGTGCAGCGCCCGCCTGCTGGTCGTGGCGTTTCTGGTCCCGGTGTTTTTTCCCGACCATCCCACGGCGGTTGCGCTGGCACTCGTGACGGGGAATCTCCTGGTGCTGGGGATCGTCGGCATTGCGCTGGATCGCTGGGTCCTTAAGAGCGAGCGGGTGGCCTTCATTATGGAGATGCCGCTGTATCACATGCCGAACGCGCGCACGATCGTTCTTTACGCCGTGCGCAACGTGCGCTCGTTTCTGTCCCGGGCCGCCACGCTGATCGTCGTGGTATCCGCGGTGGTATGGGCCCTGGGCCAGTTCCCGGGGCCGGACCTGGACAGCAGTCTGCTGGCCGGCATGGGCCGTGCCCTGGCGCCGGTCGGTGACCTGATGGGCCTCGACTGGCAGCTGATCGTGGCAACGGTGACCGGCCTGATCGCCAAGGAGAACGTGCTCGCGACCCTCGGTATCCTCTACGGCAGCGCCGGCGACGGCCTGGCCGGCGCGGTCAGCGTCGCGGTAAGCCCGGCCAGCGCGCTGGCGTTCCTGGTCGTCAATATGCTCTTTATTCCGTGCGTTGCGACCATCGCGGCCATTCGCCAGGAAACCGGGAGCTGGTTGTGGACCCTGGCCAGTATCGGACTGATGCTCGGTGTGTCGCTCATTGGCGGCGTGGCCGTGTTTCAGATCGCCCGGGGCTTGCTCTGAATGCTGCGCCAGACTCTGCAGCTGGTTGCGAGCGGCCAGGCCCGGGATCTGCGGGCCATGGCTGCGGCACTGAATGTCGCCGAATCCACTGCTGCAGCCGTGTTGTCCGACCTCGTGGATCTGGGCTATCTCGAATTCGTCGCCGGCGACGACCCTACGGGCCTGGACCCGCGCTGCCGTGACTGCCCAACGCCGAGCCTGTGCGGGCCCGCGGGGCGGCGGGCCTGGGTCCTGACGCACTCCGGGCGGCGGGCCGCGGGCATTCCCGCCGGGCTGCCGTGCGCTACGCCTCCGGCGGGCCGCTGACCGGAACGAATGCGGCGCCCGGAAGGAGGTCCGCCAGCGCGGCCCCGTCCATCTCGATCAGTGTCCGGTGGTCGCCCGCCTCGAGATAGAGGACGGGCAGCGCGGCGAGGTCCCGGTCCGCCATGACGGGTACGCCATAGGCCGGGGCCAGCGCCGGCACGGCGCCGGCGTCACAGTCCGCGAACAGCGCCTGGAAGTCTTCTTCGCGGGCCAGCTCCAGAGGTCTTCCGCAGGATCGCTGAATATCCGCTACATGCAGCCTGTGGGTCGCCGGAATCAGGGCCACGACGAAGCCGTCGGCGTCCTCCAGCACGACGCCCTTGACGACGGTCTTTCCGCTGACGCCGGCAGCCTCGGCGATTTCCTGGCTGCTTCCGGCCTCTTCATGGGTGAGCGTGCGGTACGCCTGGCGGCGTGCCCGCAGATACGCTTCGACAGTTCCGGGAATGGTCATATCTGCTACCTCCCGGCCGGTCCCGTGCGGGGCACCGGGAACCGGCCCCTGTACTGAATATAGTCCGGAATCGAGCCGCCTTTCGCCGCTTCAGGCCGACAGCACCGGGCTGAGCTACGCTCAGGGTGTACCACCACCGCGGAGAGGCCGAAAACATGTTTGCAGGAGAGATCTGTACGCGCGACGTGGTGTACGTCCATCGGGGCCAGGCGGTCGCGGACGCCGCCAGGCTCATGCGGGAGCACCACGTGGGGGATGTTGTTGTCGTCGAGGATGAAGAGGGCCGGCGGATACCCGTGGGTATCCTCACCGACAGGGATCTGGTCGTCGAGCTGCTGGCCACAGGCACGAGTCCGGACGACGTCACGGTCGGCGATCTGATGAGCCGTGAACTGCTGACCCTGGGGGAAGGCCAGGACCTCCTGTATGCGCTCGAGGCCATGCGGGAAAAAGGCGTGCGCCGTGCACCGGTGACCGACCTCGACGGCGCGCTGGTGGGTCTGCTGACCGTCGACGACATCGTCGCGGTGATCGCCGAACAGCTGCAGGACCTGTCTGCGCTGGTCGGCCGCCAGCTGACCCGGGAGCGCCGGCTGAGGCCCTAGGAATCCGGGGACGCGCTTCGGTGAGGCGGCTACGCTTGCCGCGATGGGCTAGCGTTTGATCTTGCTGAACTTGGCGCCCTGGAGGCTGACATCGACCATCAGCCCGCGCCGGCCGATTACGAACCCGGCAATCGGGGCGTTGGTCATCGTCGTATCGAATGACGCGCCGGCGCCCGCCTCGATGATGGCGATGGAGCCGTCGACACCGGCCTCCCAGCCGGAGCTTGCGCGGAACTTGTCCAGCGCTTCCTGCGTGAGAAACGCGATCACCACCGTCTTGGCCTGCGCGCCGAGCTGGAAGCCGAAGGACCCGGCGACCGTGTTGTAGTAGTCCACGGTCTCTCCGTTGATACGCAGAGCGCCCTCGCCGTACTCGCCGCCGATGAACAGGCCCGCCTCGATAACTTCGGGGAACACCAGAACGCCCTTGGCCCGGTCGACGAACTCCCGCGATCCCGGAAGTTTCTCATCGAGGGTTGCGAGCGCGGTGTCGGTCTCGGCATCGATCTGCTCGGCCGACTTTGCCTGGGCCACGCCGGCCGACAGCAGCAGAACGACAAGAGCAACTGCGGACGCGCGGGCTGGTGACATGGTGTACTCCTGGGAAACCTTCGATCGTTTGCATTCCGTCGCCCGGCCAGCAGGGCCGGGCGGTGCCTAAGGTAGTGACGGGGGCTCGCCGGCGCAAGCGCTCAGGCCCAAAGCCGGCTGCGCAGCCCCGCCGCCAGCTCCTCCGCGGGCGGCAGCCGGGCGGTATCAAGATCCAGCCACAGGTCTCGTTCATCGGCCGCGGGACCTTCGATTTTTGCCATCTGGTCCTCGAGAACGGCCAGGTCGGCATCCGAGGGATCGGTGCCCGCCCGGCGGCGCGCGACGATCCGCCGCCTGAGTTCCGCCTCCGGCGCCCGGCAATGCAGGCACAACACCGGAAGGCCGCGCTCGACGGCGAGTTCCATCAGCGGCCGGCGTCTTTCGGCGGTCAGAAAGGTCGCGTCCACTATCGTGTTCCAGCCTGCGTCCAGCGCGAGGTCCGCAAGACGCCTGAGTTCGCCGTAGACCTGCTCGGTGAATTCATGGTCGTAGAGTCCGGCAGGGGGAGGCGCGCTTGTATCGAAGGGATCGAGCCCGGCCATGCGTTTGCGGACCAGATCGGCGGGCAGGCGCACCATGGGCATCTCCGCAGCGAGGTTGCGCGCTACCGTGCTCTTGCCGCTCGCGGAGAGCCCGTGGGTCAGAATGAGCGCGGGGCGGCCAGGCCGAACGAGGTCACGAATCGAACCCAGATGAACGGCCAGGCGGCTCTCGATTCGGCGGCGTTCGGTCGAATCCTCCAGAGCCTGGCTCAGACGAATGCGGTCCACCTTGGCCCGAACAAGGTGGCGGTAGATGAGATAAAAGCGGAGCGCCGCCACGCCTTCATAGTCGCCGGTCCTTGCCAGCCAGCCATCGTAGAAGCGCCATCCCAGGTCCCGCCGGTGTCGTGACTGAAGGTCCATGAGCAGGAATGCGGCGTCGGCCTGGATGTCCGTCCAGCGCAGGGCGGAGTCGAACTCAATGGCGTCGAAGGGAACGATGCAGCCATCCAGATCGGCGAGATTGGCAAGATGCAGGTCGCCATGACACTCCCGCACCCACCCGGATCTGTGGCGGTTTTCGAATACGGCGGTGAGCACGGGTTCGCGATCCGCCAGCCACCTGCGGGCATCCTGCACCGCCGGTGAACGATGGCCCAGCGCATCGAGGCAGGCGGTGACCGGGTCGAGGGCAGCGGCAGCCGCCTGCATCGCATTCCCGGGGTCAGCCTGCGGAGCGGCCCGGTGCATGTCGGCGACGCGGATCGCGCAGCGATCGATGTCCGGGCCAATCAACCGGCCCTCGGCCAGACGTCGATCGAGGCGGTCGGCGGAGGAGAACCGGCGCATCCGCACGGCGTACTCCACGATCGGACCCTCCTGGTCTATCGCGAGGCCGCCGCTGGTTCTCACGATGGTCGACACGCCCAGATAGAGTTCCGGGGCGAGCCGCCTGTTCAGCCGAACCTCTTCCTCACAGAAGTGCTTGCGAGCCGCAAGGCTCGAGTAGTCGAGAAACGGCAGGCGAACCGGTTTCTTGATCTTGTAGGCGAATTCTCCGGCGAGCACGACCCAGGAGATATGGGTTTCCTCGGCCACGGGGTCGGGCGCCGGATGCGGGAAGGCGGAGGGGCGAAGGAGCTCGGCGATTGCCAGCATGGCGCTAGCCTGTCCTTGCCGGGCGGGGGCTCGCGGCGGAGGGCCCTTGATACAGGTCAATACGGCCCGGTCTTGCGTGGATTAGCCTGAAGACAGGTCCCCGCTGGCCGTCGTGATCGTGCGCACGTTCCGGGTTCGGGGCACTCGTCGAAGCGCAGAGGTGCGTCATGACCGAGAGAGATCTCGAGGAACTGGTCCTCAAGTGTCTGTCCTCGTCCCGGCCGGAAATCGGCGAGGTTCCGCTGGATCCGGACCGGCCCTTCGATGACCAGTTCGACTTTCCGCCGGCGGAACGCCAGGCCCTGGCCGAAGCCGTCGGACGGGAACTCGGCCTCGACATTTCACCCGCCGCACGAAACCGGCTCAATTCGCTGACGGGCTGGGTGCGATACCTGGAGCGGACGCTGGCCTGACATGACTACTCGTCGACGTCGTCCACATCGTACTGGCCGCTCAGCCGGCGGCGCACGTAGGACCAGGACAGGCCCGTCGCGAGCACTGCGGCAACGAGAAACAGGATGATCCAGGTGACTGTGTTGGATCCCTCAGTGGAAATCAGGCCGTGATCTATAAGCAGCCAGATTATGGTCCCGAACAGCGCGACCGCGAGCAGGATTCCGAGCATGCCGAGGCTGCGCATCGTGGCGCGAAGATAGATGACCCAGCCGATCGCGAGCACCACGCCCGCCAGGGCAACCTCCGGGCCGAAGCTCGCGCCATCGGTTCCGGCGATCGAATTCTTGAGCCACTGGAAGTAGGAGTATCCGGTGGGGTTATAGGTGGCCATGACCAGCACCAGTGCAAACAGAAGCCGGATCGGATATCCGGACCAGGGTGACCGGTCGTCGTCGCTCATTCGGGGAGACCTCCAGTTGGATCCAGGGAACATCGCCAGAAACGCGGATGGACAGTATAGCCAGCCTGGTCCGGCTTGCGGACTGGCCAAATGCCCAGGGCGCCGAAACGCCGCTTCCAGGACAGATGCCCGGATCCTGAGCGTGGAGGGATGCGTCTGAGGGACAGCGCGGGGCCAACAGTACCCAAACACAAGGTGATCGCCCATGAGCGGGAAAAGTCGAAACGGTGAGCGGCTGATCGAACTCGATGTCACCCACCCCTTGTGGGACCGGTTCTTCTGGATTGCTCCCCTGGTCCTTGTCGGAACCCTGGAAGCGGACGGCGCCTTCGACCTGGCGCCCAAGCACATGGCCATGCCCATGGGCTGGCAAAACTACTTCGGATTCGTGTGCGCGCCTCGGCACGCGACCTATGCCAACGCGCGACGCGAAGGCGGTTTCGCGGTGAGCTGGCCCACGCCGGAGCAACTGGTTCAGACCAGCCTCGCCGCTGCCCCGCGCCATGAAGGGACCAAGCCCGGGCTGGCGGCCTTCCCGCTGGAGGCCGCCGCATCCGTCCCCGGTGTCGTTGTGCCGGGCGCTTCTCTGCAGCTCGAGTGCGAACTGGAGCAAATCGTGGATGGCTTTGGAGACAACAGTCTGATCGTCGGCAAAGCCGTCGCCGCCCGGGGCCGGGAGGCGGTCTTGCGTGACCCCGACACGGACGATGCGGAGCTGATTCGGGACGCCCCGGTCCTCGCTTACCTGCATCCCGGTCGGCTGGCCTTCGTCGCCGAGACCCAGGCGTTCCCGTTTCCCAAGGGCATGCGGAAGTAGCGATGAACCGGATTCCCCATGCCAGCGCGCTTCTCGACTGGATGCAGGCCCAGGAGTCCATGGCCCTCGACCTCCTGGAACGACTGGCGCTGTGTGAATCCCCGTCCAGCGATCCCGGGTCACAGCCAGCGGTTCGTTCGGTGCTGGCAGAAGCCCTGGAACCGCTCGGACTCCGCGTGCGGGCGCTTCCCGGGCGCAGCAGTGGCGGAATGCTCTACGCCAGCCCGAAAGACCGGCGGCGGCGCGCGCCGGCCCAGCTCATGCTCGGCCATTACGACACGGTCTGGCCATCAGGCACGCTCGAGACCATGCCCTACGAGCACACCGACGGCGTGGTGCGGGGGCCAGGCGTATTCGACATGAAGGGTGGGCTGGTGATGATGGTGCTCGCGCTCGGAGGTCTGGCGGCCCTGGGCGTTCAGCCGGCCGTCGCGCCGCTGATTTTTGCCAATTCCGACGAGGAAATCGGGTCCCGGGACAGCCGCCGCTTCATCGAAGCGCTCGCCCGCCGGGTGATACGCGTATTCGTGCTCGAGCCCTCCCTCGGCGAGGCCGGTCGTCTGAAGACGAGTCGCAAGGGCATCGCCCGCTTCACGATCAGCGTGGCCGGCCAGGCCGCCCATGCGGGCCTGGAACCCGGGAAGGGCGCCAGCGCGATCCTGGAACTGTCCCACGTCATTCAGCGTCTGTTCGAGCTCAACGATCCGGACCGCGGCGTTACGGTAAACGTGGGCACGATCGACGGGGGTCTGCGGCCCAATGTCGTGGCGCCGGAGAGCCGGGCGGTGGTAGACGTCCGGGTCGCCGGGGCCGAAGATGCCCGCCGGATCGAGGCCGCCATCCGGGGCATTACGGCCAGCACGCCGGGGACCGATGTGCGCGTCGAAGGAGGCTTCGGCAGGCCGCCCATGGAGCCCACTGAGCGCAATCAGCGCCTCTGGAAGCGGGCGCTGGAGCTGGGCGCCGGTCTGGACCTGGACCTGGAGCAGGCAGCGGTGGGCGGTGGCTCCGACGGCAACACCACCAGCCTGTACACCGCAACGCTGGACGGACTCGGACCGGTGGGCGGTGGCGCCCATGCCCCCGACGAACATCTTTTGCTCGACCCCACCCTGCGCCGCGCCGCGCTGCTGGCGCTCTTGCTGGCCGATCCACCGGATCCCGGGGCGGACTCATGACCGATCCCTATCACTTCTACACTTCGGTGACCCGCTGTTCCGACCTCTGGCAGTTGCCCTTCGATGTCAGTCGAATCGAGCGGTCGCGCTGGGCTACCGGAGATTTCGTGGTCGGTGAGGTCACCGGTGAGCGAAACCGGCTCTACCGCTGCGAAACCAAGACCGGGCGCATGGCGGAACTCGTCAGGGGCGACCGGGTGGTCGGCGCGCTGGGGGTGCGCTGCGCGACCCTGGAAGGCGTCGGTGACTGGCGAGCCGTCGGCCCGGAACTGGAGCTCGACGCACTGACCGGGGCGGGGTTGCTGGGCAAGGCGACGTCCACCTCCCCGATGCTGCCGGACCTGATGGGGCTTATCTATCGGGGCCACGTCTGCAGGGACCAGCGCAAGGTCACCATGTCCGACTTCGTGCCGGCCATTGAGGCTGAGGCGCTGAACGTGGCCGTTGTGCTGATCATCGGGACATCGATGTCGGCCGGCAAGACCGCCTCCGGCCAGGTCATCATTCGCGAGCTGAAGGCCCTGGGTTGCCGGGTCACGGCCGCCAAGCTGACTGGCGCCGCCCGCTACCGGGACATCCTCTGTTACCGGGACGCGGGGGCCGATGCGATCCTCGATTTCGTGGACGCCGGGCTGCCCTCGACGGTGTGTTCAGCGGCGCGTTTCGACGCCGCGCTGGGGCATCTCGCGGCACGGATCAACGCAACGCATCCCGACGTTCTCGTGGCCGAGGCGGGCGCATCGCCGCTGGAGCCCTACAATGGGGCTCTGGCAATGGAACGGCTGAGGAACCAGACTCGCATGATCGTGCTTTGCGCATCCGACCCTTATGCCGCCCTTGGCGTTCGGGAGGCCTTCGGTATTGAACCGGACCTGGTCAGCGGTCCGGCGGCCAATACCGACGCCGCCGTTTCCCTTGTCGGCCAGCTTGTCCGCCTCCCGGCGCTCAACCTGCTCGACCATGCCTGTCGGCCGCACCTCAGGGGCCTGCTCAGAGACCGTCTGGGTCTGCCGCCGGCAGGCCGGCGAGGGCAATGATCTCGTCTTGCGGCCCGAATCTGACCGTCGGCGTTGCGTCGAGCACCAGTCTCGGCGCGGACGCCGGTGCGACCGTCACGGAGATGGGCGGCAACGCGGTGGACGCGGCGATCGCCACGTTGCTTCTGTCCCTCGTCACCGAACCCGGCATCGTGTCGCTGGCCAGCGGCGGATTCGCGACCCTGTGGGTGCCGGGCCGCGGACCGGTAGTCATTGACGGCGGTGCGGAAATGCCCGGCCGCAATGCGACGCCCGACAGGTTCGGGCAGCAACTGCGTGAGGTCGAGCTGGCCTACGGCGGCGGCATGCGGACCCTGGTCGGCTTTGGCTCGGTGGCGGTTCCCGGCATGCTGGGCGCGCTGGAAGCGGCGGCACGGGACTATGGCAGACTGCCCTGGGCGGAGCTCATGGCGCCCGCGGTGGACTGGACCCGGCGCGGGTTTCCCCTGTCCTCGGCCGCGAGAATGTACCTGGAGCTCTGCCACGAGGGGATTTTTGGCTGGGAGCCTGACAGCTTTCGCGCGCTGCATGATGGCAAGGGCGGACTTCGGGAAGCCGGCGAGCTGATCGTCGTGGAGCACCTGGCGGACAGTCTTGACACCATCGCCAGGGAGGGGACCGCCGCCTTCTACGAGGGTGATGTCGGCCAGCGGATTGCCGATCATGTAACCGGCAACGGCGGTCTGCTCGGCCGCGCGGACCTTGCGTCCTATCGGGTCTGCGAGCGTGTCCCGCTGCAGGAGGAATTCGACGGCTGGACCGTGGCCACACCGCCTCCGCCCTCGGTCGGCGGCGTGTGCCTGGCGGCCATGCTTCACCTCATGGCCGCTCGCCATGACGAGGGCAACGCCGCCGAGGAGACCGCACGGCTTGCGGACGTGCAGCTCGCGGTGATTGCGCATCGGTCGGCCCATCTGGATCCGACAGTCGCTTTCGATGCCGAGTCTCGGCGTCTGCTGGCGCTGGCCGACGCCGGGGAACTGGCCCTCGGCATGAGCTCTCCATCGACCATCCACGCGTCCGCGGTGGACTCGGAGGGTCTGGCGTGCAGCATCACGGCGTCGGCCGGTTATGGTTCCGGGGTGATGCCGCCGGGCACCGGGATCTGGCTGAACAACTGCCTGGGAGAAATCGAGCTCAATGGACCGGGGTTCCATCGCTGGGCGCCGGGTCAGCGGCTGCCGTCGAACATGGCGCCGACCGTGGCGAAGGGTCCGGACGGCCGGGTACTGGCCATCGGATCTCCCGGAGCCGACCGGATTACCACGGCGATCCAGCAGACCCTGGCGCATCTTCTCCACGGTGGACTGGACCTGGAGTCCGCGGTGGCCGCGCCGAGGCTGCATGTGGAGGCGGCGAACGACGCCTGGCGGGTCGCGGCCGAGCCCGGCCTGCCGCTGGACGCGATCGCGCTGCCGGTGCGCACCTTCGAGGAAAAGCATATGTATTTCGGCGGGGTCAGCGCGGTCCTGCATCACGAGGATGGCCGCTTCGAGGTTGCGGCGGACCCGCGCCGGTCCGGCGGGACCGCGCTCGGCTCGGCCGCGGGCTAGATTACCGGTCCCCGGCCGGGAGCCCGATCGCGGTTTCGCTCACCAGAAAGTCGACCACCGATTTCAGGGCGGTTTCCGTTGTAGCGCCTGAATCGAGAGCGGCGTTGAAGATCTCGAGCTGCCGGTGCGCGCTCGTGCCCCGGTTGAGTATGTCCCGGGCCGCCTCGACTTCGGCCAGGCAGCCGAGTTCCCCGGCGTCTTCTCTGACCAGATCGATGAGTTCGTCCAGCAGCTGCGCGAACGGAATCGTTTCGCAGCGCACGAAGTCCAGCATGCCGTTGTCGTAGCCGTATCGCATGGCACGCCAGCGATTCTCGTAGACCAGCATGTGCGCGAAGATTCTCCAGCGCATGCTTTTTGAGCGGACCCGCGAGAGCATGGCGATGAGGCTGACGGTCAGCGCCGCGAGGCTCACCGCGTCGTCCATTCGGGTGCAGACGTCGGTAATACGCATTTCCACGGTCGGATAGCGGGCGCTGGGGCGCATGTCCCACCAGATCTTGGTGGCGTCCTCCATGAGCCCGCCCTTGGTCAGAACGTCGACATGCTGCTGGTAGTCGCTGTAGCTGGCGAACCGTTCGGGCAGCCGGGTCCGTGGCAGAGAGTCGAATACGGTGAGCCGATAGCTCTTCAGTCCGGTGTCCTCGCCCAGCCAGAACGGCGAGGAACTGGACAAGGCCAGCAGGAAGGGCAGGAAATAGGTCATCTGGTTGATGATGTCGATCCGCTGATCGTCATCGTCTATGCCCACGTGTACATGCATGCCGCATATGAGCAGCCGGCGGGCGGCGGCCTGCATGTCCCGGGTCAGGACCTCGTAGCGTTCCTTCTCCGTATGCCGCTGGGTTTGCCAGCGCGCGAACGGATGGGTGCTGGCGGCAATGGGTGCCAGGCCGAAGCCCCGGGCCACTTCGATGATCGTGCTCCGCAGCCGGCCCAGGTCCTCGCGGGCCTCCGCGATATTCCGGCAAACCCGCGTGCCGATTTCGATCTGCGACTTGAGGAGTTCCGGCGCGACCTGAGAGGCCAGCCGCGCTTCGCAGCGAGCCAACAGTTCAGGCGGCGGATCGACGGCAAGATCCCGGGTATGGAGGTCTACGAGGAGGTATTCCTCCTCGATGCCGATGGTCAGCGGCGGCCGGCTGATCGGCATCGTCAGTGCACCTGCAAGCGCTCCTGGTAGAGCGCATCGTCGGCGAGTACGGGCTGCAGGCACCGCGCGATCAGACGGGCCCAGTAGTCCGCGCCGTCGGGCTCGTCGATCAGGTTCTGACGAATCTCCAGACCGACGCAGGGAAGCCCCGCCGCCTCGGCGTGATGGTCGATCGTGTAGTCGAACGGGTGCCGCCCCGAATAGGGCTCGTTGTCGCCGACATGGATGTCGCCCCACCGGTTTAAGGCATCGATCAGCGGCGGTCCCATCCGGGTATCGAGATCCCACATTACGCCGATATGCCATGGCCGCACGAAGCGGTCATAGACCGGCGTACAGCTGTGGACCGAGATAAACGCCGGAGTGACCCCCTGCTGCCTGAACGCGTCCAGGCGGCGGGCTATAGCCTCGTGGTAGGGAAGCCAGAAGGCTTCTGCCCGCCGACGGCGCTCGACCGCGTCGAGCGCCTGGTTGCCCGGAATGGCGATGCCCGCGCTGATGGGAGGGAAGGCCTCGGTGCGATCCAGGCCGCGGTTCGGGTCGACTACGAGCCGGGAGAAACCAGACAGCACCGCCGGTGCGTCCAGCATTCTGGCGAGGCGACAGGCCACATCCGCCGCGCCGATATCCCAGGCGACATGCGTGTCGAGCACCCAGTCGTCCAGGCCCAGTTGCCCGAGTTCCGCGGGTATCCGGCGGGTGGCGTGATCGCAAACGACGAGAACCGGTGCGCGGCCGCCCGCGTTGAACGGCATCCACGCGACGGCGCTCCCGTCCGGGGACACGCCGTCGGGACAGGTCTGCGGGCCTCGAAAATCAACTCCCCTGTCGGCCATGGACCTCCCCGGTTGCGGCTCCGCCCAGTGTCGGCGATGCTCGTCGGGCCGGCCATGATCCAGGTCAAGGCGGGCCGGCATGGGTTGACTAGCCTCCATTAAGAGAGCGGGAGAAGAGAGCATGAACAACATCGGGCGCGTTGCGGCCGCTTGCCTTGCGCTGACCGGCGGTATTGCCGGCGCCGCCGAGACGGGCGCGGAGCTTTTTCAGGAGAACTGCGCGGCCTGCCATGGCGCCTACGCGGAAGGGGACGGGCCGGCGACGGCCGCGCTGGCGGTCCCGGTGCCCGACCTGACCACGCTCGCGGCCAGGCACGGGGGCCGCTATCCCGCCGATTCGGTCCGCGCGGTCGTGGACGGGCGCAATGTGCCGGCAGCCCACGGGAGCCGATCCATGCCGATCTGGGGCACGGAGTTCTGGCTCGAGGGAGGCGCGGACGACGAGGCCACCCGGAAAGCCGCGAGCCGCATCCAGACCCTCGTGGATTACCTGGAAACCCTGCAGGGGGGGTAGGGGAATCAGCTGCCTGCGACGAGCGTGACCTGGGCAATGCCCAGGCCCAGCAGAGCGCCCGCGGCAACGTCGCTCGGATAGTGCAGGCCCAGCACGACCCGGGACATGCCGATCATGAGGGCCACCGGAATCAGCGCCGGGGCAAGCCCGGGAAGGTGGTGACAGGCGATCGCGGTCAGCGCCACCGCATGCAGCGTATGTCCGGAGGGAAAGCTGTAGCGATCCAGCGGGATTCCGGTTCGCGTCACCTGGGGATGAGAGCGAAAGGGCCGTTCGCGCACGCAACGGGTCTTCAGCAACCGATACAAAACGATGCCCGCCAACGCGGCCACCGCCATCTGGATGGACGCCGTCCGGCCCTGCGTACCCGCGAGGGGCAGCACGGCAATCAGCACGTACCACAAGATGCCGTCCCCGAGGCGACTGAAGATCCGGAACAGGCCGCCGAGTCCCGGTGTGGAACCGATGGCGCTCATGCGCTGGCAGATCCCTGATTCCGCCAGGTCGACGCGAGCCCAAAGCGACGCGGGTTGGGCCATGGAAACACCCGTAGACAGCCCTTGACGGTGAAAGATGGTCCATGGCCGGCGCGACAACGGCGTGACGCGGCCGGGACATTTCCGTGACAGGCGGGCGGTCAGACCGGTTCGCGGGGCCCGCTGTCGAAGGTGTCGCGTTCCAGGGCTTCGACCGCGTCGGCGACGCGCTCGGGAGCCGCGAACCTGGCGATGTGGATCAGCGCGTCACCCTCGTTCACCAGCGGCAGGCTGCTGATGCCGATGACCACGCCTTTGTCCGCGGCGACGACGTGAACGTCGGCGTCGCCCAGGGGATCGGAAATCGTCCCCAGCCGATCGCCCGGCTCGACGAGGGCGCCGAGCTGGAGGGTCGAGCGGAGGATGCCGCCGGCCTGAGCCCGTATCCAGGTGCTCGATCGTGCGATAACCGGCTCCCGGCGCGGCTTTGATGCCCCCGCCCGGGCCGCCAGCATGCCGATGGATCGCATCACGTTGATGATGCCCTTGACCCCGACCCGGATGGCCATTTCGTCGAAGCGCAGTGCTTCACCGGCCTCGTAGACGACAGTGGGAATGCCTTCCGCCATGGCGGCCGCGCGCAGCGAGCCTTCGCGGGGGGACGAATCGAGAATGGCCGGAACGCCAAACGCCCGCGCCATGTGCCGAATCCGCTCGTCGTCCATGGCGCCGCGAATCTGCGGCAGGTTGCTGCGGTGAATCGCGCCCGTGTGCAGGTCGATGCCATGCGTGCTGCCGCCAATGATCTCGCTGGCGACGAGGTGGGCGAGACGTGCCGCCAGCGAGCCCCTTTCGGAGCCCGGGAAACTTCGGTTCAGGTCCCGGCGGTCCGGCAGATAGCGGGAATGGTTGAGCACCCCGAACACGTTGACGACGGGGACCAGTACGAGCGTGCCGCGCAGCCGTTTCAGGCCGGCCATCGAGGAAAGCCTGCGGATGATCTCGATGCCGTTGAGTTCATCGCCGTGGACCGCCGCGGTAACGAACAGTGACGGGCCCGGCCGCCGGCCACGTATGACCTCCACCGACATGTCTACCGGGGTATGGGTATGGAGCATGGCGACCGGCAGGGTCAGCCGCCGCCGTTCGCCCGGCCGAACGGCTTCTCCTCCGATCTCGTAGACGCCGTCGGCAGGGTCAGCCACGTCCCCGGGTCCTGGTGCGGTGGGGGCGCGCGTTTTTCTCGATGAAGTCCACGATGAGGCCGGCCACGTCCTTACCGGTCGCCTTCTCGATGCCCTCCAGTCCGGGCGAGGAATTTACCTCCAGCACCTGGGCCCCGCTATCACTTCGTATGAGGTCCACGCCCGCGACGTTGAGCCCCATTTTTTTCGCCGCCTTGACCGCCGTGGCGCGCTCCTGGGGCGTGAGCTTCACCAGCGACGCGGTGCCGCCACGATGCAGGTTGGAACGGAATTCGCCGTCGGCGGCCTGCCGCTGCATGGCCGCGACAACCCGCTCTCCAATGACAAAGCAGCGGATATCCGCTCCGCCGGCCTCGCGTACGTATTGCTGCAGGAGAAAGTTGGCGTCGAGTTCGCGAAATGCATCGATCACGCTTTCGGCCGCCTTGTTCGTCTCCGCCAGAACCACGCCCCGGCCCTGGGTGCCTTCCAGCAGCTTGATAACCAGTGGCGCGCCACCCACGAGCTTGATCAGGCCCTTGATGTCGTCCGGAGAATGGGCGTAGCCGGTGACCGGCAGGCCGACGCCGGCCCGGGCCAGGATCTGCAGCGAACGGAGCTTGTCCCGGGAGCGGCCGATGGCCACGCTTTCGTTGACCGAATACACGCCCATCATTTCGAACTGACGAACCACCGCCGTGCCGTACAGGGTGATGGACGCGCCGATCCGCGGGATCACCGCATCGACCCTGTCGATTTTCTCGCCCTTGTAGAAAATAGCCGGCCGCGCGGACGTAATGTCCATCGTGCAGCGGATGACGTCGACGACCCGACCGGTATGGCCTGCCGCCTCGATGGCCTCCACGAGGCGCCGGGTCGAGTACAGATTTCGGTTGCGGGAGAGAACGAGAATGTTCATGGGGCGCTTTCCTCTCGGTCGGCTTCGAGTTCAAGGGCCGTTTCGGACGGTCTGCCGCCGGCTACGAAGGAAAGCGCCGGATCCACGAGAAAACGGTTCTTCAACGCCGTGCGACCGATGAGCATGCGGAAGCGCATGGTGTCGCGATTGGTGAGGGTGATCTCCGCCGGCCAGACGCGGCTGCCGATGCCAAGGTCGCTTTCGATGACGTACCGGGTGCGGGTGTGGCCTCCCGAATCGGTCACCGCCCGGCGATCGATCACCCGCGCCTCGCACTCTACCACCCGGGCCGTGCTGGCCTGATCCGGGTGCATGCCGAAGCGCACCCAGAGGTCCCCCGCCCGCCGGAATCCCCGCACCCTGAACGCGTGCAGACACGAGGTCCGGGCACCCGTGTCGATCTTGGCCTTTATGGAATCCAGGCCCAGTAACGGGAGGCTCACCCACTCTCTCCAGCCGAGCAGGGGAAGCGAGCGATGCCCGGGCGGAACGGAAGCCTTGCTCGTCATGGCCCCGGGACTGCGGAAGGCAGCCGTCGCCCGGCGCTGGCCCGCCAGGGGGCCCGCACCCGGCTCGGGCAAGATCGGAGTTTTCGCAAGCGGGACCTGACCATGTAGACCCCCGGGGGCACGCAGCTGGCAGTGATGTGGTCTCTTTCCGCCGACCGGAACGCCGGCTGGCCGGGTCGCGGAGCCGCGCCATTGACCGTCGTGGGCCGGCGGGTTCTGTATCCCATAGTCCGGGGGCTAAAATCCAGCTTCTTTTTGCCGCATCGGCCCGACACCATGGCCCGACTCTTTGTTGATCAACTGACGGTGCTGGACTTCTCCTGCCTGCATGCCCGGGCGGGACTGACCGGCCAGAGCTGGATCGTGGACGTGGAAATCGGCGGTGTGCTGGATGATCAGGGCATGGTCCAGGATTTCGGCGAGGTCAAGCGCCGGGCCAGGTCCGCCGTGGAGGCGGTGGCCGATCATCGGCTGGTCGTGCCGGGTGAGGCTGACGGACTGACCCTGGCGCAGGATGACGAGGAGATTTCGATTACCTATGCGTTTTCCGGCGGCCGGGTGGAGCACCGCTCGCCGCGGGCGGCGGTGTACGTTCTGCAGGCGCCGGCGGTGACCATGGAATTCCTGCGCCCGGTGCTGGAGGCCGCGGTACGCGAGGTCGTTCCGGCCAACGTCGATCACCTCGCGGTGAATCTCAGGGAGGAGGCTATCGACGGCGCGTCCTACCGGTACAGCCACGGCCTGAAGGCCCACGACGGGCTGTGTCAGCGGATCGCCCACGGTCATCGCTCCCGGCTCCAGGTCTGGCGAAACGGCGACCGGGCCCGCGAGCTGGAAGCGGCCTGGGCCGATCGCTGGCGGGACATCTACCTGGTCAGCAAAGACGATGTGGCGAATGAGCCGGCGGGCGCCAGCGGAGCGTCGCTGCGAATGGCCTACACGGCGCGGGAAGGGCGCTTCGAACTGGTGCTTCCGAAGGATCGCTGTGAGCTCCTCCCCGCCGAGACCACGGTTGAGCGCATTGCCCAGTACATCGCGGAATGTCTGAAGGCCGACGATCCCGGAGCCGATTTCCGGGTGCGCGCCTATGAAGGCGTCAACAAGGGAGCCCTGGCAGAGGCCTGAACCCCGCCGGCGCGGGATTCGGGCGGCGCATCGACTAAACTAGGCCGCCACCGCGGGAGGAATTCGTCCGAAACACCATGGCAGTCAAGAACGCGCTTTCGAATTTCCTGCGGCTGGAGTCGGCCGGCGGCATCCTGCTGGTCATCGCGGCGGCGGTGGCCATCCTGATGGCCAACACGCCCCTGGCCAGCCTGTACAACAGCTTCCTGAACGTGCCGGTGGAGGTGGCCGTCGGCCAGGTGGAGCTGCGCAAGCCGCTGTTGCTGTGGATCAACGACGGCCTGATGGCGATCTTTTTCCTGCTGGTGGGCCTGGAGATCAAGCGTGAGGTGCTGGAGGGCGAGCTCTCCAGCAAGGACCAGATCATCCTGCCGGCGGTGGCGGCCATCGGCGGCTTCGCGGTGCCCGCCCTGATCTACGTGGCCATCAACTGGGACGGAGGGGATACCCTCAACGGCTGGGCGATTCCTGCCGCGACCGATATCGCGTTTGCCCTCGGCGTTCTGTCCCTGCTCGGTTCACGGGTGCCGCTGTCGATCAAGGTATTTGTCACCACCCTGGCCATTGTCGACGACCTGATGGCCATCATCGTCATCGCCGTTTTCTATTCCCAGGATCTCAATACCGGCGCCCTGCTGTTTGCGTTCGCCGGCTGGATGCTGCTGTTCTTCATGAACTGGATGGGGGTGACCCGTACCGCGGTGTACCTGGTGATCGGCACGATCATCTGGGTTGCGGTCGTGAAGTCCGGCGTGCACGCCACCCTGAATGGCGTCATGGTTGCTCTCGCCATACCTCTGAAGGTCAAGGACGAGCACGGGCATTCGCCGGCGAGACATCTGGAACACACGCTGCACCCGTGGGTGGCGTTTGTCATCTTGCCGCTGTTTGCGTTTGCCAACGCGGGTGTTTCGTTCGCCGGCATGGGCATGAAAGACCTTGGCCAGCCCGTGACGCTCGGTATTATCGCGGGGCTGTTCGTCGGCAAGCAGATCGGCGTTTTTCTCACCAGCTGGATCGTGATCAAGCTCGGCTGGTCGCGGATGCCGGCGGGAGGCACCTGGCCGCTGCTCTACGGCGCCGCCATGCTCACGGGTATCGGCTTCACGATGAGCCTCTTCATCGGAACCCTGGCCTTCGAGCACGGCGAATTCGACTACAGTGCCGCCGTGCGCCTGGGGGTCCTGGTGGGTTCCTTGTTGTCCGCGGTCTGCGGTTATCTCCTGATCCGGTTGACGACCAGCACCAGGGATGCCGACGGCCCGGTCCCGGCGGCACAGACTTGATCCGGGTGTTTTCGCCCCCACGTCGGACGCGACGGCAGTTCTGAACGAGGCTTCCAATGCAACGCATCCTGTTTTTTCTGGCCACGAACATCGCGGTTCTCCTGGTGCTTTCCGTGACCATGCGACTGCTCGGTCTGGAGGGGATTCTCGATGCCCAGGGCGTCGACCTGGACTACAATTCGCTGCTGGTTTTCGCCGCTGTCATCGGCTTTGCGGGCTCGTTCATCTCCCTGGCCATGTCCAAGTTCATGGCCAAGCGGATGACCGGGGCCCGCGTGATCGAGCAGCCTTCAGGGCCGGCGGAGACCTGGCTGGTGGAAACGGTGCGCCGCCAGGCCCGCGAGGCGGGGATCGGCATGCCGGAGGTGGCGGTGTATGACGCCCCGGAGCCCAATGCGTTCGCCACCGGCGCCCGCCGCAATGACGCCCTGGTCGCGGTGAGTACCGGCCTGCTTCGGTCGATGAAGCAGGACGAGGTGGAGGCGGTCCTTGCCCACGAAGTAAGCCACGTCGCCAACGGCGACATGATCACGATGGCCCTGATGCAGGGGGTGGTGAATACCTTCGTGATCTTCATTTCCCGCATCGTCGGCCACTTTGTGGACCGGGTCGTGTTCAAGAACGAGCGCGGTCTCGGGATCGGTTACTGGATCTCGGTCATCGTGGCGGAGATTTTCCTGGGGATCCTCGCGAGCATGCTGGTGATGTGGTACTCCAGGCGCCGGGAATTCCGTGCCGATGCCGGAGCGGCCCGGCTGGCCTCGAGGGACAAGATGGTGGCCGCGCTGCAGCGTCTCAAGGGCGGCGAGGGCCAGTCGACCTTGCCCGAGCAGATGGCGGCCTTCGGCATTTCGGGCAGGCGGGACGGCGGCCTGAAACGTTTCTTCATGTCTCATCCCCCCCTCGACGAGCGCATCGACGCCCTGCGGAGGATCACCGTATGAACGCTGTAAGCAGACGCCGGAGCCGGGCGGGCACGGCCTTCGCGATGTTGGCTCTCTGCCTTGCGAGCCTCCCGATGGCCGTTCGGGCGGATGCCGTGAGCATCGTCGCGTTCAACGTCGAATCCGACAATTCTTCGGACTACGTCATCGGCGAGCAGCTCGCCGCATCCCATGACATCGACCTCTGGGTGCTCACCGAGGTGTGGGACCACAAGTGGCCCGGCCGGCTGGCGGATGCGGCACGCAAGGCCGATGGCATGCCCTACGAGCGCATCCTGGGAACCAGCGGCGGCGGCAACCGGGTTCTGTTGCTCTATCGTCCCGACCGGTTGCGGCTGGTCGATACGCGGGAACTCACCGATATTCCCCACGGCAAACGGGAGGCCGCGCCGCTTGTGGCGCGATTCGCCGATTCGCGGGGCAGGGAATTCGAGGTCGTGGGCGTGCATCTGAGCAAGGGTGAATCGCGCCGCGCCGAGCAGGCGCGGGCGCTGAACCGCTGGGCGGCCGGCCGGGACGTTCCCGCCGTCGCCGCCGGGACCTTCTACTTCGATCTGCCCATCGGTGATGCCCCGGACTCCGTCGAGGCTCTCGCGGCGTTGACCGCGGCGGGCCAGTGGCGCTGGATCACGCCGCGCGAACTCGTGCCGACACGCTGCGAGCGAGGTGGACGACTCAATGACTTCGTGTTCGTCTCGGGCGGGGCCGACGGGTGGACCGCCGAGGCGGAGATCATGTTCCGGCAGAGCAATTACTGCCGGGACAGCGACCGCACCAGCGGCTACCGGCCGGTGCTGGCCCGGTTTGCGCCCACGGGAGCATCCCTCGAGCGCGGATCCGTCCCTGAGCGAACCGTGTCTCCCCTGCTGCCCGGCGTGGTCTTCGTACGCGACACGGACGGTGACGGCGTGCCCGATGCCCGGGCCGAGCCTGGCCGCGAAACCCCGCCGGCGGAGCCCGCGGCGGGCGAAGCGCCGGCCATGGCTCCTGAAGCTTCGGCCGCTCCGGACGCGGCACCGGCGGCCGCGTCTCCCGCCGATGAAGATGCACGCCAGAAAGCCCTGGAGGAGCGTCTGGAGGCGCTGGAGCGGGAAGCGGAAGCCTTGCGCAAGGAACTGGAAGCCGAAGGCGGCGACTAGCTGTCGGGGCGAGCGATTACGGGACTGACGGGGGTTTCTCCGCGCTATGGCAGCCTGACTGCCAGACTGCGTATCCCCGGGCCGCCGGCGCCGGTCTCGGTCCAGGCGAAGATCAGGCGGTCCGCCGTTGCGGCCATCTGCGGAAATCCCGCGGCCCGCGACCCCTCGAGGTACGCCACGTCCTGAACCGGTCCGGGACCGGACGCGCCAATGACCCGGTATCGCAATCGTGCTCCCGAACTCCCGTCGGCCTTCCCGTGACCGGCCGCCACCCACGAAACGGCCGCCCGCCCGCCTGGCAGCGCCGCGACATCCACGCGGCCGAGCACCGGCCCCTCGGACAGATCCATGGCTTGTTCGAACCGGTAGCCGCCGTTGCGGGAAATGGCGGCGCGGACCCGCGTGGGCCCGTCGGCCGCCGTGAACCACCCCGTGACGACCAGGCTGCCCGATGCCGCCACGGCCGGGCCGTTCACCGGACAGCCGTCAATGCGCCAGCCGTCCGCGGCGACCCGCGCCGGGGATGACCACCCTTCAGGTCCCAGGACGCTCGCGTAAATGTCCCGCACTTCGTGTTCGCTTCGATCCCGGTACACGACCACGGCGCCCATGGGGCCCGCGGCCGCGCCGGTCTGACAGCAGTCGCAGGTCAGCGCATCGATCTCCCAGGCGGCCGAAATGCGGCCGTCCGGACGGATACGGGCGGCTCTGAGCGTCATGCCGCCGGGCGGGTCCGCGGCCATGTTGCGGCCATCGAGCCAGACCGCGCCCAGAGCCGTTCCGACGGGGAACAGGGACACAAACCCGTGTTCGGTGGGTGTTCCGTCGTCGTGGGGCGTGACAGCGGGACTCCAGGATCCGTCATTGTCAGTCTGCGAAATGCGCACCCCATAGGCGTACGGGGCGGTCCCCTCTTTCTGTAGCCAGTGAGCCGCGAGGCGTCCGTCGCCCAGACGCTCGACCGACGGGAAGTCCGCCCAGTTCACGAACCAGTCAGAGCCGGCGGCCACTTCCCTGGCCATGCCCCAGTCATTGCCGCCGAACTCCGCGAACATGAGGCGATGGCCCGTGCCGGCGGGCTCGACCCAGCTGAGCAGGGGCGTTTCGCCGCCGGTAAGCCTTGGCAGCATCGCGCCGGCGCCCGCCGGAACCCGGAGTTCCTGGCCGCCGGGCGTGCAGGCGACGCCGAGCGCGGCGAGGAGCCATCCGGCTGCCATCGAGCCGGGCCGGGAACGGCCCGGAACGCGCGGTCTGCCGGCCGCCCGCCGTCCGATTACATTATTCACGGACACTTGATCCCGCTCCTTGAAAAACCGCGTGATTGGGTGAATAGTGAGCCTCAGGATAGCGTCTGATGAATTTGTTAAGCCACTTCAGAAGCCGGGAACGCCGCCTGGGCCGCTTCATGGTCTCGGCGTTCCTCGTGGTGTGGCTGAACATGGCGCTTCAGCCCTGCCTGATGGCCGCCGCGCCGCTGGTCGGCGAGGCCATGGGCGATTGCCCGCACTGCCCGGAGCCGGCCACACACTGCGACGACGTATCCGCGAGTCGTTGTACCTGGGTGGACGGCTACGACTACGATGGCCGGCAGGCTTCGGCGGACCCGGAGCCGACGGCAGGGGTTCTGCTGCCGGTTGCCGGTCTCGCGTTCGAGCCCCGGTTCAGCGCCCGGCCACTGATGCCCCGGCCGCCGCCGGAACCGCCCCCGCCCAATATTGCCCTCCACCTGGTTCACTGCGTTCAGCTGAATTAGCGCCCCTGCCGCGTCCGGTTTTCCCCGTTTGCGCGACAGGAGTGTTGTCATGTCCCTACCGAGTCCGGGCGGTGCCCGGTGTCTTTTCATCATCCTCGTCCTCGCGGGCCTTCTGCCCGCGGCCCATGCCCTTGAGCTGGCGGAAGCAGAGGCCATCGCTCTGCAGAATGATCCGGTTCTTCGTGAACTGGATGCCAGGAGGGACGCCATCAACGCCGGAGCAGTCGCCTCGGGGCAGCTGCCGGATCCCGAACTGCGCTTCGGTGCGCTGAATTTTCCGGCCGACGATTTCGAGCGCGACCAGGAGCCGATGACCCAGCTCCTGGTCGGGTTCCGGCAGCGCTTCCCACGCGGAGACAGCCGCGCGCTTACCCGGGAGCGTGGCGAGGCGCTGGCCAGTGCCGAGAACGTGCTGCGCGAAGAACGCGCCCATGAAGTGGCCAGGGCCGTTCGCAATGCGTGGTTCGAAGCACGTTATCAGCAGGAGTCTCTTGGGCTGATCGAAGAGGAACTGGCCTGGTACCGCCAGTTCGGCGAGGTGGTGGAAGCCGCGTATGCGCAGGGACGCCGCCGTCAGCACGAACTGCTGCGGCTGGCGCTGGAGCAGGACCAGCTGGAGGCTGAGGCGGTGGCCACCCGTCAGGCGCTCGCAACCTGGCTGGCCGAGCTGGAGCGCTGGGCCGGGCCGGATGCACGGTCCGCGAATCTTGCGCCATCGCCGGTGCTGCCGCCGGTGGCCCCCGAGGTGGAGGACGATATCGCGGTCAGGAATCACCCGAGCGTCCTGGCAACGGCAAGGCGGGTGGACGGAGCCAGTCTCGGCGTGGAGATTGCCCGTCAGTCCTACCGGCCGGCCTGGGCCTTCGACGTGAGCTACGGGTTCCGGGACGGCGAAAACGCCAACGGCAAAGACCGCCCGGATTTCGTCTCGGCCATGATCAGCTTCGATGTGCCCCTGTTTACCCGGGACCGCCAGGATCAGCGCCTGGCCGCCGCCAGCGCGGACGAGAAGGCCGGCCGGGAGCGACTGGCGGAGCAGGTGAGGGCGCTGCGTCTGCGGCTGGCCACGGCCCGGGCCACCGAGCGGGGGATCAGCGACCGGGTCGCGCTGTTCGACAACGAGGTGATTCCGGCAGCCCGTGCCAACGTGGATGCGGTGCGCCAGGCGTACCGGAACGATCTCGTACCCTTCGACGAACTGGTACGGGCGGAGCGGATGCTCCTGACCGCCCGGATGCAGGAACTTCGGCTGCTGAGCGACGGGCTGATCAACCGCGCCGAACTGCTCTATCTCACCGGAGGTGCCCGATGAAGATGCTGGCCCTGCTGGCGGTCGTGGCGGCGTTTGCCGGATGCACGGATCCCGCCCCCGGTTCCGGTAATGAAACGGCCCGCGAGCATCTCGCGCGCCACATGGAGCCCGGCTACGTCTGTCCCATGCATCCCGACGTCACCTCGGATGAGCCCGGGTCCTGCCCGGTCTGCGGGATGGACCTCGTCCGGAGGACACCGTCGGCGAGTCAGGGTGCTCCCCTGTATTACCGCCATCCCCACCGACCGGAGATTACATCCCCGGAGCCGATGCAGGATGAGATGGGCATGGACTTCGTGCCGGTGTACCCGGAGCCCCGCGCCGGCGGCGTGACGGTGACCGGGACGGTCCGGCACAACCTCGGTATTCGTGTTGCCCAGGCACGGCTGGAGCCGTTGCCCAGGCGCGTCCATGCTCCGGGCTTCGTCAGCTTCGACGAACGCCGCCTGCGGCACATCCACACCCGGGCCGAGGGCTGGATCGAAGCCCTCAACGTCGGTTCGCTCGGAGACGAGGTACGCCAGGGCCAGACTCTGTTCGAGATCTTTTCGCCCGTGCTTGCGAGCGCCGAAGAGGAGTACCTGCAGGCTCTGCAAATGGGTGGCGAGGGCCTGATCTCGGCCTCCGCGAATCGTCTGCGGGCTCTGGGTATCGAGGAATCGGCCATCGCGCGGCTCCGCAAGACCCGCAGCGTGGACGGTCGGGTGCGCTTTCCCGCGCCCATCGATGGCATCGTCGTCGGCCTCGACGCCCGCCAGGGCATGTTCGTCCGGCCCATGACGGACATTGTCGTCCTGGCCGACCTGAGCCGGGTCTGGATCGAGGCCGACGTGCTGGCCCGCGAGGCCGGGTGGATCAAGGCCGGCCTGCCTGCCGAAGTACGGATCCCGGGACACCCGGAGCGAGTCTGGCGCGGCGGGGTGGCCTACGTTTACCCGGAGGTGGATCCGGTGTCCCGGGCGGTTGTGGTCCGCCTGGAGTTCGAAAATCCGGACGGCCTGCTCCGGCCCAACAGCTTTGCGAGCGTCCGGATCATCGAGCCCTCACCGGACCCGGTGATTCAGATCCCGGCCGCAGCGGTGATCCGTTCCGGCCGCGCCGTGCGGGTCATCGTGGAGTCATCGCCCGGGCGGTTCGAGCCGCGGCCCGTCACCGTGGCATTTGAAGCGGAGGGCCAGGCGGCCATCGGGTCCGGGCTCGAGGCGGGGGAGGCCGTTGTGGTTTCCGGCCAGTTCATGATTGATTCCGAGGCCAGCCTGACCGGGGAACTCGATCGGCTCGCCGGCGCCGCGGACGACCAGCCGTGATTGCCCGGCTGATCGAATGGTCGCTCGCAAACCGAGCCGGCGTGCTGCTGGCCGCGGTGCTGCTGGGTGTAGCGGGCTGGGGGAGCATGCGGGCCACGCCCGTGGATGCCATTCCGGACCTGTCCGACGTCCAGGTCATTGTGCGGACCCCGTTTCCCGGCCAGGCCCCGCAAGTGGTCGAGGACCAGGTGACGTACCCGCTGGCCAGCGCGCTGATGGCGGTTGCCGGGGCGGTTACGGTGCGGGGCTACTCGTTTTTCGGCGATTCGTATGTCTATGTGATTTTCGAGGACGGCACGGACCTGTACTGGGCCCGGTCCCGGGTCCTGGAGTATCTGAGCCAGGCGGCCGCATCCCTTCCCCAGGGCGCACGCCCGGGGCTCGGGCCGGACGCCACCGGAGTGGGCTGGGTTTTCCAGTACGCCCTGGTGGACCGAAGCGGGAACCATGACGCGGCCGCGCTGCGCAGCCTCCAGGACTGGTTCCTCAAGTACGAACTGCAGGCCCTCGACGGGGTGGCCGAAGTGGCGACCGTCGGTGGCATGGTGCGCCAGTACCAGGTGGTCGTGGATCCGGAGCGGCTGCACGCGTACGGACTGACCCTCGCTGACCTGCGCAAGGGCATTCAGGCCGGCAACCAGGAGGTCGGCGGCTCGGTCGTCGAGATGGCGGAGGCGGAGTACATGGTCCGGGCCACCGGCTACGTGACGAGCCTCGAAGCGCTTCAGAGCATTCCATTGCCGCGCAGCAAGCCGGGGGCGCCGGTGACCGTGGGAGACGTGGCGGAAGTCCGTTTCGGTCCCGCCATGCGCCGGGGCGCGGCCGATCTGGACGGTGAGGGGGAGGCGGTCGGCGGGATCGTCGTGATGCGCTGGGGCGAAAACGCGGTCGAAGTGATCAATCGCGTCAAGGATCGCCTGGCGCAGCTCTCGGCCAGTCTGCCGGATGGCGTCGAACTGGTCGTCGTCTACGACCGGTCGGATCTGATCCTGCGGGCCGTCGACAATCTGCGCACCAAGCTCGGCGGTGAATTGCTGCTGGTCATTCTGGTTTGCGCGGCGTTTCTTCTCCACCTGCCGTCGACCCTGGTCCCGGCCATCAGTCTGCCCCTCGGAGTGCTCGCTGCGTTTCTCGCGATGCGCGGACTGAATGTGAACGCGAACATCATGTCGCTGGCCGGGATCGCGATCGCGATCGGCGTCATGGTGGATGCCGCCATTGTCATGGTCGAAAACCTGCATCGGCATCTGGAACGCAGTCCCCCGAGCGGACCGGCGGAACGCTGGGCGACCGTGGCCCGTGCCGCAACCGAAGTCGGACCCGCGATTTTTTTCTCCCTGCTCGTGGTGACCGTGAGCTTCCTCCCCGTGTTTGCGCTGGAAGCCCAGGAGGGTCGCCTGTTCAAGCCGCTGGCCTACACGAAGACGTTTGCGATGGCGGCCGCGGCGATCATCGCGGTCACCGTCGTTCCGGTGCTGATGGGCTACTGCGTGCGCGGGCGGATACGGCCGGAGGCCACCAATCCGCTGAACCGGCTCTTGATCGCCGCGTACCGGCCGGCCGTGAATGTCGTGTTGCGGGTTCCGCGGCTGGTGGTCGGCATGGCCTTCGTGCTGGTGCTGCTGAGTCTGTGGCCGGCCTCCCGTCTCGCCACGGAATTCATGCCCGAGCTGGACGAAGGCGACCTCATGTACATGCCGGTGACTCTGCCGGGGGTATCGGCGGGAAAGGCGAGGGAGATTCTGCAGCAGACGGATCGGCTGATCCGGCAGATTCCCGAAGTCGAACGGGTCTTCGGGAAGGTGGGAAGAGCGGATACCGCCACCGATCCGGCGCCGCTGACCATGATCGAGACGGTGATCATGCTGAAACCCCGATCCCGGTGGCGTGCCGGTCTCACCCTGGAAGGGCTGAAGGCCGAACTGGACGAACAGGTCCGGCTGCCCGGGCTGACAAACGCCTGGGTGATGCCCATCAAGACCCGCATCGACATGTTGGCCACCGGCATCCGGACGCCGGTGGGGATCAAGATCGCCGGGCCGGATCTGGCCGTGATCGAGGACCTGGGCCGCCAGGTCGAAAGCCTGGTCCGGGAAATGCCGGGAACCCGGTCGGTCTACGCCGAGCGGGTGCTGGGTGGCCGCTATCTCACGGTGGACGTGGACCGGGTGGAGGCCGCCCGCTACGGGATGAACATCGCCGACGTCCACGAGACCATCGCGTTTGCCGTCGGCGGCATGCAGGTCGGCGAGACGGTGGAGGGCCGGGAGCGATACGCCATCAACCTCCGCTACTTCCGGGACTGGAGGGACTCCATCGAGAGCCTTCGGAGCCTGCCGATCGCCGGAACGGGGGGAACCTGGATAGCCCTCGGAGACGTGGCGGACATCCGGGTCGAGGACGGGCCCGGCCTGATCAAGAGCGAGAACGCCCGTCTCAACGGCTGGGTCTACGTCGATCTCAGCGATCGCGATCTGGGCGCCTGGGTCCGCGAGGCCCGGGCGAGGGTCGCGCAGGATCTCGCCCTGCCGCCGGGGTACAGCCTGAGCTGGTCCGGACAGTACGAGTATCTGGAGCGTGCGCGGGCGCGTCTATCGGTACTGGTGCCGGCGACCCTGGGGCTGATCGTGCTCCTGCTGTATGCGCAGCTGCGCAGCTTCGTGGATGTCGGGATCGTGCTGGGAACGCTGCCGCTGGCCCTGGCCGGCGGTTTCTGGCTTCTTTACCTGCTGGGGTACCCCATGTCGGTCGCCGTGGCCGTGGGGTTCATCGCACTGGCGGGGATGGCCGTGGAGGTGGGTGTCGTGATGCTCACCTACCTCAATCAGGCCTGGGCCGCGCCGACGGACCCGTCCTTCTCGAGGGGGGCAGCGCTCCGCTCGGCCGTGGAGGAAGGCGCGCTACGCCGGGTTCGTCCCATTGCGATGACGGTGCTGGCCACGCTCGCCGGCCTGGCCCCGGTCATGCTGGGCTCGGGGACAGGCTCGGAGGTGACCCGGCGGATTGCGGCGCCCATGGTGGGCGGCGTCATCAGTGTCGCCTTGCTGTCCTTGCTGGTGGTTCCCGCCCTGTTTCTGCTGACCCGCCGTGGAGGGGCAAGATAGTCCGTCCGGCACCCGTTCTCCGGTTTGGGGGCGGTCCGGGTGTTGGCGTATAGTCATTACAGGGCATTCTGCCCGGGGTTCGCCCCGGGTCCGAGTGGGCTCGCCGAGGAACTCGGGGGCGGAATTGACCGTCTATAGCAACGGGCGCTGCGTTGGCGCCGGAGGGGGCTGATGGGTTCTGACCACGCAACGAGGCGGTTATCGGCCGCGGCGATGACTTTCGGTCTGGCCCTGGTGCTGGCCGGATGCGCGAGTAGCCAGAGCCAGTCCAGCAGCTCCAGTTCCTCATCCTCGTCGTCCAGTCCGCCGCCGCCGATGCCGAGCCCCTCGAGCTCGTCCAGCAGCTCCAGTTCCGTGCAGATCCCGGGGCTTCCGCCGCTGCCGACTCCCAGTTCCTCGAGCAGCTCGTCGAGCTCTTCGAGTTCCTCGAGCAGTTCGTCGCAAAGCTCCAGCTCCGAGAGTTCCAGCGCCCAGAGCGAGAGTTCTGACAGCCAGTCGGAGCAGGGCCAGCAGCAAAGTGCCGGTGAGGCCAGTTCGGCGGGCGACTCGGCCAGTGAGGCGGGTCAGGCGGGCAGCGCGGCGGAGGTCGCCGGCGGGCAGCAGTCGGCGGCCGGCGAAAGCGGCGGCCAGCAGAGTCAGTCCGGGGCCCAGCAGGATGGCGCCCAGGGCCAGCAGGCGGGGCAGTCCGGAGCCCAGCAAAGCGGTAGTCAGGGTCAGCAGGCCGGCCAGACCGGGTCCCAGCAGGGTGCCAGTTCGCAGGCCGGCGGTGGCGAGGTCGCCAACGTGCCCGGGGCTCAGCAACAGGCGGGCTCGGGCGGCGCTGCGGGAAGCCAGCAGGGCGCGCAGGGTTCGGAGGGCTCCCAGGCCGGTGGCGGATCGTCCTCGGGCGCCGGCACCGCAGGGGAGCAGAGCGGCACCCAGGGCGAGGGCCAGGGTGCGGCCGCGGCGGGAAGCCAGGGTCAGCCCGGCGGCAGCGCGGGGTCGGCCGGTGGCGTGCCCGGATCCGACGGTGCCGGTGGCGCGAATGGTTCGAGTACAGCCGGTGGCCAGGCGGGAGCCGAGGGCGGCGCGCAGGGCGGATCGGGTCCCCAGGGCACGGGCGCCAGCGGCGCGTCCGGCGGGGAACCTGGCGGCAGCGGGTCCGAGGGTGCTCCCGGCGGTGGCCCCCAGAGCGGGACCGGCGGCGAGGCCGGAACCGGAGCCGGTGAGGCCGGATCCGGGCCGGGAGGACAGACCAACAGTGATCGGATCGCGGGCCTGGACAAGGAGCTTTCGGAGTCCCTCGGGGACTTCGACGGGATGATTCTGGAAGAACAGGGCCGGATTTCCGAGCGCGGCCGCGCGGTTGCCGCCGCTTCCGGCGCCGGCGCGGGCATGGAGGGCGGCGGTCCCGGCGGCATGGGGTCGGCCGAGGGCGGCTACCCCGGCGGACCGGGCGATGCGGCGTCCGCCGGCGGCATGGGCGAAGCGGGTTCCCAGGGGACCGGTTCGCAAAGCCAGGGCCAGGGCCAGCAGTCCGCGGGCGGCGGCCCGATCGGTGGTCCGACCGGCCGGTCCGGCGCGCCGTCGGGCAATGCCGAGGGCCAGGCCGGAACGAGCGAGGTTCCAAGCGACGTCGGCGACGGCAGGGATGACGACATCGTTGCCCGTCAGCTTCGCGAGGCGGCCATGAACGAAAAGGACCCGGTGCTCAGGGAGAAGCTCTGGGAGGAATACCGGACGTACAAGACGGGAGTGGATGAGTAGGTCTCATCGGGCTATGAACGCAAGCAAGCTTTTTTCTCTCCGTGCCCGGCGCTGGATCGTCGTCATGGCACTGTTGCCGCTCGCCGGGTGCGTGGTCAGCGAAACGCGTCCGGAACCCTACACGCCGGCCGCGCAGGCGCAGGTGGAGATCCCCGAGGCCCGGCTTCTGGACATCGGCGTCGGGGTGTTCGAAACCGGATTGCCCGATGAGGGTGAGGCTACCGAGGAAGGCGTGTTCCGCAATGTCCGCGAGGCCGAGGCCAGCTATATCGCCGTCCAGCTGAAGGATACGCTGCAAAAGACCGGCCACTGGGGCATGGTGCGGGTCGTGCCGGAGCGGTCCAACTCCCTGGATGTGCATTTGAAGGGAAAGATAGTCGAGTCCGACGGTGAGATTCTGGTCCTGGAGATCAAGGCAATGGACGCCACCAACCGGGTCTGGTTCAAGAACCGCTACAAGGGCCGGGCCGACGGTGCGTCCTATTCCGACAGCAGCGTGCTGGACCGCGATCCGTTCCAGAGCCTCTACAACGCGGTCGCCAATGACCTGCTGGAATACCGCGAAACGCTGGCCACCGAGGACCTGCAGAATGTCCGGCAGGTCGCCGAACTCCGCTTTGCGGGCAGTATCGCGCCGGCGGCTTTCGGCGAGCACCTGACCGAGGACCGTGAAGGGGATCTGAAAGTGGCGCGGCTCCCCGCGGTGGACGACCCGATGCTGGCGCGCGTGCGGCTGGTAAGGGAGCGGGACTACATGTTCATCGACACCCTCAATGACCACTACGGGACCTTTCACCGGCAGATGGAAGAGCCCTACGAAAGCTGGCGCAAATTCTCCTATGAGGAAATTCTCAACCTGCGCGAGGTCAAGCGCACGGCCCGCTGGCAGCAAATGATCGGCGCGGCCGCGGTGATCGGCGCCGTGGCCATGGGGGCGGAGGCGGACAGCCGGACCGCGGCCGTCGCCAGCGACGTGGCGCTGATTGGCGGTATCGGGATATTCCGCGCCGGCCTGCAGACCGCGAAGGAGGCCAAGATCCACGCTGACGCCATTTCGGAACTGGGCGAGTCGTTCAATGCGGACATTCAGCCCGCGGTTGTCGAGGTGCAGGGTGAGGAGCGGCGCTTGACGGGTTCGGCGGCAACCCAGTACGGCGAGTGGCAGCGGCTGATGCAGGAAATCTGGACCACCGAGACAGGTCTGCCCGCCACCGGCTCCGAAACCGAGGTGGCTGCCACCTCGGAGTCGTCCGAACCCTGATCCGGAGCCTATGACCGGACTAGTCGAGGGACCGACTCCCTCCACCCGATTCCAGCTCATACGCCGGGTGGACAAGGACGAACTGGGCGAACTCTGGACCGCCCGCGACACCACGCTCGACGAGCCGGTGCTGCTTCGCACCGGCCGCAAGGGACCGCCCTGGACGGGTGATGCTCTCGATGCGCTGCGCAGGGCCTGCGTCCAGGCGCGCCGATTGCACCATCGCGGTGTCCTGAGACTGCTGGATTTCCACCCGGACGACGACACGCCTTCCATTAGCATGGAGCCTGCCGACGGGGAGGCCCTCGTTGGCTGGGCGGGGCGGCCGTCCGAGGAATGGCTGCCGGTGCTGTCGCAAATCGCCGAGACCGTGGCGGAAGCCCATCGCCAGGGAGTGGTTCATCGCAGCCTCACGCCGGTACACGTGCGCTTCGATGCCGCCGGTCGGCCCCGGGTCTGGGGATTCGCCTGCGAGGCAATTCTCGCAGCGGCCGCCGGCTTGCCGGCAAACCGGTTCATGAGCCCGCAGCAGACCGCCGGCGACCCGCCAGCGCCGGCGGACGACGTGTTCGCGATCGGCGAGATCGCGGCCTGGCTGCTCGGGACCGGCCCCGGGGAGCCGTTGCCGGCGAGCGACGCCGCGGGCGAGCCGGTACCCCGGGTGCTGGCGGCATTGATCGAACGGCTCCGCGCCCCGGCGCTGGCCGAGCGTCTTTCCGACCTCGGGGAGGCGGCGCGGGAGCTGGCTGCGCTGGGTCCGGGCGCGGACGGATCGCTGGAGGCGCCGGCGGGCGAGCGGCTGACGCCGATGCCACGAGACGGCGCCGGGTTCCGCAGGACGACCCCGGGACCGTCCCCGGTGGCGAGTCCAAGGCCCGCGGGAACCGGCCGCGGCATGACCCTCGCCGTCTGGGGCGGTCTGGCGCTCCTTTTGGCCGGGATGCTCGGCGTTATCTTCGTTCTGCCCCGGATGGTGAATGATGACATTCCCCAGGCGCCGGATCCGGTCACCGCCGAGTCCCCCGAGGAGGCCGAAGACCCCCAGGCGGAGATACGCCGGCTTCTCGAGGCGAAACGGGCCGCCGAAGCGTTGCTGACCGACATCGAGCCCGTCCGGGCCGGGCTGGCCAGCCGGACCGTGGAGCGCTGGGGCGGGCCGGTATGGCGGACCGCCGAGGAGCAGTTCCTCGATGGCGAGGAGGCGTTCGGCCGGCGGGACTATGCGGTGGCGAGCGCGGCCTGGGAATCGGCCCTGGCCGGGTTTCGCGAGGTCGAGAGCGGCATCCCGCAGCGGCTGGCCGAGCACCTGGCCAACGGCGCGCAGGCCCTCGAGCAGGCGGATGCCGAGGGTGCCGTGGAAGCGTTCGAGGCGGCGCTGATCATGGATCCCGCCAATGGCGTTGCCGACGCCGGCCTGGCCCGGGCCCGGCAGCTTCCGGACGTGCTGGTGCTCATGGCTGACGGGGCCGCGGCCGAGAGTGCCGGCGAACTGGCCGCGGCGGCTGAAGCCTACGGGAAGGCGGCGGCTGCGGATCCCCAGTACGCGCCGGCCATCGAGGCCCGCGACCGGGTCGCTTCGGCACGGGCCGGGGCCGGTTTTCGCCGGCTCATGAGTCAGGGGTACGCAGCCCTGGAGGCGGCGGATTTTGCCACGGCGCGTGCCCGGTTCGAGGCAGCGGCGGCCATGCGGCCGTCAGCGGAGGGGCCCCGGGACGGCCTGGTGCAGGCCGACGAGGGGGCACGGCGGGTGCGTATCGAGAGCCATCGGGCCGATGCCGAGACCGCCGTCTCGGCCGAGCGCTGGGCCGCGGCTGTCGCGGCCTACGAGGCCATCCTGAAGGAGGATGCCAGTCTGGCATTTGCTCAGGAAGGCGTGGCCCAGGCCCGTTATCGCCAGGCGCTCGACGAGCGGATCGAAGCCTACCTGGGCGACCCGCTGCGTCTGGCGGCCGATGCGGTGTCAGCATCGGCGGCCAGGGATCTGGCGGCGGCCCGCGCCATCAGCCCGGTAACGCCCCGTCTCGACGAACAGATTCAGCGCCTTGACCGGCAGCTCCGCCTGGCGGCCCAGCCGGTGCCGGTCTCGGTCGTTTCGGACAACGCCACCGAAGTCACCGTCTACCGCGTCGGCCGGCTGGGCGCCTTCGACACGCATCAGCTCAGCCTGAAACCCGGCCGGTACACAGCGGTCGGAACCCGTGTGGGGTATCGCGATGTTCGCGTGGAGTTCACTATCATGCCCGGAGAGCCCGTCGCGCCGGTGACGGTACGCTGCGAGGAGCCCATTTGAGTACCGTCGTCAGAGTGACCGTGCGTGGCGATACGCTGGATTTCGACGAGCAGGCGTTGCCGCTGTCCGTCGGACCCGGATCGCAGGCGGCCGTGCCGGTGCCGGGAGGCGATCTGCCGGCGGTCGCGGCGTTCGTTGGCCACAGCGGTGACCGGTTCTACGTGCAGCCTGCCCCCGGAGCGCGCGGTATCGAGGTCAACGGCGAAGCGCTCGCGGGCTCCCGATGGCTGGCTGCCGGCGATGCCATCCTGATAGGCGACGCCACGCTGACTGTGAGCAGCGTGAGCGATTCGCTGGAGATGCATCTCGAAGAGTCCGAGGACGTCACGGCACCGCCGCTGCTCGTGGACGAACCTGCCGCCGGCGCGGAGCCGGTGACCGCAGAAACAGTCTCCGCGGTGGAATTTCGCCGTGAAACGGCGCCGGCACCGCCATCGGAACGGCGTCGCAGAACGGGATTCAATGTGCTGGTCTACGGCCTGCTGACCGTGCTCGCCCTGCTGGCCTGGTTTATCTTCACGGCCACGCCGGTCCGGATCGAGGCGGATCCCGCGACTGCCGAGGTCGAGCTCGACGGCGGCCTGTTTCGGTGGCGTCTATCGGATCACTATCTCCTGCGCCCCGGAACCTATCAGGTAACCGCCCGCCATCCGGAATACGAGGACCTGGAGCAGACCCTTGAAGTCACCGGGGACGGTCCCGACGGCATCCGCCTCGCGCTCGTTCGGCTTCCGGACGCGGTCACCGTCCAGGTGCAGGACGTAGCCGATGCCGTCGTGCTCGTTGACGGTGAGCGCGTGGGCGAGGCGCCCCTGGAGGACTGGCCGCTGCGCGAGGGCTCCTACGTGCTCCGGGTGGAGGCGCCCCGCTACCAGGCCCACGAGGAAACCCTCGATATCGCCGGTGGCGGGGCACGCCGCAGTGTCGACGTGGAGCTTGCACCGGACTGGGCCGTCTATTCCATCAGCACAAGGCCCGAAGGCGCTGAGCTGAGGGTCGGCGACGAGCTGGCAGGGACGACGCCGCTGAGCCTGGAGCTGTTGTCGGGCACCCGCGAGGTGTTGATCAGCAAGGAGGGCTTCAAGACCTGGTCCGAACGCCTCGAAGTGACCGCGGGAGACGACCGGGTACTCGATGACATCGTGCTGGAGCCCGCCGATGCCCGCCTGAGTGTCGTTACCCGGCCGAGCGGAGCCAGCGTATTGCTGGACGGTCAGTACGTGGGCCGCACGCCCCTGGAACTTTCTCTGGAAGGCGGTGAGGCGCACCGGATCCAGCTGAGTCGGGCCGGCTCCCAGGACGCCCGCCGGACGGTGACCCTGGCTTCCGGGGAATCGAAGACGCTGCGAGTCGATCTCGCCGGGCGGACGGGACTCGTGCGGGTGGACGTTTCACCACCGGATGCAAAGATCTACGTGGATGGCCGTCCGGCGGCGCCGAAGGACGGCGTGCTGGAGCTGACCTCCGTGCCCCACAGCATCGAGGCGAGGGCCCCCGGGCATGCCAGTGCATCCGTTTCGGTAACCCCTCGGCCCGGATTCGAACAGCGGGTCAGCCTGCGCCTGAAGACCGACGCTCAGGTCAAGGCGGAGTCCATCAAGCCGGTGATCGCCACCGCCCAGGGTCTGGAAATGCGTCTGGTGCAGCCCGGCCGGTTCTTGATGGGCTCATCGCGCCGGGATCAGGGCCGGCGGTCCAACGAAAGCCTGCGCCAGGTGGAGCTTACGAGACCCTTCTACATTGCCGTGACCGAGACCACGAACGGGCAGTTCAGGGAATTCGACAGCAAGCACTATTCCGGGGCCGTGGGGGGGCTCGGCCTGGACGCGGCCAAACAGCCGGTAGCCAACGTGTCCTGGGACCAGGCCGCGCGCTACTGCAACTGGCTTTCTGCCCGCGACAAGCTGCCGCCGGCCTACCGGGAGGAGGACGGGAAGATGTTGCCCGTTGCGCCCGTCCCCATCGGGTACCGGCTGCCCACCGAGGCAGAATGGGTCTGGGTCACACGCTACGCCGGCCGCGCCGGCGATGCGCCGCGCTACCCGTGGGGCCCGAAAATGCCGCCCACCGGTGAGGCGGGAAATTTCGCCGATGAGTCGGCCCGGGCGACTGCCGGACGCGTGATCGCCGGCTACAACGACAAGTTTCCGGTCTCTGCCCCGGTCGGCAGTTTTCCCCCGAACGGGCTGGGGCTGAACGATGCGGGCGGCAACGTGGCCGAGTGGACAAATGACATCTACGGCGTTTACCCGGGCGACCGGAGTAAACTGGTGGTCGACCCGACCGGAGCCCAGAGCGGTGAGTTCCGGGTGATCCGGGGCTCCAGCTGGATGCATTCGAGCATCACCGAACTGCGCTGGACCTACCGGGACTATGGTGACAAGCCGCGAGCCGATGTGGGTTTCCGCATCGTCCGCTACCTCGAGTGATGCGCTGCATCGGGAGAGACGACGTGAAGGCAACGACACCCCGCCCAGGCTGGATTGCCACGAGCCTCGCGGTGCTGCTGACGGCGAATGCCGGCCTCGCCCAGGAGGCCGAGGAGGAGCGCGACAACGAGGCGGAGACGACGCCGCCCGCACAAGAGGCGCCGGTCGCGGCGCCACCGCCCGCCCCCGCCAGCGGTGGGCGTACCGAAGTATTCATTCCGACGGAGAAAATTCCTGCCGACGCCGCCATCTCGTTCCCGGTCGACATCTGAGCCAGCATGAACAAAAAGTTTCCCGTTGAATTCGTTTTCCAGATTTTTTCGCTCATCGTGGCGGTCATCATCGTGCACGGTGTGTACGTGTCCGTGGTCAGGCCCAAGGCGGACGCGGACATGCGCGAACAGCAGATCCGCATCGAGGAGGATCCCGACTACGTTGCCGAGCGGTCCCTGTGGGTGATCGTGCGGGATTTCGAGCAGGAAGCAGCGTTCATCCTGATGCTGTGGGCGATGGCCATCATGGGCTACAAGGCGGTGGCCAACCTGCGCGAAGGAAACCTCATGGACGAAGAACTCGTTCCGGTTGCCGAGGGGATGCGAATACTTCCCGAGGACACCCGTGAGTACCAGCGCCAGATCCAGGCATTGCCGGACCGGACCCAGGACCGTCTGCTGCCGCGAGCCATCTCGACCGGTCTGCACCGGTTCAGCTCCACCCGCAATGTCCAGGATGTCGCCTCGGCGGCCTACTCGGTCTGCGACGAGGAATCCGAGCGGCTGGACTCGGAACTCGCCATGATCCGCTACATTGCCTGGGCCATCCCGTCGATCGGGTTTATCGGCACCGTGCGGGGTATCGGTGAGGCCCTGGCCCAGGCCCACAAAGCCGTCGAAGGCGACATCACCGGTGTCACCCAGAGCCTGGGTGTGGCCTTCAATTCCACCTTCATCGCCCTGTTGATCAGCATTGTGCTGATGTTTCTGGTCCACCAGCTCCAGCTCCAGCAGGAACGCCTGACCCTGGAAGCCAAGACCTATATCGACCGGCACCTGATTCGTCATCTCCAGGTGCGCTGAGGAAGCGAACCATGTCGCTGCTGGCTATCGAGCTCAACGACGTCGATCTCCAGAGTGGAGATGGCTCGGCCGCGCGCTCGCACGGTCCCGGCATCGCGCTTCTCGATCCGGAGGGCCTCCTTCTCGGCGAGGCCGCCCGGGCCCAGGCCCGGCTGCGGCCCAGACGGGTGGTCGATCGCTACTGGGCAGACCTGTCCATGCAGACACTGCCGCATCCCACGGCCTATGCGGCCACATTCGCCGATCTTGCCTACGCGCAGCTCGAGAGCGTCTGGGAAGAACGACCGGCGGAGACTGACGGGGTTTTGCTGGTTGTTCCCGGCAGCTTCCCCCGCGAGGCGCTCGGCCTGATTCTCGGGATGGCCCAGGAGCTGTCCATGCCGGTCCGGGGCCTGGTGGACGCCGCGATCGCGAGCACGGTGGCCAGTGCTCCGGGAGCGGATCTGTTTCATCTCGACTTTTTCCAGCACGAGGCCTTGCTCACGCGCCTGGAACAGGGGCATCGCCTGAGCCGCGGAACCCAGCTTCAGATCCCGGAAGCGGGTGTCAGCCGGCTCCGCGCTGCCTGGGTATCCGCCGCGGCCGAAGCATTTGTTTCCCAGACCCGCTTCGACCCGTTGCACGACGCCGCTTCCGAGCAGCAGCTCTACGACGGTCTCCATGCCTGGCTCGCCGCCCTGGAGACCGGCGAGGAGGTTCAGATGTCCGTGAACTTTCGGGGCGACGACATGACGGCATCCCTCGCGCGCGAGGCGGTGCTGCGACAGGCAACGCCGGCCTGGCGGGCGGTCCTCGGCGGGCTGGACGAGCTGCGTGGTGAGGGCCGCCCCGCGGTCGTGAATGTCGCCGCGCGCGGCGGGCACCTGACCGGACTGCTGGACACCCTCGGATCTGTCGGCCGGGCCACCGTGACCTGTCTGGAGGCAGGCGCGCCGCTTCGCGGCGTTCTCGAGCGGTCCGGCAGCGTGCTGTCGCCGGACGGTGAGGTCCGGTACATCACCCAGCTTCCCGCCCTTTCCGTGGCGGACTTCGAGGTCGCCGCGCCGGCGCCGGCCCCGGAGCTCGAAGCGGACCTGCCAACGCATCTTCTGCTGGAAGCCCATGCCTATCCCGTCGGGGAGGCCGGCGTGATCGTCGGCACCCGCCCGCCCGCCGACCGCCCCGGTATCCGCGTCACGGGTCAGACCAGCGGGATCTCCCGCCAGCACTGCCTGGTGCGCCGCGAGAACGGCGTGCTGATCGTCGAGGACCAGAGCCGCTATGGCACGTTCGTCAACGGCGAACGGGTCGAGGCGCGTCTGCCGCTGCGGATCGGCGACCATCTGCGCATCGGTTCGCCGGGGCGCGAACTGCTGGCCATCGCGCTTCGCGACACGGGGGACGACCATGCCTCGTAGTCGTCGCCTGGATACGTTCAGCATGTCGTTTCTCGACATCATGAGCTGCGGCTTCGGCGCCGTCGTGCTGTTTTTTATGATCATCAACGCGACGATGGCCAAGCGATCCGACGAATTGAACCGGGAACTGAACATCCGCGCCGAAATGCTCAAGATCGAGGTGGCGGAAGGGGAGGACGACCTGGTTGCCCTGAAGAACAGCATCGAGGAGGCGGAGAAGGAACAGGTCGAAGCCGAGGGCCGCGCAAAGGAGATTCTCGACATCCTCAGGGAGAACCAGGAAGAGCTTTCGGAAATGGATGCCGAGACCCTCGCCAAGCAGGAGGCAATCGAGAAGCTGAAGGCCGACCTCAAGGCCATCGAGGAAGAGAACAAGCGGCTCTCCGCGGCAAGCAGCCAGCCCAGCGAAACCGGCGAGCGGATTCGGTCCTTTACCGGCGACGGCGACCGCCAGTACCTGACCGGCGTGCGGGTCGGCGGCGAACGGGTGCTGATTCTGCTGGATGCCTCCGCCAGCATGCTGGACGATACCGTGGTGAACATTATCCGGCGACGGAACCTGCCGGACGAGCAGAAAATCGCTTCCCGGAAGTGGCAGCGGGCCCTGTCGACGGCCGAGTGGATCACGACCCAGATCGGCACGGACTCCCGTTTTCAGATCTACACGTTCAACGAGGCGGCGGCCTCGGTCGTGCCGAATTCCGACGGCTGGATCGACGCCGCCCAGCCGGACGACGTGGCCGCGGCCGTGGAGAACATGCGCAAGGTCGTCCCCGGCGGCGGCACCAGCCTGTGGCATGCTTTTGCCTCGGCAGCGGCGCTCGAACCCAGGCCGGACAACATCTTTCTGATCATCGACAGTCTGCCGACTCGCGGGAAGGGTAATCCTCTTCGCAAGACGGTGAGCGGAGACGGCCGTGTGCGCCATTTCAACGCCGCAATGAAAGAGCTGGTCGAAGGTGTGCCGGTGAACGTGGTGCTCTTCCCCATGGAAGGCGATGCCCAGGCGGCCAGCGCCTACTGGAAGCTGGCGATCGCGACCGGCGGATCGTTCATGAGCCCGTCGAGGGACTGGCCGTGAAGAAGCGCGAGCGCCGGGACATGGAGGCCTTCGGGCTCTCGTTTCTGGACTGCATCTGCTGCGGCTTTGGAGCGGTCATCCTGCTGCTGGTGCTGACCAAGTTTGCCGAACCGGTACTGCTGGAACAGACCACCGACGAACTCGAAGCGGTCATCACGACCCTCGAAGAGCAGCTGGAGGACCTCAAGGGCGAAACACGGATCGTCAACGATCGGCTCAAGAGCAAGGAAGAGCAGCTCTCGGAGGTCAAGGACCGCGTCGCTCGTCTCCAGGGGGATCTGTCCCGGATTCAGGGCCAGTTTTCCTCGTCCGCGGACACCGCATCGGTCTCCTCGATCATTGAAGGCCAGCTGGCCGAGGCCCGCCAGCGCCTGACCGAGGAGATGAAGCGTCTTCAGGCCAACCAGTACCGGCGCGCGGTCGACGACACCACAGTCGGCGGTGTGCCCGTGGACAGCGAGTACATCATCTTTATCATCGACACCTCCGGCAGCATGTTCAATTACAGCTGGCCGATGGTGCTGAGAAAGGTCGAGGAGACCCTCCAGGTTTATCCCCAGGTCAAGGGCATCCAGGTCATGAATGACATGGGGAACTACATGTTCACCCGCTATTCCGGGAAGTGGATTCCTGATTCTCCCGCGCGGCGCAAGGCCATCATCAATACCCTCAAGACCTGGAATCCGTTCAGTAACTCCAGCCCGGTAGAGGGCATAACGAAGGCCATTCAGACCTTCTACGAGCCCGGCAAGAAGATCAGCCTGTACGTTTTCGGGGACGAGTTCACCGGAAATTCCATCGAGAACGTGATCCGGACGGTGGAGCTGATCAACAAGGAAGACGCCCGGGGCGATCGCCTGGTGCGGATTCATGCCGTGGGATTCCCGGTGATGTTTGCTCAGGCGCAGAATCTCCAGTACACCGGTCTGCGCTTTGCGACTCTCATGAGAGCGCTGTGCGACCGCAATGGCGGAACGTTCGTCGGCCTCAACACTTTCCGACCCTGAGCTTGCTCCGGCCTGCCTCCCGCCTTATCGTGACGGTCTGACGGGGGAAAACGCGATGAGCAACGACAAGCTGGTAATCGAACTGGATGCCGAGGATCTCAAGCATCTGGAGGAAGTCTTCCGCCAGGCCCGCATGGATCCGCAGGAGTGCGACGCCGGCGACATTCTGAAGGCCTGCCACGAACTGCTGGACGATGCCAGACGGGTGGGTCCGCCCGCATTCATCCTGCGCCGCCTGGAAGGGCTGAAGCCGCTGGTGGACATGGTGGAGGACCAGGGCTGGAGTCTGCCCCAGGAAGACGTTTCCCGGGTTATCAGCGCGCTGGCCTATTTCGCCAATCCTCACGACCTGATCCCGGACGACGTTCCCGGCCTGGGCTACCTGGACGACGCGGTCATGGTGGACCTGGTACGCCGGGAACTGGCCCATGAAATCAAGGCCTACGACTCGTTCTGTGAGTTCCGCGAGGCCGAAGTCGCCCGGCGCAGCAGCAGCGGTGACGAGACCCCGGTCACCCGGGCTGACTGGCTGGCCGAGCAGCGCAAGCGGATCGGCAAGGAGCGGGAGGCGGAGCGCGGGTGGGCGCCGTGGACCCGCAAGGTCAAGTCGTTCCTCGACAGCTGATTCGGCCGGCGCCCGGGCGCGCTTAGCCCAGCGCCAGTCCCGAAACCGCCGCAACCTCCCCGGTTGTGTGGAAACGGCCGCGGTCGCCACGTGCCACGTGCGCCATCGCCGTGTCCGGGTCGTGGGTAAAGAACAGCTTTACGTCCCGCTCGAGCTTGTCCTCGAGGAAACGGCGCTTCTCGTCGATGAGTGTCTCGGGTGCCCGGTCATAGCCCATCGTGACCGGCAGATGCACCCAGGGCACACCGGGTATCAGGTCTGCGCAATAGACCACTCCGCCGTCACCGCCGATTTCAGCGAGCATGAGGCCCGGGGTATGTCCCTGGCTGTATTCGAACCGGACGCAGTCCCCCAGCGTCTCCGAGCCCGGACCGTCGACGAGGTCCAGCCGCCCGCTGCCCAGCAGCCGGTCGCAGAGCCCGGGAATGAACGACGCCCGGTCCCTGGGATGAGGGGCGACGGCCCGTTCCCAGTGCTGGCGGCCGACCAGGTAGCGGGCGTTCGGGAAGAGCAGCGAGGAATCCTCTCCCTCGGTCCAGCGGGTCAGCAGACCGCCGGCGTGGTCGAAATGCAGGTGACTGAGCACGACCACCTCGATGTCTTCGTGACCCAGCCCGAGGGCGGCCAGGGAGTCGAGGAGGACATGACGGGCCTCCACGACGCCGAACCGGTCCTTCATGACCGGTTCGAAAAACGCGCCGATGCCGGTCTCGAACAGCACGCGCCGGCCGTCGGGGAGTTCGACCAGCAGCGCCCGGCAGGCCAGCGGTATGCGATGCAGTTCGTCCGGCTCGATCCAGCGCGCCCAGAGGGCTCGCGGCACGTTGCCGAACATGCTGCCGCCGTCCAGCCGCTGGCGATTTCCTTCGATGGACCAGATCCGCAGTGCCACGGATACCTCGACTCCCTCAACCTGTCATTTCCGCCGCCTATACTCAAGCGGTCTGCCCCAATAGTAATGCACCGCGCATGCCCGCGAACGTAAACCCCGGCTCGACGTATCCCCTTGGTTCGTCATTTACCGACAAGGGCGTGAACTTCTGCATCTATTCGCCCAGTGCGCTGGCAATGACGCTGCAGTTCTTCGACCACGCCGACGACGTCCGTCCGGCCCGGTCCATCGAGCTGGACCCGTCGGTGCACCGGACCTTCCACTACTGGCATGTGGAGGTTCCCGACGTGGTTCACGGCCAGGTTTACGGGTGGAAGGCGAGCGGACCCAACGATCCGGGCAGGGGCCTTCGATTCGACGGTGACAAGCTGCTGCTGGACCCCTACGCCCGCGGCGTTGCGGTCGGGGCGAACTACGATCGCGCGGCGGCCTGCCGGCCGGGCGACAACTCGGGGCTGGCCATGAAAAGCGTGGCGATCGACGGGTCCCGGTACGACTGGGGCGGCGACCGGCCGCTGGCCCGTCCATGGAACGAGACCATCATCTACGAGATGCACGTCGGCGGGTTTACACGGCATCCAAGTTCCGGACTCGACGACGGCTTGCGCGGCACCTACCGGGGACTGGTCGAGAAGATCCCCTATCTCCAGTCACTGGGCATCACCGCGGTGGAGCTGCTGCCGGTGTCCCAGTTCGACGAGCAGGACTGCCCGCCGGGATTGTCCAACTACTGGGGCTATGCCCCGGTGTCGTTTTTCGCGCCGCATGTGGGCTATAGCGTGAGCGGCGACCCGGTCGATGCGGTCAACGAGTTCCGCGACATGGTGCGCGCGCTCCACGCCGCCGGCATCGAAGTCATTCTGGACGTGGTTTACAACCATACCGCGGAGGGCGACGAGCGCGGTCCGACGTTTTCCTTTCGCGGCCTGGAAGACGGTGTCTACTATCTCCAGGAGCAGGCGGGGCTGCGGTATTCGAACTACAGCGGTACCGGGAATACCTTCAATGCCAACCACTCCGTCGCGCGCCGGGTGATTCGCGACAGCCTGCGCTACTGGGTCAGGGAAATGCACGTGGATGGCTTCCGCTTCGACCTCGCATCGGCGCTGACCCGCAGCGAGAGCGGCGAACCCATGCAGAGTCCGCCGCTGATCTGGGCCATCGAAACCGACCCCGTGCTTGCGGGCACGAAACTGATCGCCGAAGCGTGGGATGCCGCCGGCCTTTACCAGGTGGGCAATTTTGTCGGCCAGCGCTGGACCGAGTGGAACGGCCGCTTCCGCGATGACGTTCGGGACTTTGTCCGCGGCACCCGCGGCGCGGTCCGGCCGCTTCCCGCGCGCCTGCTGGGCAGTCCCGATCTCTACGGGCCCGACGCCCGCGGGCCGGAGCAAAGTATCAACTTCGTCACCGCCCATGACGGGTTCACCCTGAACGATCTCGTCTCCTACAACGAGAAACACAACGCCGCCAACCGGGAGGGCAACCGGGACGGAGAGAATCACAACCGGAGCTGGAACTGCGGCGTGGAAGGGCCGACGGACGACCCCCGGATCGAGGCCCTGAGGGTACGCCAGATCAAGAATTTCTTCGCCATCAACCTGTTGTCTATCGGCGTCCCGATGCTCCTCATGGGTGACGAGGTGCGGCGCACGCAGAAGGGCAACAACAACGTCTACTGCCAGGACAACGAGCTGAGCTGGTTCGACTGGCGGGACGTGGAGCGGCACGGCGAGATTCTGCGCTTTGTCCGCGCGCTCATCGGGCTGCGCTCGGACCGGGAACGGGGCATGACCATGGACGATGTGGCCGCCAGCGGCGGTCTGACGCTGGAAGACCTCGTGGCCCAGACCCGGATCCAGTGGCACGGGGTCCGCCTGCATGAGCACAGCTGGTCGGATGACGATTTCTCCATCGCCGCGACCGCCCGCAACGTGGCCGATACGCGCATGATGCACGTCATGCTCAACTCCTGGCGGGAGGCCCTGAGCTTCGACATACCCCCGGCTCCGGAGCGCTCCCGGAAGGGCTGGGTGCGGGTCATGGACACGTCGCAGGCCGCTCCGGCGGACCTGGTTGCCGTTTCCGACGGGGTCCCGGTCGCCGGATCCGTCGACGTGCCGGCCCACAGCATCGTTCTCCTGCTGGCGGAGCTGAACCACCGGGCCTGAGCCGGCCGCCCGGATTCGTCAGAATCGCCCCGCCGGGGCGCATGTTTCGGCAGCCCGCCAACCGGCGGGTGGCGTTTCCTTGGGAACCAAGGGGCAAGCGGCCCCGAGACCCAGGGAGATTCGAATCATGAACAAGCTATCCACGTTGACCGCATCGGTCCTCGTTCTTGCCGCACCCATCGCAAGCGCCGAACCGGCGCCGCCCGAAATCACCGCGGGCGTGGGCACCGGCGCCGTTGCCGGGGCGCTTTTGGCCGGCCCGCCGGGCGCCATCGTCGGCGCTGCCCTGGGCGGCGCGATGGGCGGAACCGTGGGCGCCGTCCTCGAAGAGCGGGCGGTGCTCGCCGCGGAGCTGGACGACAGCCGTGTCCGCCTGGCTCAGACAGACCAGCGGGCGGAGGCTCTCGCGGCACAGATGGCGGTGCTCGAAGCACGTGCCGACACGCAGCGGGCGCTGACGGAGCGCCTGGAGCGTTTCGAGCAGGCAGCCATCGGTCTGTCCGCCGGTGTTCACTTCCGGACCGGGAGCGCCGAGCTGGACGACGGTGCGCGACAGCGGCTGGCTGATCTTGCCGAGATGCTGGCCCTCATGCCGGACCTGGTGGTCCATCTGGAAGGCCATGCGGACGTCCGCGGGGACCCGGAGGCCAACCTCACGCTGTCGGGGGAACGGGCCAGAACCGTCGAGCGCGTGCTGGCCTCCCACGGGGTGTCGTCTGCTCGCATACAGCTCTGGAGCTATGGTGCCGAAGCGGCCCAGGCCGACCCCGGCGACGCCGAAGGGCTGGCCTTCGACCGGCGTGTCGATGTGCTTCTGCTGCCGGATGACGGCCGGCTCGCCCGCAGCCAGGAAGGTTCCCTATGAGGCAATGATGGCCTGTGCGACCATAGTTGCGCCGCGGCGCCGGGCCGCGGCGCATTTCACCTGATCCCGGCGGGGGCGGGTGCGGGAGCATTTCCGGATATGGGCCGATGAACGGTGTGCGAGACCAGGGGCTGAGGGTCCCGGTGAGAACCCTTGCAGCTGGCGCCTGAACTGATCGGGCCCGTCGTCCTGTGGGCCGGGTGGCTCGTGGCCGGTCTGGTGCTGGCGCTGTCGTTTAGCCTGCGCGCCCTCTCCGATCTGCTCCAGGGCTCCGCCCGCCAGCACCTCGTGCTGGGTACCGCCGTTGCGCTCAGCGTATTGTGGAGCGTGCGCGCGACGGTCGATCCCGGCGTGGGTCTGCACATTCTGGGCATGACCGCGGCGGTGCTTCTCATCGGCTGGCGCTATGCCCTGTGGGCGGGGCTCCTGGCCGAGCTGGCCATTTCGCTCACCGGAACGCCGGCGCTGATCATGATCGGACCCAACTGGCTGCTCAGCGCGGTCGTCCCGGCCACGATCACGGCGCTGATCGCCAGGGCAGCCCGGCGGGCATTGCCGCCGAACCTGTTCGTGTTTGTGTTCGTGTGCTGTTTCTTCGGCGCCGCGGGCTGCGTTCTTGCCATCCATCTGATCGTCGCGGTGCTGATGGGGCTGACCGGCATGCCGGGGATACAGGGCACGGGGGTCAGCCTGTCGGCATTCCTGCCGCTCGTTATGTTTCCGGAGGCCTTCATCAACGGGGCGGTGATGAGCCTGCTGGTGGTCTTTCGGCCCGACTGGGTGCGCCTGTTCGACACACAGTGGTATCTGGACGGCCGCTAGGCGGTCCCGGCCCGAGTTTCCGGCACGCCACGCGGGTCGCGGCCCGCCATCACGGGCCGCGGGCCCCGGGGCTGTCGCCCGCGGCGGGGCTTCAGTATGCTCGGTCGCTGGGTGCAAGGAGTTCGTGTATGTCCAGTTTCTTTTTTGACGATCCGACCAAGTCGCTGCGTGAACTCCAACTGGTGGACGTGTCGGACTTCGCGTCCTGGGCCGACGAGGCGCCGTCGGATGTGGCCGCCTGGGCCCGGCGCAACCTGCCCGAACCGGCCTCCGCCGCGGTCCTTGCGCTACCCGACGGCGACGAGGGCCAATGCCGCTACCTGGGGCTCACCGGCGGACCTGAGCCGTTCTGGAGCGTGGCCGGTGTGGCCCGACAGCTGCCGCCGGGAGACTATCGGCTTGCCTCGCCCGCCGACGATCCGACGGCAACGGCGCTGGCATGGGGCCTGGGACAGTATGGATTCGACCGCTACCGTCCCGCCGCCGGCCGTCCGCCCCGGCGGTTGATGTGGCCGGACGGTGCGGATCGCCAGCAGGTTGTGGCCCAGATCCAGGCCGATACGCTGACCCGGAATCTCGTGAATACGCCGGCCGAGGACATGGGCCCGGAGGAGCTCGAGGCAGCCGCCCGCAGCCTCGCCGGCGAGTGGGGCGCGGACCTCGACGTCACGGTCGGCGAGGATCTCCTGGAGGCCGGACTTCCGGCGATACACGCCGTCGGCCGGGCGGCCAGCCGAGCGCCACGGCTCATCGACCTGACCTGGGGTAATCCGGAGCATCCTCGTCTGACCCTGGTGGGCAAGGGCGTCTGCTTCGACTCCGGCGGTCTGGACATCAAACCGGCCGCTGGCATGCGCCTCATGAAGACGGACATGGGCGGCGCCGCCCACGTCCTGGGGCTGGCCAGCCTGGTCATGGCCTCGGCCCTTCCCGTCCGCCTGCGGGTTCTGGTGCCGGCGGTGGAAAACAGCATCAGCGGCAACGCCTACCGGCCGGGTGATATCGTTGCCACCCGAGCGGGCCTGACCGTCGAGATCGGCAACACGGACGCCGAGGGCCGGATGGTGCTCTGCGACGCCCTCTCGCTGGCCTGTGAGGAAACTCCGGACCTGGTGATCGACATGGCCACGCTGACCGGGGCCGCGCGCGTCGCCCTGGGGCCCGATCTGCCGGCCTTGTTCGCGCGTCCGCTGGAACTGGCCCGGCAGCTGGAACAGATGGGTCACGAGCAGGGGGATCCGCTGTGGACGATGCCCTTGTGGGCCCCCTATGACGCGGAGCTGAAATCGCCGGTTGCCGATATCAACAACATTCCCTCCGGCGGATTTGCCGGCGCCGTTTTCGGCGGGCTCTTTCTCCAGCGCTTCGTGCCCGCGGAGATCGGCTGGATGCACATCGATGTCTTTTCGTGGAACCCCCGCAACCGCGCCGGACGCCCGGAGGGCGGGGCGGCTCAGGGCCTTCGCGCCCTCGCCACGTTTCTGGATGCGCGCTATCGTGCGGCCGGCTGAGCCGCCGCGGTCTCCGGGGACAGACGGTACGCGATCACCGCAAGGCACCAGAAAACGGCGATGGTGAACACCGCCAACTGTCCGGCGATCGCGCCGAACAGGTCAGGCGCTTTCATCATCGTGGACATCAGCGAATCCTGGTAATAGAAAAACCACTGGTGGCCCTCCGGGAACACCAGTTCATGCAGGTTGTAGAAAATCCGCCTGGGGCCGGCGAGAAGAATGACCGCCACGGCGGCGAAAAAGCCTGCGATCGTCAGGGCGAACATTCGTGCCGGGCCCGGCATCGGCCAGTTCCGGCGGCGGATCAGATAGCCGTGGAGGATGACCCAGACAACGGCCGCCCAGCCCCAGGGCTTCAGGGCTGCCACCAGGTTGGCGACGTCCTGCAGGTGAACAATCTCCGGCGGCCGGAACAGGCCGCCCAGGCGCCTGCCCGAGGCATCGTGGTATTCGAGGGTTTCCAGCCCCGCGCCGCCGCCCTGCACTGAGTCGACAATGTCGGCGAACAGCCGGAACCGCTCTGCATCGGTGGTGAGTTCGAAACCATCCCGATACCGGTTCTGGGGTCCGAAGTGTGCAATGTGACCGTCGATGTCGAGAGCCCGGTACCAGACGGGATAGAAAAAGTTCAGCGCGGCGGACACCTGCCAGGCCACGTAAAGGCTGGCGAGGAGGGCGGCGGGTATGAACACCAGCAAGTGCCGGAAACGTGCGCCCGCGTTGCCGGCGGCCCGGCCTTTCACCGATTCTGCCCCGGTGCCAGCCGCGCCTCGTCCAGCACCGCCTCACCGCCCATGGCCGTACGCGCCGAGTCGGCGTCCGCGAAGCGCACGAACACGTGATACCGGATCCCCACCGGGGTGCGATGCCGGAAGGTGGCCACCGTTCCCGGGTCGCCCTGCTCCGCTTCCGCCAGACGGGCGCTGACGATGGCCGGATCGGCCGGGAGCAGGGTCACGGGGATCCGCCCCCGCAGGGTTACCGCGACCAGCGCCCCTTGGAGCTGCAGGCTGCGGTCCGCGCGGTCGAACAGGTCAACCGGAGGCACCAGGTCGACGTCGGTCGGCTCCTTGTCCGGCAGTACACCCTCGGCCCGCAGCGGTTCGGCGAACACGCTGACAGCGACGATCGCTGAACGGCTTCGGGTCACGAAATCGACGCCGAGAGGCTTCGGCGGTACGGCAGCACCTCGATGATCTCGCCGGCCTCGTGGCGGTTCTTCAGGTCACGCCAGTAGCTGGCGTTGAGCAGGTCCTGATGATGATCCCGAAACAGCGCCAGGTGGTCGGGTTCCAGACCGAGGAAATCGCCGAACTGCTCGGGAAAAACGTCGTTCTCTCCCACGTAGAACCAGGCCTCGGCCTGCATTTCCTCCTCCAGCGTGCGTGCCTGGGGCATCTCGCGGAAGTTGCATTCGGTGACCAGGCACAGCTCGTCGTAGTCATAGAAAATCACCCGGCCGTTGCGGGTGACCCCGAAGTTTTTCAGGAGCAGGTCGCCGGGAAATATGTTGGAGCAGGCCAGGTCCCGGATGGACTGGCCGTAGTCGACGATGGCCTCGGCGGCCTGCTCCGCCGGTGCGTCGCGCAGGAACAGGTTCAACGGCGCGAGGCGCCGCTCGATGTACATGTGGTCGATGACGAGATGATCGTCTTCTATACGGCAAGTGCTGGCCGTCTCGGTCAGCAGTTCTTCCAGCAGTTCCGGTGCAAACCGGGACCTGGGGAAGCGCAGCATGCGGAATTCCTGTGCGTCGACGAGGCGGCCCGCGCGGTCGTGCTTGAACACGAGCTGATACTTGGCGAGCACGTCCCTGCGGGCCACGGTCTTGGGATAGGCGAACTTGTCGCGAATGATCTTGAAGACGATGTCGTAGGAGGGGAGGGTGAACACGGCCATGACCATGCCCTTGTCACCCGGCGCGTGCACGAACAGGTCGGAGGAGTTGCCCAGGTGACGGAAAAAACTCCGGTAGCGTTCGGTCTTGCCCTGCTTGGCCCGGCCCAGGACCGTGAACAGTTCCGCCAGCGGCTTGTGGGGCATGATGCTGCGCAGGAACACGACGGCATCATGAACAGTCTCCAGGTCCGCGTGAAAGTACGAGCGAGTGAACCCGAACAGGACGCTCGTGTCCTCCCGGCTGGTAATCACCGCGTCGACCGCCACACCCGCTTCGTCATGGCGCAGGGCGATGATCAGCGGCTCGATCTCGCCTTCTTCGCCCAGCGCCCGGCCCACGAGGTAGGCGCGGGTATTCTGATAGAACACCGGCCGCATGAACTCGACGCGTTTCAGGCGCCATTGTCCGCCCAGGTCCGCCCAGTGGCTGCTGACCGCGTCGGTGATGCTGGATACGCATCGGGTCAGATCGGCCCAGGGCACGTCGAAGGCGAAGTCTTCCAGGAGCTGCTTGCAGGCCTGCCAGAGCGAGCCCCGGTTTTCGTAGACGTTCAGGGCGATGGGCTGGCGGATGCCGGCGATCGGCTCCATGTCCAGGGCAACGAACTCGACGTCCGGATCCACGCCGACAGTCGCGAATATCCGTCGCGTTATGGAGCTGAAATAGGTTTTCGTGAATTCGAGGTCCAGGTAGTAGCGGATCTCGTTGCTGAAATCCTCCTTGATCAGGATCCACAGGTCCCGTTCCGTCTGGCGATCACCGAGCTGCTCCTTGAGCCAGCCGACCATGTGCTGGACGTATCGCTCATAGAGATCGATGCGCTCGACCGCGTCTTCCCTGGCACCCGCCCAGTCGCGGGTCTCGAAGCGGGTCCTGGCCCGCTGGGTTACCCGGCGGAACTCGGTGTTGTAGTCCCCGAAGGCCTCGCAAATGGCCCTGGCGCAGTCCCGCGCCAGGGCCGTGTCCGATTCCGCGGTCACCGGGTCCTCACATGTTCGCGATCAGCGCGTCTCCGAACTCGCTGCATTTGACTTCCCTGGCCCCTTCCATCAGGCGGGCGAAGTCGTATGTCACGGTGCGGGCGCCGATGGTCGTGTCCATGGCCGAGATCAGGGCATCCGCCGCTTCCGTCCAGCCCATGTAGCGCAGCATCATCTCCCCGGACAGGATCAGCGAGCCCGGGTTGACCTTGTCCAGGTTGGCGTATTTCGGGGCCGTGCCGTGGGTGGCTTCGAAGACCGCGTGACCGGTGGTGTAGTTGATGTTCCCGCCGGGAGCGATGCCGATTCCGCCGACCTGCGCGGCGAGGGCATCCGAGAGATAGTCGCCGTTGAGGTTCATGGTGGCGATGACATCGAATTCCTTCGGTCGGGTGAGCACCTGCTGGAGGGTGATGTCCGCGATCGCGTCCTTGACCAGCACCTTGCCGCTTTCCAGGGCCGAGGACTGTTCGGCGTTGGCCGCCTCCACGCCCTTGTCTGCCGCGGTTCGCTCCCACTGGCCCCACGTGTAGGTCTGCTCGGGGAACTCGCGCTCGGCCAGCTCGTAGCCCCAGTTCCGGAAGGCGCCCTCGGTGAACTTCATGATGTTGCCCTTGTGGACAAACGTCAGGCTCTTGCGGCCGTTTTTCGACGCGTACTCGATGGCGGCGCGGACCAGCCGCTCCGTCCCCTCCCGGGATACCGGTTTCAGTCCCACGCCCGAGGTTTCCGGGAAGCGGATCTTGCCGTATTCGTCCGGGAAGTTCTCCTTGAACAGGCCCATGAACCGGGCGGCTTCGCTGCTGCCCTCCTCGAACTCGATACCCGCATAGATGTCCTCCGTATTCTCCCGGAAGATCACCATGTCCACGTCCTGCGGCGTGCGCACCGGTGAGGGAACGCCGTTGAACCATCGGACCGGACGCAGGCAGACGTACAGATCGAGCATCTGCCGCAAGGCCACGTTCAGGGAACGGATGCCGCCGCCGACCGGGGTGGTCAGCGGCCCCTTGATGCTGACCAGGAAGTCGCGGCAGGCCTGGACGGACTCGTCCGGCAGCCAGGTGTGGAACAGATCGTTGGACTTCTGCCCGGCATAGATTTCCATCCAGTGAATCTTGCGTGAGCCCCCGTAGGCTTTCTCCACCGCGGCATCGAGTACGCGGACCGTGGCGCGCCAGATATCCGGGCCGGTTCCGTCGCCCTCGATAAAGGGGACGATCGGATTGTCCGGAACCTGGAGTTCGCCGTTTTCTATCGTGATCTTCGCGCCCCCCTCGGGGACGGCGAGCTTGAGTTCGGCCATGACTGGGAGCTCCTCTGATTCTTATCGGTCGCAGGTGGCCCCGCGTCCCGTTTGAGCGCTAGATGATACCCGCAGCACCGGAGGGTTCGCCATGCGCCCCGGTGGTGCGGCGCAAGGATTCCCAGTCCAGCATGGTCTGCTTGCGCCCGGGGCCCCAGCGATAGCCCCCCAGGGTGCCGTCCGCGCGCAGGACCCGGTGGCAGGGGATCAGCCAGGCCACGGGGTTGCTTCCAATCGCCGTGCCGACAGCGCGCGATGCGCCCGGCTGGCCGATCTGCCGGGCAAGCTCGCCATAGGAGGTCACCGCCCCGGGGCTGATCTGCAGCAGTGCCCGCCAGACGGTCAGCTGGAAGTGCGTGCCGCGGACCGCGACCCGCAGCGTCCTGTCGCGATGGGCGTCGCCGAACGCGGTCTCCACTACTGCAGCGGCGGCTTCGGGGGCCGCTTCCAACCGGGCACCGGGCCAGCGTTGCCGCAGCTGGGGGACGCCCGCGTCCGGCGAGAAGCCGTCCAGAAAGGCCCAGAAGCAGACGCCCCGGTCCGTGACGCCGATGCGCGCGTCGCCGAAAGGCGTCGCCTGGCGGCCGTGGCGAATGACGAGACCGGCGCCGCGCCGCCCGAAATCCCCGGGCGTGACCGCCTCGAGGTCCACAAACAGGTCGTGGATGCGGCCCGCGGACGACAGGCCGCTCTCCAGGGCCGCGTCCAGGACCGGCAGACCGGCGGCCAGGTGGCTCTTGGCATGGGCCAGGGTAACCACCCGCAGGTACTGGCCCGGAGTCACGCCGGCCCAGGCGCGAAATATCCGCGCGAACCGGGAGCTGCTGAGACCTGCGGCGGCCGCCATGTCGTCCACGGAAGGCTGCAGGGCGTAGTGGTCGCGAATCCAGTGAATCGCGGCGGCCATCCGTTCGTAGTCCGGATGCGCCGGCTGGGAGTTCGGGCGGCCGCCGGCCGCGGGCGATGTTGCCGTTTCGATCATGGCGGCCAGTCTATCGGCCGCGCCGGTCAACGCCCACCCGGATCCTGCCGTCAGTCTTCCCCGGCCTCGGGCAGCGGTACCAGCAGGTCCTCCAGACGCCGGTTGATCTGGTCGTATTTCCAGACGGGAATCCGGAAAACCCACCCGGACAGCCGTTCGCGCTCGGCGTCCAGTTCCGCGTCGGTAACCTGCGCCACGGCGGCCTCTTCAGCCTCCGGTCCCTCGCCGGTGGCCGGGGTCTCGGGGCTCGGGGCGTCCGCCGCACCCGTGTCTTGCGGGGCGGGCGCCGCCCGGGCAATGTCCAGTGCCAGCAGCCGCTCCTCGGTCTCTTCCCAGAGTGACGCGGTGATCAGCCGTCCGTCTTCGGTCACGAAGAGCGCCCGGGCCGCATCCGCCGGCGGTTCGCCCTCCGCGAGCTTGCGCACGTCGTCCAGGTTCAGCGCGCTCAGGGTTCGCGCCAGGGTTGCCGGTCCGTTCGCTGCGCTGACCTCTCTGCCGTCGGGGAGATTGGCAAGTTTGAATGCGCCGCTCTCGTCGCGCCGGACCTCGACGACATTGCCGTCGGCATGAGTCACGTCCACCGAAACGATCCGGCTTTCGGGTATGTCCGTGATGTCCCGGACCACCCAGTCGGCGATCTTGGTCCCCGGAGAGAGTTCCTGGTCCACGAGCAGGCTGCCGGCGCTGTCGGCGGAGCGCACATAGGTCCCCCGCCCGGAGCGGGGCTCCTGCTTGCCGACGATCAGGCGCGTGTCCGCGCCGCCGGAGATCTCCACCAGGACACCGCTGCCGCTGTCGCTGCTGACATCTTCTACGCCGAGGCGCTCGTAGAACGCCGGATCGGCGGTTTTCTCCTCGAGCGAGCGGGCTTCCGAGAGCCGAATCAGCAGCTGGCGCACCTTGCCGGCATCCGCCGGGTAGCCGTCCCGTTCGGCAACACTCCAGCCGTCGGCGTGACGCTCCAGGGTGATCACTCCGTCCCCCGAGGGTGCGGTCAGCCGGATGCGTTCGACCTGGTTTATGCCGTGGGACAACCCGGGCAGCAGGATGGCCGAGGCGTCTTCCCGGGCCGGATCACGGTCGCTGCGTCCGGTCAGTGTTACCAGGACGACGGCAACCGCCGCCATGAGGGCCAGAACAAGCAGCAGCCGGCGATTCATGCCGCGCCCTCCCGGGCTGCCCGGCGGCGGCGGTTGCGCCACCCCGACAGCAGCAGGGCGAGGCCCGCAACCAGGAGCGGCACCAGCACGATATTCAACACCTTGAGGGTCGTGCCGAGGCGCTCGATGTCCCGATCCATGTTTCGGTTGACCTCCCTCAGGTCCTTGCGGATGCGCAGGTTCTCCTCGCGGAACCGCTCGATCTCGGCCCGTTGTTCGGGGCTCAGGATCAGCGGATTGTCATCGTCCCGCACCGTCTGCAGCTCGGCCAGCTTCTGCTCGGTTTCCTCGAGCTGCTGCTGGAGGCGCTGCTGCTGGGCGCGGAACTGGTCGTCTGCTTCGCGGCGGATTTCGTCGACCCGGTCGAAGGGCCGCGAAAACTGGCCGCGACTGCGCACGCTGATCAGGGCGTTGCTGCCGGTGAGATTGTCCAGGGCATTGACCACCAGCGCGCCATTGTTCGCGAACGGGCTGAAAATACGCTGACCGAAGAAGTTCTGCGCCTGGACCCACATGCGGTCGGCGAGCAGATCCGCGTCTGCGACCACGATCAGGTTGGCCGCCTCCGCGGACTCGGCCAGATGGGTGCCTTCGGTCTCCACGCCCTCGGGCGGTCCGCCGGGAAACGCACTCGCGATTTTCCCCTCGATGCGTGCCGCCAGGGTGTAGATCTCGCCGGTGGGTTCAAAGCCTTCCAGAAGGCTGGCCGGGTCCGGCAGGAACTGAAATCGGCCCGCCGGCATCAGCATGGCCTTCGAGGAACTCACGGCCAGCGGCGTGATCGAGAGCCCTTCGGTTTCGCCGGTCTCCGAAAGGCGCCCGGCGACGGCGAGATTCACGGAGGACAGATCGGCCGTGATGACGTCGTCGGCGTCCAGCTCCTCGGTCCGCAGGCCCAGCCACCCGACGTGGGGCACGGGAGCGCCGGTCGTGCTGCTGCGGACCTCCAGCGCGGTGCCGCCGTCGGCCACCACGAATTCGGGATCCACCTCGAAGCCCCAGGCGCGAAACAGCGTGTTCAGGTCGGATGCCCGGCTCTCGAACATGGCGGCACTCTGGCCCATTCCCGGCGACTGAGGCTGTTCGATTTCAGCGTGGGGATCGACGAAGGCAATTAGCCGTCCACCGGCCATTACAAACTGGTCGATGGCATACAGCGCGGCGTCGCCGAGATCCTTCGGATGCACGACCATGAGAACGTCGATGTCTTCGTCTATGCGGGTCACATCCGCGCCGAGGCTGCGCACGTCGAACAGTTCCCGCATCTGGGAGATCACGACCCACGGCTCCGTGGGCGCCCCCGCGGCCGGATCAAATCCGCCGGACATGGGCAGGCTGCTCATCAGCCCCAGGACCGGCTGGTCCGGGTTCGCCAGGCTGTAGACCATGCGCGCCAAGTCGTATTCGAGAAATTCTTCCCGGTCGAGCTGAAAGAACTCGATCACTTCCAGGTCGTCCACGGCGTTGGTGCCGGCAAGGCCGAAATAGATCGGGTCACCCGCGCCGCCGGGCGACACCGCCTGCAGCCCGTAACCGGAGGCCAGATCTTCTTCCTCGGAAAACGGCAGGGGCTCGATGACTTCCAGGCGCAGCTTGCCGCCGGACTCGCGCTCGAACTCCTCGAGCATTTCCTCCACCCGGCTGGCATAGGTCTTGAGGGGCGCGAAATCCCGCGCCGCCCGGTCGGAGAAAAACAGATACAGATTGACCGGCTCGTTCAGGCCCTCGAGCACCTCGCGGGTGCCGTCGGAGAGGGTATAGAGCCTTCCGTCCGTGAGGTCCGCGCGCAGTCCGCGCACCAGGGCCTGGTTCAGAATCACGAGGGCGATGAAGAGCACCGCGAGGACCAGCAGCGCGGTGCCTCCGGTGGACTGTTTGCTCGACGTCGACATGGTCGTTACTCCGCCTTCCGGAGGTCCAGGATGATCGCGTTAGCGACCAGAAAGAAGCCGATGACCAGCGCGAAATACACGATGTCCCGCAGGTCGATCACGCCTTTGGAAATGGCGTCGAAATGGGTCAGGAAGCTCAGCGAGGCGATCGCGCTGACCAGGATGTCCGGGGCCCAGGCGCTGAAGCCGGCCAGTACCCCGGGGTGTCCGCTCAGCAGAAACAGGAAACAGATCACCACGGTCAGAATAAACGCGACCACCTGGTTGCGCGTGGCCGCCGAGACGCACGCGCCGATGGCCAGAAATCCGCCGGCCAGCAGGAAACTGCCGACGTAGCCGGCGAGGATCGCGCCGTTGTCCGGCTCACCCAGATAGTTGACCGTCAGCCACAGCGGGAAGGTCAGCGCCAGGGCGATGCCGGTGAACAGCCACGCGGCCAGAAACTTGCCGAGGACCGCCTCGAACATCGTGACCGGCAGCGTCAGCAGCAGCTCAACCGTTCCGCTGCGCCGTTCCTCGGCCCACAGCCGCATGGAAATGGCGGGTATCAGAAACAGGTAGAGCCAGGGCAGATAGCTGAAGAACGGCGCGAGATCCGCCTGGCCGCGCTCGTAAAAGCCGCCGATGTAGAACGTGAACCAGCCGGCGAGCACCAGGAAAATGATGATGAAGACATAGGCGACCGGCGTCGCGAAATAGCTGGCCAGCTCGCGGCGCATGATGGTGAGCGTGTGGTTCATGCCCGCACCCCCGTGGCGTCGCTGGTCGTGATCTGCCGGAACACTTCGTCCAGCTGCCCGGTCTGCACCTGCAGCTCGGAAACGTCCCAGCCCTGGCTCAGGGCCACACGGCCGATTTCGGGAAGAATGACCGCGTCCCCGGCGGGCACCACCACCAGGCCGTCGTCCTGCTGCTCTACCGACGCGACACCGTCGATCTGGCCGACTGCCTCCGCGGCCGCGGCGCGCACCGGTTCGGGCAGAGCGAGCCTGATGGCCCGGTGCCGCGGAGAACGGGCTTCGAGAGCGGCGGGGGTGTCGTCCGCGAGGATCCGGCCGCCGGCAATGATGATGGCCCGGTTACAAACCGCATGGACCTCTTCGAGAATATGGGTTGAGACGACGATGATCTTGTCGGCGGCCATCTCCCGGATCAGCCCCCGGACCTCGTGTTTCTGATTCGGGTCCAGACCGTCCGTCGGCTCGTCGAGGATCAGCACCCGCGGGTCGTGAAGAATGGCCTGAGCCAGACCCACGCGGCGCTTGTATCCCTTGGACAGGGTTTCGATGGGCTGGTGCAGAACCCGGTCCAGGTGCAGCCGCTGGATCACTTCGTCCAGGCGCTGTGCGCGGTGGGGACCCTCGAGTTCCCGGATGTCCGCAACGAATTCCAGAAATCCCGCCGGGGTCATTTCCCCATAGGCCGGCGCGCCTTCCGGCAGATAGCCGATACGCTTCTTCGCCTCGACCGGCTCGGCCTCGACGTCGAATCCGCAGATAGAGGCCTTTCCCGAGCTGGGGGTCAGGAAACCGGCAAGCATCTTCATGGTGGTGGATTTTCCGGCGCCGTTGGGGCCGAGAAAGCCGAGCACCTGGCCGGCCGTGACCGTGAACGTGAGATTGTCCACCGCCGTGAGGCTGCCATACGACTTCGTCAGCGCTTCCGTCTCAATCATCGAAGAACGCTCATCCTGATATGCTGGGTTTAGTTGAGCGCGGAGCCTGAACGACTCCGGGCGGCCAACGTTTTACCACGGAGGTCCGGATTTTCAAGCGCCTGATGGCCTTTGTCGTCCTCGCGGCGGCGGCGTGCACCGTTCAAAACCCCCGGCTGGCCGTCATCTCCGATACCACGGAGACGGTTCTGCCGGCCGGGTTCAGCCCGGCCTGGATCGTGGAAATCGCGGGCCGCCGGGTCACACCGGAACGCCGCATACACTACCTGGACCCGGGCGTCGTGCGGGTGGGGCTTAGGCCGGTAGTTGAAGGGCCTCCGGATCAGACCCCGCTGCGGGCCGGCGCGAATCGCGACGGCGAAATCCTTTACCTGGACCTGGACCTTCGTGCCGGGCGCCGCTACGAGCTGGGCCTCAAGGAGGACCTCGCCGGGACCCCGGAAGCCATCATCGTGCGGGAATCGGGACGCCAGTAGCCGGGCCCGTCGTCACTCAGACGAGTTCCAGGCCAGCTCCATGAACAGGCTGCGGGGCCGGCCGGGGAAATACCGGTAGTTCCCGAAGGCCAGGTCGGCTCGTTCGGCATAGGACGTATCCGTCAGATTCCGGATCCGCGCGCGCACGATCCAGCGGTCGCCGAGGTTCTGCCGCCAGCTCAGGTGGAGCAGATCGTGGCCCGAGTAGCGGTCGGTGTTGGCCGCGTCCAGCGAATAGGATCCGAGCGAGACCCATTCCAGCTCCGCGCCGGCGCTGCCGCCGGCGTCCCAGGCCAGCCTGAGGCTGCTCATGTGCCGCGGGGCCGTATCCACGTCGTCGCCCTTCTCGATCTGCTCGCCCCCCGCGGCAGCCGACGAGAAGCGGTACGTGTGGCGAGCCCAGGTGCCGTCTGCGGCCAGCTGCCAGCTGTCGCTCAGCCGGGCCCGCAGGCTGTACTCGATGCCCAGGTGCCGGGTCTCCCCGTCGCTGCGATTGAAGCCCTCGGCGTCGCGGAAGATGAAATTTTTCTTCTCCATGGCGAACCCCACCAGCTCCAGTCCCAGCCGGTTGCCCGCATAGCGCCAGCCGGCCTCCGCGGCAGAGAGTTCCTCGTTGTCCAGATCGGCGACCCGCTGCTGCCGCTGGAGGCGGTACAGCTCGGTGGCCTGGGGGGCCCGGAAGCCCCGCGACATCGCCAAGTAGACCTGGTGGCGGGAACCGAGATCGTGGATCAGGCCAAGGCGCGGGGACCAGGCGTCAAAGCTGTCGTCGCGGTCCGCCGGCCGGCTGAACAGGCAGCCTCCGAAGCCGCATTCGGTCCCGTCCTCGCGGGTGTTGCCGTCCAGCATGCGGTTGTCGTAGTCGTAGCCGATGCGTTCGTAGCGCAGACCGGCATTCAGGCGGGTGGCTGGCCCCAGGGGCTGCTCGAGACGAGCGTAGGCGGCGGCCATCAGGGCTTCGACATTGAAGTCGTAGTGGCGGCCGGCAGGGCGGGTTTCCTTGAGAAAGTCGGATCCGTCCTCGATTGGCAGGGCCTGGGTCTCTTCGAGGTGTCCGTCCGTATACTCCGCGTCTGCGCCGAAGATCCAGAACCGCCCGCCGGCGCCTTCCACGGTCACCGAGGTCAGCGCCCCGGCACTGGTCTGGTGATTCTTTTCGGTCGGCTGGCCCGGGAGGAAATGCTGCAGAAACTGCATGTCGGAGTAGCGAAGATAGGGGCGCGTTTCCAGCCAGAGGCCCGGGCCGACGCGCCGCCCGAGCAGGCCGGTCAGGCGCAGGCTGTCGGCGTCCCGGTAGGCCTCCGGGTTGGGATTGGAGCGCGCCGCTTCGCTGCTCTTGTAGGCGTCTTCGCCGAGAATGAAGCCCGCGGTCTCCTGCTGCAGACGCGTGGCGGAGAAGCGGATATCCGCCAGCCGGTCCCCCGTGTCCCGCCGCCAGCCCAGGTTCAGCTTGCCCTGGTCGTAGCCCGATGACTCCCGAAAGCCGCCGTCATGGGACGCGTGTCCGCTGGCGCGAAATCCCTGCCTGCCGTCCCATGTGCCGACGCTGAACCGGGCCCGGTAGAAGTCATCGGATCCGCTCTCGAGACTAAACCGCTGGCCGGTCTGATCGATACGCGGCGACAGGACATTGATCAGCCCGTGCATGGCGTTGGATCCATAGAGAACGCTGCCTGGACCGCGGACGACCTCGATGGCATCGGCCTGCTCGGTATTGATCTCGAACAGTTCGTTGACGTTGCAAAACCCGGCCGGGCGGATCGGAACGCCGTCTTCGAGAAACAGGAACGCGCCGCAGGCCCCGGGGCCGGTCAGCACCGGTGAACGGATGGCGGTGAGATGCTCCTGGCCGCTGCCACGGCTGATCCAGGTGCCGGGCGCGCGGTACATGATCTGGGAGACGTGCTGGTGGCCGACCCGGCGGATGTCCGGACGGCCGATTCGGGCGGTATTGCCGGCGTGCTCCGCCGTGTCCACGGCCCGCCGTGTGGCGGTCACCGTGATCGTGGGGGGAATCGCGGGTGGATCGGCCTCCGCGCCGCGGGCAGCCGAAGACCCGGTCCCCGCGAGCGCCGCGGCCAGCGCGAGGGCCGGCGCCACGAGGATGCTGTCAGACCGGGTCGTCACCCTCGAGAGCCCGGATCCGGGCCACGACATTCGCCGGGAGGGGGGCCTTGACGCCGGCCTGGTAGTCGAAGGACACCAGCCGGCCGCTGCCTTCTGCGGCCAGGTCGCCGGTGGCTTCGACGAACACGGCATAGGCCATCGTGAAACGGTCCGTCCCCACGTCGACCACCCGCGCCCCGACCTTGAGGCTGTCCGGCCATGTGAGGGGTATCCGGAACCGGCACTCGGTATGTGCGAGGATCGGGCCGATCCCGGTCGGGGCGCTGCCCGGCGGGTTTTCGGTCGACTCGGTGCCCAGAAATCCGACGGCCTGGAAATAGGCCAGGCGGGCGCTTTCGAAATAGCGGAAATAGGTGACGTTGTTGACGTGCCCGAAGGCGTCCATTTCGCCCCATGCCACCGGGATGGAAATCACGACCGGCCAGGATTCCCACGGGGCCGGCGTTTCGCGGCCGCTCACCGCGAACGCTCCGGGACAACCAGCTGGGGCCCGCTGCGGGCGCCGAGGACATGCTTGGCGAAGACCCCGTACACATGCCCGCAGGCATCGCAATGAACCACGTTGAACCAGGGCCGCCCGTTCTGGGCCTTTTCCAGGCTGTTTTTCGAAACGATGTGTTCAAGGCCCTCGACGTCGCACGAGGGGCAGCGGGGTTCGGCCATGGGGCTCCTCCTGCGGGGCCGGCGGGTGGGTCAGGGACGCTGGACCCGCTCGAGAACGAACGTGGGCCTGTCGCCGCGCCGATAGTAGACAAATTGATCCTTCAGCTGACTGAGCTTCGCGTCGCGGGCCTCTTCGGAGTCGAACCACTGGTACTCCGACCAGTCGGATCCCAGCAAATCCCGCATCGGATCGCCGGCCGGCAGGCTCAGCCGGATGCCGAAGTTGAGCGGTCCCCGCTCTCCGGGATCCAGGCGGTTATGAGGATGGCAGACGTCCATGGGGCTCCGGTGATTCTCGTTTGTGGCGGCCCGAGTATTCCGGCTCGGCTTCGCAGCTGCAAGCCGCGCGACCCCGCAGCCGCTCAATGCTGGCGGTCGCCGGCTCCCTCCCGGTCTGACCAGCCAAGGACGCGGCGCGTGATCCAGAGGTAGACCGGCTTCACGGTCGCCCGCCAGCTCCGCGATATCCAGCCGGGATTGGCCAGGATTTCCCGCTGCCGGGCGCTGAGGGACTCGGCGGCGTAATAGCGGCGATGCTTTAAGGCATGACGCAGGTCTTCCCGCCCGAACAGGCGAAACAGCCGGGTCCGGCGGCGCGGCGCCCAGGCCAGCTGGAAATCCACCACGAGGGGACGGCCGTCGGGATCCACGAGCCAGTTGGGTTCTTTTGCCAGGTCGTTGTGGACAACGCCCGCGGCGTGTATCCGCCTGACCAGTTTCAGCGCCTCGGAGTAATAGTCATGGTGCCGTGGCCGGGCCTGCTGCATCGGACGCCCGTCCAGCCAGGTGCGCTCGAGACGCCGGCCGTCCCAGGACAGCAGCTGTGGCACGCGGCCCGACAGGCCATCGAGCCGTCTCAGAGCCTTTGCTTCCCGTCCCGCCAGAAAGCGCGCCAGGGGCCGCGCCCACCACCGGGCCGGATCCAGGTCCCGGACCACAATCGGCCGACCGTCGCGGTTTTCCCGGCTGACGGTGCCGAAAACGTCTTGTTTCAACAACAATTTCAAGGGCAAAGGCCGCTGCCTGTAAAGCCCGCGAGTCTAACCGCGGCGCGGCGGTGGGGCGACCTGCCGGGTGACATTCCGCCCCGGCATGGCCAGAATCCGCCGAATGGAGGAGATCACCGGAGACCCCGGCTCACAGGTCCAGCGTCTTGACCTGCGGCGCTCGGCAAGGGACGAGTCGTTCTATGCCGTCGGCGGTCCCGTGCAGCCGGACCGTGACTGCTATATCGAGCGGACCGCCGACCGGGAACTCTACGAGCTGCTGTCCGCCTGCGAGTTCTGCCACGTGCTGGCGCCCCGTCAGAGCGGTAAATCGAGCCTCGTTGCGCGCTGCGCCAAGCGGCTCCGCGCGGCCGGTATGTCGGCCGCGGTGGTGGATCTGGCGCATTTCGGCGGCCGCAACGACGTGCCCGAGCCCGGCCGCTGGTACTACGGGATCGCCTACCGGATCGTTCGCGACCTGCGCCTGAAGGTCAATCTTCAGCAGTGGTGGCAGGAAAACATGGCGCTGGGGGCCAGCCAGCGCCTGTCGGAGTTTTTCTGGGAGGTCGTGCTCGGGTCCACGAAAGGCCCCGTGGTCATCTTCCTGGACGGCCTCGACGAGGTGGACGAACTGCCCTTCGCCGCGGATTTTTTTGCCAGTGTCCGCGCATGCCACGACGCTCGCGCTACCGAGCCGGACTATGAGCGTCTCGCCTTTGCGCTGGTGGGCACGGCGCCGCCCCGAGACCGGATGCTCCCCGCGGAGCGATCGCTGTTCGATATCGGCCGGCGAGTGGAGCTGAATGACTTCACGTTCGAGGAAGCCCGGCCCCTGTGCCGTGGACTGCGCCTGCCGCCGGGCGAGGCAGACCGGGTTCTCTACCGGATTCTCTACTGGACCGGCGGCCAGCCGTTCCTGACCCAGAAGGTCTCGCGGGCGGCGGCCCGGGCCGGCGGGCGGATCGTGAGTGACGCCGACGTGGACACCCTCGTCGCCGAGCGTTTCTTCGGCCGCAACGCCTTCTATACCGAACCGAATCTCTGCCGCGTCCGTGAGACGCTGGCCCGCGGCGGTCGACTGGTTTTGCCTGCCTTGCGCCTGTACCGGAAGATTCACACCGGCCGCAGCGTCATTCTGGACCCGGATTCCCCCGTCCACGATCTGCTGCGCGTCGCCGGTCTGGTGCGCGTGGCCGACGGCGGCCGTCTGGTGGTCCGCAACCGGATCTACGCCAATGTGTTCAGCGCCCGCTGGGCCAAAAAGACCCGGCCAACGGACTGGCGCGGTCTGTTCAGGAGCGCGGCGGCCCTGTTCATCGTGGCGGGCATTCCCCTGTGGTACGCAAAGATACTGCCGCGGCCGTACGTTCATGCGCTGGAGGGCTCCACGGTGGACTACAACGTTGCCGTGGACGCCTACACCAGCCTGCGCCGCATCCCCGGCTTCGGGGATATGGCGGACGACCTGTTCTCCGGCGTGCTGGCGCGGCGCAGCCTGCAGGCTGTGACATGGGACGAGGTTCGGGCCGCCGACGCCGAGCTGAGGGAAACGCTGGGCAGACCCCGCCAGGCGGATCAGCTGCTGGCGGACTTCTGGTCCCGGCTGGCGTCCCAGGCCGAAGCCCGGGAACACCGTGACCAGGCGCTGATCTATCGGCTGGAGGCCGCACGCACCCGCGGGACGGGTCCGGATGCGGCGATCGCCCAGCTGATCGGCGCCGACTACCCTCGGCTGATTACCGCAGTGCGACCGGCGGGACGCGTTGAAGCGCTGGCCGTGCATCCGGACGGAACACGGGTCGCCACCTTGTCGATGGGCAATCAGGTCGAGATCTGGGATCCGCGAAACGGGCTGCCCATGGGCCAGACCCGCGCGCTGCTGGCGGAGGACTTCATCCCGGTGACCCGGCGGGTGACCGTGGACGCCGAAGGCCAGGCCCGCGATCTCCGGATCACCGTGGACACCACCCATCGGCGCCTGCAGGATCTGGTGGCCCAGCTGACCGCCCCTTCCGGGCGGCAGGTGGAATTCCCGCTCGGCAACGCCGTGGTTGGCGTGGACGGCAGGATCCGTATCACCGGCCGGGAAGCGCCGACCCTGGCCGATCTGGCCCGCGAGGACGCCAGAGGGACCTGGCGGTTCGACCTTGAGGATCGTCGCGGCGACAACGCCGGCGAACTCCTGGGGTGGTCCCTGTTTCTGGGTGGTGCCAGCGGGATTCAGGTGGTGGACCAGCCTGAGAATCCCCTGCCGCTGGCCGATCCCCGGACCACGGCACGAGTCCGCGTCGTTCTGAGCCCGGACGCTCGCTGGGCGGCCGCCGTCAGCCGCAACCCGGACGCCCGGGGTCATGCCCTGATCTGGGATCTCGAGTTCGGCCGGCCGGTGGCGCGCATACCCCTGGATGCCGGTGAGCGCTCGATACGCTTCGACGCATCCGGAGAGTATCTGTTGATTGTCAGCGCCGGCGGACGCGAGTTGGGCGCCTGGCGGGCGGCAACCGGCGCCCGCGCATTGTCCAGCACGCCGGATGGCCGTTTCGTCGGCGGTGTCGCGGCGGCTGCCGGTGCCTACCTGGCCGCGGCCGATATGGCACCGGAAGGGCAGGTGCAGATCCGCCGATGGCGCCTGGACGACGGCGAGGAACTGGCTCCCGTGCTGACCGGCGGCGAGGTTCAGCGGCTCGCGCTGGGGCCGGCGGGGCGCTTCGTGGCCATGGCGGATGCCCAGCAGGTAGTGCGGGTATGGGATGGCGACACGGGTCGCCAGGCCGTCGAGGAAATTCTCGACACGCCGGTGGAGCGTCTGGAAATCGATGCCAGCGGACGCTGGCTGATGGTGGCCGAGCGGTCAGGGCTCGCCCGTGTCCTTGCGCTGCCGCCGAGCCGGCGCGCGGGTACGGTCCTTGTCGTTTCCAGTGAAGACCCCGCGGCGCTGGCCTTCGATCCGTCGGGCGACCATCTCGTGACCCTCATACGCGGTCGCAGCTATCAGCTCTGGTCGCTGCCGGAAGGCCGGCCGGTGAGCCCCCTGCTCAGGCACAGTTCACGGCGTCTTTCGGCGGGCCGGGTTCCCGACGGAACCTACGGCGCGGTCGTGAGCCGCGCGGGAGGATTCGTGGTCACCGGAATCGGTGCGGAGACCGCCCGGATCTGGCGGCTGGATGCGGCGGCCCAGGGGACCGACCCCTATCTTGCCGGAAGCAGCGCGGTGGTCCTGGATCCCCGGGGCCGGCGTCTGGCCCAGGGCGGCGGCGACGGACGCGTGCTGTTCCGCCCGGTTGTTGCCGGCCAGGCCGCCGGCGCACCGGCCAGGATTCCGCCGCCTCAGCATCCCGGCCGCGTCGTGGCACTGGCCTTCGACGATCTTGGCGGCAGCCTGCTCAGCGTTGCCGACGATGGCAGCGTTGCCTTGTGGGATGCCAATACCGGGGACAGGGAAGGTCCGGTGTTCTATCACGGCGTGGGCCAGAGACCGGTCGCGGCTCTTGCCCGGGGCGGCGACCGGGCGCTCGTGGCGGGTGCGGCGGGTGCGGAAATCTGGGACGCAGCGTCCGGGCAGCTCCTGGGTCCGCTGGGCCCCGGCCGGGCGGTGACCGGGGTCGCGTTCGATCCGTCGGGTTCCCGTGCGGCAGTGGCTTCGGATGGTCAGGTTCAGGTGTGGGATGTGTCGCATCTGCGCCTGGAGTGGCAGATTGATATCCCTGAAGAAGCGATCAGCCTGGCCTTTTCGGCCGACGGCCTCCGGCTGGCGGCCGGCTCGCGGATGGGCGATGTGTTTGTCTGGAACCTGGACGCCCCGGACAGCGCCCGCAGAACCCTCAGGATCGATGGTCCGGTTCTTGCGCTGGCGCTGCCTGAATCCGGGCAGGCCATGCTGATGCAGAGCAGCGAATGGCTGCACAGACTCGAAGACGACGGCGCACGACTGGAAGTCTCGGCCAGCCAGCTCCTGCCGGGGTATGTGCCTGTCAGTGCCTGGACGACGGCTCGCAACGACGGCAGCCGGGTGGTGTTTCTGGACCAGTCGGGCCTCCTGCCGATGCTCTCTGTTCTGGGCTGGGAAAGCCGCGTGCTGCCGGCGACGCCCGTGCCGTCTGCCCTTCAGGCAGAGCCCTGGTCGGAGCGCCTGAAGCTGGTGCTCGACGAGAGGGGCGCGGTCGTACCCGGCTGGGCGGAATCCGGTTCGCTGGCCGAACCCGAGGCTAGCCCACCGGTCCCCGCAACCGCTGAACCTCGGCTTTGAGCTCGGTGTTGGTCAGGCCTTCCGGCTGCAGAGGCGGGCCCACGGTGAGGTCCACGCGATAGAACGGCCAGCGCGGTCGGTGCTTCATCGCCGGGCCGCCGCAGTTGCTGAAGAAGCTGCCCCACAAACCCGACAGCCCCATGGGGATGACCGGTACCGGCGTTCGGTCCACGATACGGAGCGCACCGTTGCGGAACTCGCCGATTTCCCCGTCCCGGGTCAGGCGGCCTTCGGGGAATATGCAAACGACCCGGCCCGCTTCCAGCTCGGCGGCCACCCGGTCCATGGCGATCGTCAGCGTCTGTGGATCGTCCTTCGCCGACGCGATGGGAATGGTCTTGAACCAGCGGAAGAGCTGGTTGATGACCGGGATCTCGAAAATATACTTGTGCATCACGAAGCGCACCGGCCGGCGGATGCAGCCACCGATCACGAGCGCGTCCATGAACGACACATGGTTGCAGACCAGCAGCGCCGGCCCCTCCGCCGGCACGTTGCCCAGGCCGCTGCTGTGCACCCGGTAGAGGGTGTGGGTGACCAGCCACATGAGCAGCCGTATCAGGAATTCGGGAATGACCGTGAAGACATAGACGGCGGCCACCGCCTGGATCACGCTGCCGGCCAGCAGAATGGCGCTCGGGGACAGGCCCTCCCCCTGCAACCAGGCCGCCAGCAGCAGGCCGAGGGAGCTCACCAGTCCGGTCGCGATGACCACCGCCCCGAAGGCGCGGCCGGCATGCCGGCGCGCAAGACGCAGCTGGAGCACGGCGTAGAGCGGCAGCACGTAAAAGCTGGAGGACAGCCCCATGAGCCCCAGGCACAGGAGTGAGGCGATATCACCGATGCCCAGGCCCGGGTCGGCGGCGTGCCCGAAACCCGGGGCGGCCAGGTACAGATAAAGGCCGCTGGCGGCCAGACCGATCGCGCCCAGGGGAACGAGTCCGACCTCCACGCGGCGACCGGACAGGGGGCCGAGCAGCAGCGCGCCGATCACGGAGCCCGCCGCCATGGCGCCGGCCAGGTTGCCGGGCGTCAGGCCGTTGCCCGCGTTTGTCTGGGCATATTCCGGCAGATAGGCGAAGTAGACGGAGACGTGCATCCAGAACCAAGCGATACCGATACCGGCCAGCAGGGTGTAGCGGTCCAGGCCCAGGCTCCTGAAACAGTCGCCCGGGGAGGCCCGCGGCGCGGGGATATCGCCGACGGATGACGCGGCCGCCGGGATTGCCGGCATGAAGTGCGCCCCAGCCAGGCCGAGCAGGCTGCTCCCGACGGCGAGCCCGGCTAGCACAAGACGGGAGCGCTCTCCGGCGTCGGCGAGTTCCAGGATGGCGGCGACGGCGACGAGGGTCGCGCCGATGACGCAGGCCAGCAGCACGCCGTTGGCCTGGGCGAGGCGTGTCTTGCGGACGTAGTCCGGAATCGCGGCGTTGATGGCGGGATCCGTCAGCCCGTCGCGGACACCGAGAAGGAAGACGCAGACATAAAGACCGGCGAAATGGCCCTGAACCAGCAGCCAGCCCATGGCGATGGCCAAAAACACCTCCATGAGCTTGACCCGCTGGACCACGTGATCACGGCGCAGACGGTCGGCAATAGCCCCGCCGAGGGCGCCGAACAGCAGCATGCCGAGGGCGTGGAGCACGATGAGATGGCCCGGAAACCCCGCGGGATCGGTGCGGGCATCAGCGGCGGTCAGAAGCAGCGTGAGAATGCTGACGCGCAGCAGAGACTGGGTGAAGAATCCGGTGGCCCGGACGACCAGGAGCGACAGGAACCCCCGGTTGGTCAAGAGGCCACGCGGTGCCGGCATCAGGTGATCGTTTCCTGCTCCATGGCCGCCGAGGATATCAGCTAAGGATCGCCCGGGTGCCGGCATCGGCACGAGCCGCCAGATTATTCGTGGTGGTGCTCGTGAGGTTCCGGGTCCTCACCCTCGGCGTGGTGATGCTCATGCTCATTGGCATGGCCGTCTGCACCGTGATGGTGTTCATGTTCCCCTGCATGGCCATCATCGCCATGATGATGGGCGTGCTCATCGGCATGGCCGTCGTCGCCATGATGGTGCTCATGTTCGTTCGCATGGCCATCGTCGCCGTGATGATGGGCGTGCTCGTCAGCATGTTCGTCGCCCGCGATCACGGCTGCCGTGCCGAGGCTCAAAGCGAGGGCCATGACGGTGGCGGCGAGTATTTTGTTTCGGGAGTGTGTCATGTTTCAACGCCTCCTGATGCAGCGTAGGGAACGTCCCCCGCTGAACAATCTGGCACTGCATGAGGACGTGTCAACACACGCGTTGGGCGGGAAGGACAATCGCCGCCGTGACGTGAGGACTCTCGATTAAGGTCATGGTGATAGCCCAACGGGCCGGACGAACTGGTGGCTGCCGGAGGGCGGCACTGATCCCGTGCGCCCGAGTCGTTACGGCCGACACGACAAGCCCGGCACGCCATTTCGGAGCAAGTGAACCCGGATTCCGAAGCCAGGTTCGACGTACGCCAATGGGATCCCTCGCAGGCAGAATGCTTTTTCGACGGGTGGAGATATTCCCGGGCGGTGGCGGACTGGACCCTTGGACGTTGGCCCGCGCCCCGGCGTTACCCCTGGGACCTTATTGGCTAAGATAGCGGCATGTCGCTGATCTCGGAACTGCAACGGCGCAACGTCATCCGGGTGGGCACGGCTTACGTGGCCTTCGCCTGGCTCATCGTGCAGGTGCTGGACTCTCTGGCACCGGTCTTCGGGATCTCCGATTCGGCGGTTCGGATCGTGGTAATCCTGCTTGCCATCGGGCTCGTGCCGGTGCTGATCGGCTCCTGGCTGTTCGAGCTCACCCCGGAGGGTCTGGCCCAGGACCGGGCGGTGGATCACGACGCGCCTTCCCGGCGCGACGCCGCCCGACGACTTGACCGGGTCGTCATCGTCACCCTTGCCGTGGCCGTCAGCTACTTTGCATTCGACAAGTTCATCATCGACCCGGCCCGCGACGCCGAGATCGCCAGCGAGGCCGCCGAGCAGGCCCGGGACGACGCGTTGATTGAATCGTTAGGGGAACACTCCATCGCGGTCATGCCCTTCGCGGACCTCTCACCCGAGAAAGACCAGGAGTACTTCTCCGACGGCATCGCCGAGGAAATCATCAACCTGCTGTCCCGGATTCGCGATCTGCGGGTCATCGCACGCTCCTCCGCGTTTGCCCTGAAGGGGCAGAATCTGAGCGCCAGCGAGATCGCCGAGCGATTGAACGTCAGCTTCGTGATGGAGGGCTCGGTTCGACGGATGGGCGAACGCCTGCGCATTACGGCGACGATTGTCGATGCCCACACCGACACGCAGCTGTGGTCGGAGAGCTTCAACCGGGAGTTCGGCGACATTTTCGCCATCCAGGAGGCGATCGCCACCCGGGTCGTGGACCGGCTCGAACTCCAGATCAGCGGGAATTTGCCACTGGCGGACCGCACCGATCCCGAATCCTATGCGCTGTACCTTCAGGCCCGTCACCTGCTAACCCAGCAGGTGAGCGAGGCGGCCGCCGAGGCTGACCGGCTTCTCCATGAGGCGCTGGAGCTCGATCCGACCAACGTCGCGGCTCTGCTCCTTTACCGCACCGTGGACAAGCAGCGGTTTTACTGGGGCCAGCTCACCGAGGATGAATTCCTAGCCCATCTGCGCGAGACCATGAACCGGGTCCTCGTACTGGACCCCGGCAATCCGGAAGCCCGCACCGAGCTGGCCGTGCTCGACACCTGGGGCCAGGGCTCCTGGGAGGCCAGGGTGACGGCCGCCGAGCTCGGTCTCCGGCTCCTGCCAACCGACGTCGACACCAACCGCTACGCGGCCAATCTCCTTGCCCGGCTCGGCTATTCAGGCCTTGCGGTGGGTTATTACGAGTTTGCGTTGAGCAGGGATCCGCTTTGCGCGGCCTGTCTGCGGGGACTGATGCTTACGCTGATGGGCAGCGGCGACTACGCGGCGGCGGAGGAGGTGAATCGCCGCTACCGCAAGCTGACGGGCGGCTCGGGCACCTACATGCTCGGCGTCATTCAGCTTCTGCAGGGCGATGCCGAAGCGGCGCTTGCGACCTTCGAATCGGCACGAACCATCGAGTTCGTCGTGGTGCAGGGCAAGACGCTGGCCTACTGGTCCCTGGGCCGACGCGACGACTACGAGGCTGCTCTTGCCGATCTCCAGGCATCGGTCGGGGATGAAAAATACGGTCGGCTCCATGTGCGGCCCGAGAGTTTCCTGGCCAGCGCCTATGCGTGGGTCGGGCGGCAGGATGATGCCTTCAGCATACTCGAGGAGCGGATCGACCCGCCGGAGTCTCCGGCGCCCGACAGATGGAACACGAATCCCCTGCTGCATTCGCTGCACGACGATCCCCGCTGGACGGAATTGCTGGCCCGGGACGGACTGGCCCCGTCCCAGATCGCGGAACTCGAGGTCGAACGACGGTTCCGGGGTCCGGCGGACATTCCCGGCGGCCGGTCAGACGATGGCCTGCAGGCTCGCCGATGAGGGCGGTTGGGTCCCGGCCGGGCCAGGAGGGCAGTGCGTCGGCCCCGTGTTCGTTCCGGACGCCACGGACCCGGCGTCAGAGGTCCTGCTCGTAGCGGACGTAGGGCACACGGCCGTAAACGTCGTGCAGATAATTCGTGTAGAACGGATTACCGAGATTCGCGGTCGTCGGCGGATCCTCGTCGAATACGTTACGCGCGCCCAGGGTGATCTTGCCGGCCCAGGGCGTCGAGTAGACAAAGCTCACATCGACGGTAGTGAAGGAGTCCACTTCGCTCACGAAGTTGTCGTCCGGGATTCCGTCGTCCGCCTCGTCCATATAGTTGACCGTGGCATTGGCGCTGAAATCACCCCGGGTCCAGCCCAGCGACAGGCTGGCGCGATTATCCGGGTCGAAGTCTCCCAGCAGCCCCCGCAGCCCCTCTCCGTCGCCGTAGTCCCGCTCGTATTCCAGCACGTGGGTCCAGAGCAGGTGGGCCCGGAAGTCGCCGACCCCGCCGGCCGAAAAGCCGTATATCGCCTCCAGGTCCAGGCCATCGGTTTCCCGGGCGCCGATGGTAGTCAGCCGCTGGTCGGCCACCTGCACGAAGTTGGTTCGCAGGTCGCGAGTGACCGCGCCCACCGTCGCTCCCGTTGCGCCCTCCTGGCGCAGTGCGAACTCCTGATTGAACAGGAGCTGACTATCAGGCGCGATGCTCTCGTCTTCCAGCTCGATGTTGTAGTAGTCCAGGGCGATGGACAGGTCGTCCAGCGGGTTCCAGACGAAGCCGAGGTTCCATTGCGTGCTGGTCTCCGGATCCAGGTCGGGATTGCCGCCGGAAATCGCCGGCACCTCGTTAAAATTGCAGGGGCTGCGTACCGGCAGCGAGTCCGGGTCCACGTTGGGAAAGCCGTCGCCGTCCGTATCCGCCGGGTCCATTGAACACCGGTAGCGGTCGAGAACTTGTGGAACACCGAAATCCTGGGGGCCGTACAGCTCGGCCATGTCCGGTGCCCGGAAGCCCTTGCCCCAGCTCGCCCGTAGCAACAGGCTGTCCAGTGGGCGGAAAGCAACCTTGGCCTGGGGCGTGAATGTCGTGCCGAAGTCGTTGTAGTCGTCGTAGCGCCCCGCGAGCGTCAGGTCGAGGCTCGCGAGGATGGGAATGCGGGTCTCGGCGAAGAAAGACTTGACCACCCGCGCGCCACTGGTGTCCGTGCCCCCGGCCGATCCCGCGACCCGGTTGGCGTTCTGCTGGGCATCGTAGTTCTGTTCGAAATCCTCGTCCCGGTATTCGGCACCGATGACAACGGGAAGCGGACCGTGGGGCATCTGCAGCAGGTCCCACCCGAGGCTGCCGTCGACACTGGCGATGCGGGTCTTCGCGTCGTAGATCCCGTCGAACGTCGAGGCCGCCTGGGGCGCCGGGTCCGTGGGTCCATTGACGGCAAAGAGATCCAGGCTCCCGTTGTCTATGGCTGCCTGCAGGAAAGGCTCGATGCTCAGGCCCGGAGACGCGCTGTTGCTTGTCTGCTGAGACCACTGGCCGGCGAGCTCCCAGTCCATGCCCCCCCAAAGGTCGATGATCCCCTGTACGCCAGCCAGGTAGTCCACGAGCACGTCCTCGACGTTCGTGTCGCGGAAACCTCCGGGGACGTTGCGGTAGAACAGCGACAGGTCGAAGGGGCCCTCCACGACTGTGCCGTCCTCCAGTGTGACGGACTGCCCGCCGAAAGGCTGACCGTCGATGTTCGTGGAGTTTGCCGGGTTGGTCGGATTGTTCGGATTGTCCTGGCTCAGGGTCGGCAGACCCAAGTCGGTGACGAAGGGTGATGCGGCATAACGCCCGAAACTCTCGTTGAAGCTGAAATTGCCGCGGGCGAAGAAGCTCGCGGTTTCGCTCAGGTCGTAGTTGGCATTCAGAAAGAACGCCTTGTTGTCGTTGTCGGCTTCGTTGGCCGCCACTCCCGAGTAGTTGTAACGACAGAAGCCCCGTTCGAAGACGGAGTCCGGAAATTCCCGGGAGGCGCCAAGTTCCGCCGGGCAGCGCGGATCGGGAAACAGGCCCGCCGACAGAAAACCGCCTGTGGGGTTGCGGGGGTCGTTGGTGGTGAGATATCCGAAATAGCTTCCGGGAAAACCGAAGGACGACAGCCCCACTGCGGAGTATGAGCGGTCACCCTGGAAAATGATCTCTTTCTTCTCGACATCGAAACCGAAGGTGATGTTGCCCTTGTTCGACGAAATCCCGCCGACCACGCTGTAGCTGTCCTCGTCGCCGCCCGTCTGGGTGGGACGGCCGATGCCCCAGGAGAGCGTCATCCCCTCATAGTCCCGGCGCAGGATGATGTTGACCACCCCGCCGATGGCGTCCGAACCGTAAATGGCCGAGGCGCCGTCGCGAAGCACTTCGATGCGCTCGACCGCGGCCAGGGGAATGACGTTGAGATTCTGCGCGGAGCCGGCGCCGGCGGTGGGCGAGCCCGCCATGCGCCGGCCGTCGAGCAGCACGAGTGTCCGCTCCGGGCCGAGCCCGCGGAGACTGACCGTGGACTGGGACTGGGCGGACGAACCGGAGCGCTGCTTATACGATCCAAACGTGTTCCAGACCGAGCCGCGCAGCACTTCGGCCACGGAGATATCCCCTGTGGCGTCGATGTCGTCGCGGGTGATGATCGAGACCGGCGCCGGCCCTTCGATGTCTACCTGCTTGATCCGCGAGCCGGTGACCGTGACCTTGTCCTGGATCGCACGGTCCTCGGATTCCTGACCGAGGCTGGCCCCGGGCGATCCCGCCGCGACCGCGACGCTGGTGGCAAGCGCAAGACGCACCGAATCGGACACGGAACGACGCTGCTTCATGGTTGACTTACCCCCCCCCCTTTTGCACGTTCTGCTGACGTGTCTTCGCGCGGCATTCACCCCCAAATGGTGTCATCCATTCTCGCATGATGGGCCCGCGACGGCTCCACCGCCCTGAGTGTATTGCGTTTTTCGCAGCAAATCATCCGGAGCCGACGGCCCCTACAGATACGGCGAAAAAAGCCAGGCGACCGCGTCGCGGATGTGCACGGGCAGGGAGCGCCCGGCGATCTGGGGCAGGGTGACGGGGTCGGCGAGCGCAAGGCGTTCGTCCACGTGGGCGGCGGCTTCGGCGACGACCGGTCCGCCGTGGATTTCCACGGCGAGTTCGAAGTTCAGCCGCAGGCTCCGGGGGTCCAGGTTGGCGGAACCCACCAGGGCGAAGTGGTCGTCGATCAGCAGCAGCTTGGAATGATCGAACGGCGGCGGCTGATACCACACGCGGACACCACGCTGCAGCAGCTCCCAGAGGCCGTTGCGGCTGGCCCAGTGAACGATCGGCAGGTTGTTCTCACCGGGCAGCAGGATATCCACGGCCACGCCGCGCAGGGCGGCGGCGATGAGGGCGCCGACCAACTCCCGGGGCGGCAGGAAGTAGGGGGTCATGACCGCGACGCGATGGCGCGCGAGGGACACCGCCCCGGTGATGACATGGGTCAGCTTGTCCAGGTCCACGCCCGGGCCGTCTGTCAGTACGCGGCACGGCGAACCACCGGGCAGCGGTGCCGCGGGTGTCGATGGATCCGGATGCGGCTCGCCCGTGGCCTCGTGCCAGTCGTTGAGAAACACGGTTTCCAGCTGGGCGGCAACGGGCCCGTCGAACTGGAAATGCAGATCGCGCGACCCCGTCTTGCCGCTGGCCTGCCGCAGCAGTTGCCGGTCACCGATATTCATTCCCCCGGCAAAGCCGGTCCGGCCGTCGGTCACCAGAATCTTCCGGTGATTGCGCAGGTTGATATGAATTGACGGCGGCAGCAGGGTGGGCGGCCCGAACAGCCGCACGGGCACGTCGGCTTTGCCAAGGACTTTGCGGGCGCGGGGCCAGGAGTACTTCTCGCCGATGCCGTCGATCAGTACGCGGACGTCCACGCCCCGCTGGCGGGCATCGGACAGGGCCTCGATGAAGCGAGCGCCACTGTGCCTGGCGTCGAAAATATAGGTGCTGAGATACACGCGTTCCCGCGCCGCCTCGATCGCCGCGAGCATGGCCGGGAACGCCCGCTCACCGCCGAACAGGGGCTCGACCCGGTTCCCCGGTACAAGCGGCCAGGCCTGTAGCGCGTTGGACAGCCGTTCGAGCGGGGCGAGCGGACCGTCGATCAGGCTGGACGTGGAGTTGTCGGGCGTGGGCTCGGCAACGGGCCGCCGGCGGACCAGCCGGGCCCGCGCCTGCACCCGGTTCATACCGAAGATCAGGTAGGCGATTCCGCCGGCGAGCGGGATGAACAGGCAGGCCGCGCACCAGCCGAGGGCGGAGCGGGGGTCCCGCTTGTGGGTCAGCGCGTGCACCGCGACGCCGATATCGAACAGGGCAATCGCGATTCCGGTGATGATCGTGGTGTCAGGCATGGGTGGGCCCTGCGGGTGCAGGCCCACTATACGAGCCGTCGCACGTGATCGGGAAACCCATCGCTGGCGGCGCTGTGCTAGCCTCGGGTCGGCGTCAGTATGGAGGTGCATGATGGAACTGTGGGGTGAGTTGTTGTTCGGCAACCCGTATGGTCTCAGCAGCGTGCTGGTGATCCTTTCGGTGCTGGCCATCGGCGGGTGGCTGGCGTGGTTCTTCATCAGCCGTTCGGGCCGGGGAGAGTAGAGCGCATGGCGCCGAAGACCGGCTGCGAGGATGTGCTGTATCCCGAGATCGAGCCGTTCAACACGGGCTATCTTCCGGTCTCCGAGCTTCACGAGGTGTATTTCGAGGAGTCCGGCAACCCGGACGGCAAGCCGGTGGTCTTCGTTCATGGCGGGCCCGGCGGCGGCTGCGATGCCAAGGTCCGCCGGTTCTTCGACCCGGATGCCTACCGGATCGTCCTGTTCGACCAGCGCGGCAGCGGGCGCAGCCGTCCCCACGCCAGCCTCGTGGATAACACGACCTGGCACCTCGTGGCGGACATGGAGACCCTGCGCGGGCATCTCAACATTGACCGCTGGCAGGTCTTCGGCGGGTCCTGGGGCAGCACCCTGGCGCTGGCTTACGCCCAGTCGCATCCGGAAGCCGTCTCGGAGCTGGTGCTCCGCGGCATCTTCATGCTGCGCCCTTCGGAGATCCGCTGGTTCTACCAGGAGGGCGCCAGCGCGATCTTTCCCGACGCGTGGGAGGACTATCTCGCGCCGATCCCGCCCGAAGAGCGGGGCGATCTCGTGGGCGCCTATTACCGCATCCTGACGGGCGAGGATCACGCCGCGGCCATGGCGGCGGCCCGGGCCTGGTCGGTCTGGGAAGGCAGCACGAGTTTCCTCGAAACCGACCTCGAACAGGTGCGGAAATTCGGCGAGGACTTGTTTGCCCTGGCCCTCGCACGGATCGAGTGTCACTATTTCGTAAATGGCGGTTTCTTCGACGATCCCGGCCAATTGCTGGATGATGTCGACAAGATTCGACACATTCCTGGGGTGATCGTGCAGGGCCGGTATGACGTCGTGTGTCCGATGACCACCGCCTGGAGCCTCCACCGGGCGTGGCCCGAAGCGGATTTCCAGGTCATTCCGGACGCCGGTCATTCCGCCTTCGAACGGGGCATCGCGCGGGCCCTGATCCAGGCCACGGACCGCTTCCGGGACGGCTGAGAAGGGCCTTTGGGCACACGCCCGCCGGAGTGCGGCAGTGTGACCTGCCGCGCATTGTCGGGGCCGGCCGATTCGGTACACTGGCGCCTGAATTCCGCTGATCTTAAGTCAAAAAGAGGCCCGACCTTGACGATTGCACGCACCCTCACGTCTCTGGCGGTCATCGCGGCACTCGCCGCCTGTGGCAAACCGGAGCCGCGCACTGTCCAGCAGTTCATGGATGACGAGGTCGCTCTCACCGGCGCCCTGGCCCGTTGCGAGAGCATGGGCTCGGAGTCCATGCGTGACGTGGAGTGTCAGAATGCCCGCCGGGCATCGGAGCGGCTGGCCGCTATCGATGAAGAGCGGGTGCGCAAGGCGAGGGAAGAGGAGTTCCAGCGCAAGCGCGCCGCCCTGCGCGACCGCCAGGAGCAGGATCGCCTGGCCCGCGAGGCCGCCGAAGCGGAGGCGCGCGCTCAACGGGAACAAGCGCTTCTTGGCGCCACAACCTTCGACGACGAGGCAGACAGCGAGGGTGCCGGAGAGTCAGCGGGCGTCGAAGAGCAAGCGCCGGTCACCGATCAGGCTGACACGGATCCGGCCCTCGAGGTACAGCCGGGCGAGACCGGTGCGGCTCCCGATGCCGCTCCCGGAGCGTTGGAGCAGGCCGAGTCCGGGCCGCAACCCGAATCCGAAAAGGACCCGAGCTAGGCGGCGATTTCTGTTGCCGCTCGGCTGGCCGGGCTCCGTGGGCGGGAGCATACGTACCCCGGCAGGGCAGCCGGGAAGAGATACGCGCGAACGGATGGCCGGCCGCGAATGACGGCACCGAGCCCCGTGGGCCGCTTCAGCGCCCGTCCACGACCTCGAACACGCGATACGTCTCCACCACGCGCATCTCGCCCGCGGGGAAACGGTTGGTCTGGTCGCGACGTTCGGGCAGCGTCCGCGAGTCCAGGAGCACCACGGCTTCGGCGGCGTCCTGGCCGTCGACGAGGATGTCGAACGCCAGGCCGCCATCCCCCGCGGAGCGCACGTTGGACGCCCTGACCCAGTCGCGGATACCGCCGGCGGCACGGTCAGGGGGCCGGGAACCGGTCAGCAGGGCCAGATTGTGCAGCAGGCCCATGCGCGTCATGCCCAGTATCACGGCCTCCCGGGCGGCCCCCGGGTTCTTGATGGTGAATTCCTGAAGGCTGGCGTCGGCGAGAGCGAGATTGCCGCCGGAGATTTCCGTGCCGGATACCGCGAGGATCAGGTCGACCGGGGAACCGCCGAACGTGCCGTCCGCCTCCAGGCTGATTTTCTCCCCGCGGATGTCCAGGCTGCCCTGCAGGTCGGTGGTGAGCACGCCCTCGGAGACGATCGAGAAGTCGACGCGCACGGCTTCCGCCCTGATCAGCCGCTCCTCGAACTCGGCAAAATCCGCTGCCCGGTCCTCGCCTGCAACCGGCCCCGCAGCGAGCAGCAGGGCGGAGCAAAGCCCCGCGGCGATCAGTATCGGTCGATGCAATTGAGATCCTCGAAAGCTTCCTTGAGACGCTCGATCATGGCCTGCTCGCCCTTGCGGAGCCAGGTTCGCGGGTCGTAGTACTTCTTGTTGGGCTTGTCGTCCCCGTCCGGATTGCCGATCTGCCCCTGCAGGTAGGCCTGCTTGTCCCGGTAGTAGTCCAGAACGCCCTGCCACGTGGCCCACTGGGTGTCCGTGTCGATATTCATCTTTACGACGCCGTAGGAGATTGCCTCTTCGATCTTCGCCTTTTCGGAGCCGGAGCCACCGTGAAACACGAAGCTGACCGGCTTGGGGCCGGTGCCGTGCTGGCCGGCGATGTAGTCCTGGGAGTTCTTGAGAATCTCCGGGGTGAGCTTCACGTTGCCGGGCTTGTACACACCGTGCACATTGCCGAAGGACGCCGCCACGGTGAATGCCTCGCCAATCTGGCTGAGGCGCTCCCAGGCCTCGTTGACCTCCTCGGGCTGGGTGTAGAGGGACGCGTTGTCCACTTCCGTGTTGTCCACCCCGTCCTCTTCTCCGCCGGTGACGCCAAGTTCGATCTCAATGGTCATGCCGAGCTTGCTCATGCGTTCGAAATAGGTCGCGCAGGTCGACAGGTTTTCCTCCAGCGGCTCCGCGGAAAGGTCCAGCATGTGGCTGCTGTAAAGGGGCTTGCCCGTCTCGGCAAAAAATTGCTCGCCCAGGGTCAGCAGACCGTCGATCCAGGGAAGGATTTTCTTGGCGCAGTGGTCGGTGTGCAGGATGACCGGCACGCCGTAGGCCTCGGCCACCGAATGGACGTGCAGGGCGCCGGCGTAGCCGCCGAGTACCGTGGCCTTCTCGTCGTCATTCGACAGGCCCTTGCCCGCGTAGAAGCCGCAGCCGCCGTGGGAAAACTGAATGATGACGGGCGAGTTGACCTCGCGCGCCGCTTCCAGCACTGCGTTCACCGAGCTGGTGCCCACGCAGTTCACCGCCGGGAGGGCAAAACCCTGCTCCTTGGCGATCCGGAAGATCCCGGATACCGTGTCGCCGGTGGCGACACCGGGGCCTGCAACCGATGAAACCCGGGTCGCAGCGGCAGCGGGGACTGGCTCGGACATGATGGCCTCCTGAAAATCAAACCGGCGGGCGAAGCGCCCGCACCTGACCAATTCTAGCCTACGACTGTTTCAGTCATGGTCATGCTCCGGGGCATGACCTTCGTGGGACATCCCCGGCTGGGTGGCGCCTGCATCATGCGACCCGTGGCCAGCATGCCCTCCGCCGGCCAGGTGACTGACCGGGAAAACCGCGGTCCACAGACCGAAGATCACGAGCATGATGCCGGCCGTCCGGCGCCAGCCGCCCCGCAGCCTGCCCGCGGCTCCCGACATTCCCCCTGCCGCCAGCCCCATGGCCGTCATCGCCGGCAGGGTGCCCAGCCCGAAGGCGGCCATGACGGCGGCTCCCTCGGCGGCCCCGCCGGCCGCGGCGGCGGCGACCAGCATCCCGTAGACGAGACCGCAGGGAAGCCAGCCCCAGGCCGCGCCCACAAGCAGGGCGTGACCGAGGTGGCGCGGCGGCAGAAGAGGCCGCAGCCGGGGACCGATGTGTCGCCAGACCCGCGCGCCCGCGGCTTCGATCGGGGCGAGCAGCTTCAGGTGAAAGGCCACCTGCAGGCCGATGAGCACCAACACCAGCGCGGTAAGGATCCGGAAGGCCGCCGCCCAGCCCGGCCCGGCGGGTCGAAGGCCTTCGCCGATCCATCCCGCAATCGCTCCGGCAAGAACATAGCTGAGGATGCGACCGACGCTGAAGGCCGTGGTAAATCCGACGCGGCGGAACGTGCCACCCCCGCTCGAGCGCGCGGCAACACCCAGCGCCCCGGTGATGCCGCCGCACATGCCGGCGCAATGAGCGCTGCCCACCAGCCCGGCGACAAGGGCGCCCAGGAGGGTCAGCTCAGGACCCACGGGTGTCCTCCTGATCTGATTCGGCGCCCGGTGGCTTCGATGCGGCGGGTGGTTTGGAATCGTCGTCCATGAGGATTCTCCAGGCGGGACTCTCGAGATCGTCGAACTGGCCGCTGCCCACGGCCCAGAAGAAGGCCCAGACCGCCAGCGCGATGATGATGATGCTGAGCGGAATCAGCAGGTACAGAACGTTCACGAACGCGCCTCGGCAAGTTCCGGTCCGCCGCGCGCTGCCTTCCGGGCCCGGTCGCGACCGGGCGCCCGGCCCAGCCGGCCGGCGTTCAGCACCACCACCAGCGAGCTCAGGGACATGCCGATGGCAGCCATCCAGGGCTGCACCCAGCCCAGGGCGGCGGCGGGCATGGCGAGCGAGTTGTAGGCCGCCGCCCAGGTCAGGTTCTGGCGTATGACCCGCCGGGTTTTGCGGGCGAGGCGATGGCCGGAGGCGATCGGCTCCAGCGACCGGCCGAGCAGGATCAGATCCGCGCTGGTCTGAGCCAGGGTCGTGCCGCTGCCCATCGCCACGGACACGTCCGCGCCGGCCAGCACGGGGGCATCGTTGACGCCGTCGCCGAGCATGGCCACCCGGTGCCCGGCCGCCCGCAGCGACCGCAGGCGGTCGAGTTTGTCGGCCGGGTCGAGCCCGGCCCGCCAGTCGGCGATGCCGCTGGACCGGGCCACGGCCTCGACTGCCCGCGGCCCGTCGCCGCTGATGATTTCGAGCCGGATTCCCTCGTCCCGAAGAGCGGTCACCGTCTCCGCCACCCGGGGCCTGAGGGCGTCGCCGATGCGAAACCCGGCAATCGGCCCGTCGCTGCTGGCGAGCGCCACGACCGTCTCCGCGCCGGCCTCCCCGTCGCCGGCGGGCGCCGGCGTCCGGGCGGCTGGCCCGGCCAGTTCGGCGACCCAGTCGGGCCGGCCGATGCGGTGCCGGACGCCGTCGATATTGCCCTCCACCCCGGCGCCCTGAACGGTGTGCAGTTCTTCGGCCGCGATCGCATCGGCAATCGGAAAGGCGGCGGCCAGCGGATGGCCCGAGGCCGCTTCCAGGCTCGCAGCGCGGGCCACGGCGTCTTCCGCGGTCCAGCCCGGGCGGGGTTCGATGCCGCGAATTTCCGGTTTGCCCCGGGTCAGGGTGCCAGTCTTGTCCACGAGCAGGACGTCAACGTCGGCCAGGGGCTCCAGGGCATCGCTGCGGGCCACCAGAAGTCCCTGCCGCGACAGGGCCCCGATCGCGGCGGACAATGCCGTCGGCGTGGCCAGGGAGAGCGCGCAGGGACAGGTGACCACAAGCACCGCCAGGGTGATCTCGAAGGCGCGTTCCGGCGCAATCTGCCACCAGACGGTGAACACGACCGCGGCGGTTATGAGAATCGCCGCCACGAACCAGCGGGCCACCCGGTCCGCCGCGCGGGCGGCCCGGGGCCGAGTAGCCTGGGCGCGATCCAGCAGCCGGGCGACGCCCGACAAAAGGGTTTCCTGGCCGGTGCGCTCGATGGCGACCCGGATGGGGCTGCCCCGGTTCAGGCTGCCCGCCAGCACCCGGTCCCCGGTCTCCCGGCGACGGGGCTGGAATTCGCCCGTGAGCAGGGACTCGTCCATGCGGGTCGCCCCTTGCAGGATTCGCCCGTCGGCGGGCACCGCGTCGCCGTCGCGAACAATCACCACGTCCCCGGCCGCCAGCTCCGCCAGCGCCACGGTCTCCGTCGCGCCGGCAGGGGAGATGCGCTGCGCGCTTGCCGGCAACAAGGCCCCCAGGGCATCGGCGGTGTCCCCCGTCCGGTGCCTGGCGAGCATTTCGACGAACCGGCCCAGCGACAGGAAAAACACGAACATGGTCACCGAATCGAAATACACCTCGCCCGCGCCCTGGATCGTATGCACGACGCTGGCGACGTAGGCTCCGCCGATGGCCAGCGCCACCGGCACGTCCATGCCGGCGTGCCCCGATCTCAGGTCTCGCCACGCGCCGGCGAAGAACGGATAGCCGGCGTACAGCACCACGGGCGTGGCGACCACCAGGCTCACCAGGCGGAGAAACCGCTCCAGAGACGGGTCCATGCCCTGGAACGCGCCAGCGTACAGGGCAACCGCATACATCATGACCTGCATCATCCCGATGCCGGCCACGCCGAGCCGCTTGATGGCGGCGGACCGCTCCCGGCGGGCGATGGCATGTCCCTGGCCGGATGCCCCGGGGTGGGGCTGATAGCCGAGCCGGGCAATACCCGCAAGCAGGCGCCCGAGGCCGACCTGGTCCGGATCCCAGCGCAGCTTGACCCGGGCCGTGGCCGGATTGACCTCGACGCTCTCAAGGCCCGGTTCATCCTCCAGGCCGCGCTCGATCAGCCAGGCACAGGCGGCGCAGCGGACGCCTTCTACCGGGAAGGCAGCCTCCAGGCTGCCGGCGGCGTCCCGGGTGGCAACCGTGTCGCTCAGGGCCGGTTCGTCCCAGGCAGCCCATGACGCCGCCAGGCGATCTTCGTCCGGTCGGGGCGCGGGCAGGGTGCGATAGTCATAGAACTCGCCGAGCCCGCTGTCGCGGATCAGCTCCGCCACGGTGCGGCAGCCCGGGCAGCACACGGGACGGTCGGCACCGTCCAGCCGCACCGTATAGCGGTTCCCGGTCGTGACCGGTTCGCCGCAGTGGAAACA
>JARFQW010000145.1 GCA_029287575.1 Gammaproteobacteria bacterium | reverse complement strand
GTATAGACCAGCCAGGCGCCGACCAGGGCGGCCACCAGGGGTATGAGCCAGACAAGCGAAAACCGGGACTGACGTCCCGTGGACGCGTCGGCAGCGGGAATGCCGCCGGTCAGATGTTCAGGAGGCTGATTCATGAGGATTGTCCAAAGGTTCCCAGATCAATCGCGGGTCGAAGGATTCCGCCGCGAACATGGTGGCGACGACCACCGCGCCGAAATAGACGGCGCCCCAGCCGGCATTGATATTGGCGAGCGCGCCGAGCTGCACCAGTGCCACCAGGACGGTGACCACGAACACGTCCACCATGGACCAGCGGCCGACCAGCTCGGTGATCCGGTAGAGGCGGGTCCGGTCCCGGTACCGGTGCGTGGAGCCGCGCTGCACGCTGATCAGGAGATACGTCAGGATCACCAGCTTCATGAACGGCACAGCGACACTGGCCGTGAAAATCACCAGCGCCAGGGGCCAGTCCCCGTGGCTGATGAAATACAGCACGCCGCTCATGATGGTGTCGGACTGTGTGTGGCCCAGGCTCGTCGTATGCGTGATCGGCAGGAGGTTCGCTGGCACATAGAGGATGAAGGAGGCGATCAGCAGGGCCCAGGTGCGACTGAGACTGTTGGGTTTGCGGAAGTGCAGCGCCGTTCCGCACCGCCTGCAGGTGTAGTGTCCGTGGGCTTCGGGCAGCCGGGACACCATGCCGCACTCGTGGCACCCGGCCAGTCCACGGCTGCGGGCGGTCGTCACGCGCGTTGTGCCTCGCGCAGCTCTTCGACCCGCATCCAGATCACCCGAGGCTCCATCGTGCTGTTGGCCCAGGCCAGGGTGATGATCAACAGGCCGAACGCCCACAGCGCGACCCCGGGGATGATTTCGGCCATGCTGATCAGCTTGACGATGGACACGAGAATGCCGAGCAGAAAGACCTCCATCATGCTCCAGGGGCCCAGGCCGATCACGAGCCGGTAAATGGGCTCGGCGCCGGTGGGGTAGCGACCCGCATTCAGCGGATACAGCACATAAAGCAGGCCCGCTATCTGGATGGCAGGGGCAAGAATACTGGTCACAAAGACAAGGATGGACAGCAGCACCATGCCTTCCTGCCACAGCGAGACCACCCCGGACGCCAGCGTTGTGTGAACCATGTTCGCGCCGGTGCCGAAGGCCATGAAGGGAAAGACGTTGGCGACGACGAAGAGAAATGCGGCTGCGAGGGTCAGCGCCAGGCTCTTCTCGATGCAGTTGGCCGGATTTCGGTAAAGCAGACCGCCGCAACGGCAGCATCGCGCCGCGCCGTTGGGCGGCAGGGCCGGAACGTCGTTGAGCTGGTCACACTCGTGACAGGCGGCCAGAGCCGGAGGCAGCGACGATGCCGGCGCCGGGCGCTCTATTGCGCCGTCTGCAGTTCCCTTTGCCCCTGCCGTTAGCATCGCGACCTCTGTCTGTTGGCAACATGCTGTTGGAATCTGATCGGGAGAGTACCGGCCCTCGCCGAGCAAATCCAATGCCGCGCCGCTCCCCGTACGCCCGAATCGTTGTCCGGCCTCCGGGCGTTCCAATATCTGAGATCGGTCTGCCCGGGAACGCCATGCTCGCCGGTGACCGGAAACTTGCCGGAACAGGTAACCGGCCCGGTGTCTCCGCCGGGACGGGCTCGCCCCGGGCAGGCGCCTTCGATTCGCCCCGGATTCGTCTAAACTCACCGAAGTCGTGGCGTCAGTCGCTCTGCGAGCTCCGCCGCCACGATCTCCCCGCCAAGTCTGTTCTCTCGGAGCAAGCGATGATCGAACTCACAGTCAACGGTGAGACGCATGAACTGGATGCGGATCCCGGCATGCCGCTGTTGTGGGCCCTCAGAGACCATCTCGGTCTGACCGGAACGAAATACGGTTGCGGTGCCGCCTTGTGCGGGGCCTGCACCGTGCACGTGGACGGACGGCCTCGCCGGTCCTGCGTGACGACGCTCCGGGTGGCGGCGGGGAAGGACATCCGGACCATCGAAGGCCTCCAGGGACCGGTGGCGAAGGCCGTCCAGGGCAGCTGGGAACGTCTCAACGTCGTGCAGTGCGGCTATTGCCAGTCGGGCCAGATCATGGCGGCCGTGTCCCTTCTGGAAGGCAATCCGCGGCCCGGCCCGGCGGAGATCGACGATGCCATGTCCGGGAATCTCTGCCGGTGTGCCACGTACGCACGTATACGCGACGCGATTGGCAAGGCGGCCGAGCAGCTCGCCGCCGGCGAACCGGGCTGAGGAGGGCGCCATGAACAACGACGAAATTTCCTCCGGGCTTTCCCGGCGCACCTTCATCAAGACCGGACTGGGCGCCGGTGCGGGCCTCAGTCTGGGCGTGTGGCTTCCCGCCCTGGCGCAGATGGGCGGGCCGGGAAAGGCCGGCGCTGCCGGCGCGACCGGTGCCCTGGAGCCCAATGCGTTTGTCCGGATCGGCCCCGACGGCGTGGTACAGGTCGTGGCCAAGCATCTGGAGATGGGCCAGGGGTCCTGGACCGGGTTGGCCACGCTGGTGGCCGAGGAACTGGATGCCGACTGGGACCAGGTGGAAGTGATCGGTGCGCCGGCGGACGCGGCGCGCTACAACAACCTGTTCTGGGGTCCGGTGCAGGGAACCGGCGGCAGCACGGCGATGGCCAACTCACACAAGCAGATGCGTGAGGCGGGCGCCGCCGCCCGGGCCATGCTGCTGGCCGCGGCGGCGGAGCGCTGGGGCGTGGAGGTTGGCGACATCACCATCGACAGGGGCACCGTGACCGGCCCGGGCGCCGGGCAACGCGCCGGATTTGGCGACCTGGCCGAAGCGGCTGCAGCCCAGCCCGTGCCGGATCTGGTTTTTCTAAAGGACAGGAAGGACTTCCGGCTGATCGGGCAGATGCTTCCCCGCAAGGACAATCCGGGCAAAGTCAACGGCACGGCCCTTTACACCCAGGACATACGTCTGCCCGACATGCTCACTGCCGTGGTTTTGCACTCGCCCCGGTTCGGCGGCCGGCTGTCGGGATTCGATGCCGCGGATGCGAAAAAAGTATCCGGTGTCGTGGACGTCTTCGAGATTCCTTCGGGTGTGGCGGTTGTTGCCCGTGACACCTGGAGCGCCATGTCCGGACGGGACGCCCTGCGCGCCGAGTGGGACGACAGCGATGCGTTCACCGGTACCGCGGGAGAACTCATGGCCCGGTACCGGGACATGGCGGACCAGCCCGGTACCGTGGTCCGCGCCGACGGCGACGTAGCTGCCGCACTCGCCGCGGCCGACACGGTCCTCGCGGCGGATTACGAGTTCCCGTTTCTTGCTCACGCGACCATGGAACCCATGAACTGTGTGGTTCGGGTAGACGCCGAAGGCTGCGAAATTTTCAACGGCGCGCAGCTGCAGACCGGCGATCAGATGGCCGTGGCGCAGGCTCTCGGCATCGAACCGGGCCAGGTCAGGATTAACATGCTCTACGCCGGCGGCTCGTTCGGCCGGCGCGCCAATCCGCATTCGGACTACGTGCTCGAGGCGCTACACATCGCGAAGCACGTCGGCAGGCCGGTTCCGGTCAAGCTGGTCTGGACCCGGGAAGATGACATGCGGGCGGGCTACTACCGGCCGATGTATTTTCACCGGCTACGCGGCGCGGTCGGGCCGGATGGTAAACCCAGCGTATGGCAGCACCGGATCGTGGGCCAGTCGATCCTTGCCGGCACGGCCTTCGCCGAGGCACTCATCAAGGATGGCGTGGACAGCACCTCCGTGGAGGGGGCTTCCGACCTGCCTTACGGCATTCCCAATCTGGGCGTGGATCTCCACTCGCCGGTCGTGCCCGTGCCGGTGCAATGGTGGCGGGCGGTCGGGTCCACCCACACCGCGTTTTCCACGGAGACGTTCATCGATGAGCTGGCCGTGGCGGCCGGAAAAGACCCGGTGGAGTATCGCCTCGGCCTCCTCGGCGATCATCCCCGGCATGCGCGGGTACTGCAGCTGGCGGCGGAGAAGGGAGGATGGGGTGCGCCGGCGCCGGAGGGGCAGTTCCGTGGCATTGCCCTGCACGAGTCCTTCAACACCCGGGTCGCCCAGGTCGTCGATGTCAGCCTTGACGGCGATGGCGCATGGCGAGTGCATCGGGTGGTGGTCGCCGTGGATTGCGGCATGGCCATCAACCCCGACAATATTCGTGCCCAGGTGGAGGGCGGAATGGGCTTCGGTCTTTCGGCCGCCCTCGGGGAAGCCATCACCTTCGACGGCGGCCGGGTCGTGGAGGGCAACTACGACGGCTATCCGGTACTCCGCATGAATCAGATGCCCAGGGTCGAGGTCCACATCGTCAAGAACGACGCGCCGCCCACCGGCGTGGGGGAGCCTGCGACGCCGGTCATTGCGCCGGCCGTGGCGATCGCCCTGCACCGGGCCACCGGCCAGCGTCTGCGACGGCTGCCACTCAAGCTGGGCTAGGGCCGCTTCCGGACGCATCCTTCCCGCGCTTAGGAAACGCGGCTGCCACCGCCTGTTCGGCGGCCCCGCGGGCGCGCTCAAAGGATTCGAGCAGCGCCAGCTGTCCGGCGGCGCGTGTCCGATTGTGCTCGCTGCGCGAGGCGAACCGGGACGGGTCCCAGCCGAAGTACGATTCGTTGAGCGCGTCCGCACAAAATCGCGCGGCCAGCTCGGTGATGATCAGGCCGATGCCCGGTACGATGGCGTCCACCTCTTCCCGGGAGACTCGGTCGCCGGCCGTCTCCGCGTAGCCTTTGAGTCCGGCCTCGAGAAAGTCGATCCGAAACACGCTGCCCCGGGTGTCTTCACCGTCGGGGTTGCACCAGGAACGAAACGCATCCCCCAGCTCCAGATGCAGCGGCATCCGCGCCACGGTATCCAGGTCCACGAGAGCAATTGCCGTCCTGCCGGAATCGTCGAACACGAAATTGTTGATTTTCGGGTCCCCGTGCACGACCCGGGGACGGTCGCCCGGCAGGGGGTCGAGACGGTCTGCCGCACGCAGAATGGTTTCGGCCAGGGCCGCAATCGAGGCGTAGTCCGGGTGGTCCCGATGGGAATCGAGGCTCTCCCTGAGTACGGCGAGATGGCGTGGCGTATCGTGCACTCCGGGCCGGGAATTCCTGAAGGGCTGGTCGTAGTCGGCCAGCGCGGCGTGGAACCGGCCCAGGCCGCGGCCGGCGGCCGCGGCCCCGGAGGCGCTCTCCAGGGCCTGGCGCGTGCGGCCCGGAATCCAGTCCATCAACCGCCAGACCTCGTCGCCGGATTCGTGCCAGAGGCGACCGGTTCGGGTGCGGATCAGCCGGGGCGTCGTGACCCCGCGGTCGGAAAGGTGGGACGTGACCGCCTCGATGTCTTCGTTGACGACGGCCGGAAAAATCGGGTTCAGCTTCTGCAGGGCTGCCTCCCCTCCGTCCCGGCGCGCGACCCGCCAGGTGGCGTTGATCAGGCCTCCGGAAACCTTCCGGGCCAGGGCCGGATCGAGGTCATAGGCGGCCAGGACGCCCGGAAACGACGCCGGCGCAACGGTTGCAGGGTCGGGCTTGTTCACGGGGCGACATCATGGCCGTTGCCGAGGGGGACTGCAAAACGACGTGTCATTGCGGATCGACTATCTTTAAGCCCTCCGGGGGCAATAGCCGAGGGTGTCATCGTGGCCGAGAGCCGGTGCCGCGGGTCGGAAGGCGCCTCCTGTTCAGCCGTGAGCATCAGCTGCTCACTCATCCAGATCGAGGGAGAGGGATAGGTCATGGGTTTGATGAATTTGTTCGGATTCGGGAAGGACAAGGGCCAGAAAGTCTTCGAGGAGGAGGCCGAGGCGGCAGCCAAAATCACCGCGCAGATCGAAGGGGCCCTCGGCGGCATCAACAACCTCGACGTCAAGTACGACGACGGCACGGTGACCCTCTGCGGAGACTGCGAAAGCCAGGCTCAGCGGGAACAGGCCATCCTGATGGCCGGCAATGTCCAGGGTGTCACCGGGGTGCTCGCCAATGAGCTGAAGGCTCCGGAGCCGCCGGAAAAACAGGCCAAGGTGGAGTTCTACGAGATCAAGAGTGGTGACAGCCTGTCGCTCATTGCCAAGCGCTATTACGGCGACCCCATGGCCTACAAGCGCATCTACGAGGCCAACCGTGAGGTCATCGGCGACAACCCCGACCTGATCTATCCCGGTCAGCAGATCCGTATACCACTTGACTGAGCCCCGGCGGCCGGTGGCCGCGTGTCCGGAGAAAACGACATGAGAATTCTTGCCATCCTTGCCGTTGTCGCCATGAGCCTGATGACCTCGGGCTGCGGCTACAACCGGCTCCAGGCCCAGGACGAGCAGATTACCGCCGCTTGGGCCGAGGTCCTCAACCAGTACCAGCGCCGCGCGGACCTGATTCCCAATCTGGTCGAAACCGTCAAGGGTTTCGCTGCCCAGGAACAGGAAGTGCTTGTAGGGGTCACGGAGGCCCGCTCGAAGGTCAGCTCGATCCAGGCCACCCCGGAGCTGATCAACGACCCACAGGCGTTTGCCCAGTTCCAGGCAGCCCAGGGGGAGCTTTCCAGTGCCCTGTCCCGTCTGCTGGTTACCGTGGAGCGGTATCCGGAACTCAAGTCGGACCAGAACTTCCGCGACCTTCAGGCCCAGCTCGAGGGGACCGAGAACCGGATTACCGTGGCCCGCAATCGCTACATCCAGGCCGTACAGGAATACAACACGACCGTCCGGTCGTTTCCGACCAATCTGACCGCCATGATCTTCGGATTCGACACCAAGGCGAGCTTTGCTCCGGAAAACGAGGCCGAGATCAGCAAACCGCCCTCGGTGGACTTCGGCACCTCAGAAGAGAAGGACGGCTGACGGTCTCCCGGCGGTGATTTCCGCCCGTTCGCGGTCTCTGCTTGGGTTGCTCCTGCTACTGGCTGGAGCAACGCTCGCCGGGGCCCAGGCGCTGGCTCCGGTACCTGAGCTCAGAACCCGCGTGACCGACGTCGCGGGCATCCTCGATACATCCCAGTCCGCGGCCATCGAAACGAAGCTCAAGGCACTCGAGGATGAGACCGGCGCGCAGCTTGCGGTGCTGATCGTTCCCACCGCCCGGCCCGAGGCCATCGAACAGTACACGCTGCGTGTCGCGGAAGCCTGGAAGCTCGGCCGGGAGGGCATCGACGACGGGGCCCTCCTGGTCATCGCCACCGAAGATCGCCAGGTGCGAATCGAGGTTGGCTACGGTCTCGAGGGCGCCCTTACCGACGCCACGTCACGGCGCATCATTGCCGAAGCCATCGTTCCGCACTTCCGCACCGGCGACCTGTACGGGGGCACGGCGGCAGGTGTGGATCGGATGGTCGGGGTGGTGCGTGGCGAGGAGCTGCCGGCGCCGGAAGCCCGAACCGGCGATGACGGACCGGCGGCCTACCTGCCCCTGGCCTTTGTATTGGCCATCATTGCGGGCGGGATCTTCAGCAGGTTGTTCGGACGTTTTCTCGGCGCCGCCGCCACCGGCGGGCTCGCCGGCTTCCTCGTGTTCAATCTGTCGGGGTTGCTCGCCGCAGCCGGCATGACCGCCGCGGTCGCGTTTCTGCTGACGCTGATGTTCGGCGCATCCAGCGGCCGCCGCTGGTCCAGCCATCGCCGCTACGGCGGTGGCGGTTTTGGCGGGTACGGCGGCGGGGGCTTCGGTGGCGGGGGCGGAGGCTTTGGCGGTGGATTTGGCGGCGGTGGCGGCGGATTCGGCGGCGGCGGCGCGTCAGGGAGCTGGTGATGGGGATTGGCCGGTTTTTTCGACATGTTTTCACAACGCAGTGGCGCCTGAACCGGGCCTTCGACGCCGGGACCCGGGCTGCGATCGAGGAGACCATCACGGCGACGGAAGAGACCCACCGCGGCGAGCTGCGCTTTGCGGTCGAAGCGCGTCTGGATACCTGGTCCCTGCTCGGCGGCGAAACCGCCCATGAGCGGTCCCTGGACGTCTTCGCCAATCTCGGGATCTGGGACACCGAGGACAATTCGGGCATTCTGATCTATGTCCTTCTCGCCGATCATCACGTGGCCATCGTCGCTGACCGGGGTTATCGGGACCTGGTGAGCGATGAGCAGTGGCGGGCCGTTTGTGAGGCCATGGAGAAAGCGTTTCGCGCCGGAGATTTCCGGAAAGGCGCCATCGACGGCATCCTCGGGGCAGCGCGGTTCGCGGCGGAGCATTTCCCTCTGGACGGAGACAATCCCGATGAGCTCTCCAACGAGATGATCTTTCTGTGAGCGGTGCCGGACGGCGAGCGCCGCCGGCGTGACCACCGGGGTTCGTCATGCACTGCATCTTTTGCGAGATCGCGACGGGCGAGCGGGCCGCCAGCATGGTCTGGGAGGACGATGTGTGTCTTGCGTTCATGGACATCTACCCGGTGCGGTCGGGTCATGTACTGGTCATTCCCCGTCGGCACGCGGTGCTGCTGACGGAGCTGGAGGCCGTTGAGCAGGCCAGAGTCTTCGAAGTGGCCACCGCGGTCCGCGCCGCGGCCCGTGACGTCGGCTGGGGTGCGCAGGGTGCCAATCTGATGCTCAACGATGGCGCCGCTGCCAATCAGCACGTTCGCCACGTGCATGTTCACGTTCTCCCAAGACAGCCCGGTGACAGCCTGCGGGTCTGGTGGGCCTTTGCCCGGCGCATGCTTAATGTCTTCGGCTCGAGAGACTCGCGCTCCGGGCTCGACGAGCAGGCCGCGCGGTTGCGGCCCGGGGTCCGCGAGCGACTGATCGGCGGCTAGATGCGCGTCCCCCGGCACCGGGTCCCTAGATGGAGATGGACCCCTCCCGGAAGTCCGTGCCCGCGAGATGCACATTGACCAGCACGGGTCGGCCCTCGGCATGCAGCCGCCGGGCCTCGGCGATCTTGTCTGCCACCTCGGCGTCGTGCCGGATCACGACCCCGGCGGCGCCGAATCCTTCCGCGACCCGGTGGTAATCGGTCCGCGCCAGGCGCACGCCGGTATCGTCGCCGAGCAGCTTGACTTGCTCGCGAGCGATCTGGGCCCAGCACGCGTCGTTCCCGACCACCGCGATTACCGGGATGCCGTGGCGCACGTAGGTGTCGAACTCGGCGATGCTGTAGCCCGCGGACCCGTCCCCGTAGAGGATCCAGATTTCCGCATCCGAGTCCGCGCACGCGGCGGCGGCGCCGAGTGCGAAACCGCCGCCGACACCGAGGGTTCCGAATGCGCCGGGATCCAGCCAGCGCAGGGGCCCGCGCGGGCGCACGATGTAGGAAGCCGTGCCGACGAAATCGCCTCCGTCCGCGACCAGCATGGCGTGATCGGGCAGGACCGAATCGATGGTCCGCAACAGCGCGAGCGGATTGACCCCGTCGCCGGAGGTCTCCGCGCTTGTCGCGATTTCCGACTCCCGGTCCGCGTCTCGCTGCCGTAGTCCGTCCGCCCATTGAGCCCACGCCGCCGTATCGGCGCCGGCGAGGCCCCTCGCCACGGCCTGAAGAAACAGCCCCGGGTCGGCTAGTACCCCGATCGTGGGCCGGCGGTTCAGGCGCAGGTCGTGGCGGCTACGGTTGGCCGACACGAGTGTGGCCGAGCGGCGGATCTGGCGGCCGTAGTCGAGGCGGAAATCACAGGGCACGCCGGCCAGGACCACGAGATCCGCACTCCGGATTGCTTCCCGGCGCTTGTGCCGCATGTGCAGCGGATGCTGCGGGCCCAGCAGGCCGCGTGCCATGCCGGAGAGATAAACGGGGGCACCGATGGCCTCCAGAGCCTGCGCCACGACGCCGGCCGAGGCGCTTTCGGCGACCGCCTGGCTGCCACAGACGATCACCGGCCGCGAGGCCTGGCGCAACTTGGCAATGACAGTCTCTACCCGGCGCTCGTCAGGGGCCTGTGGCTGCGGCACGACGATGTCCGGCAAGGTGCCGGATACGCCCGAGAAAAGCCGCTGCACCTTGCGCGACAGATAGAAGCCCAGCAGCCGGTCATTGAGCGATTTCCCGCCGCTCGCGGCGCCGTACCATTCGGCAACCACATCCCGATCGTAGAGGAGGTCCACGGGGCACTCCACGAACACGGGACCCGGGACTCCGCTCTGTGCCTCTGAGAGGGCGTTGGCCACGGCAGGGGCAAGGTCCCGCACACGGGATATCGTGTGTACCTGCTTGACGTGGGGCTCCATGAGCGCGCGCTGATCGATGTCCTGCAGGGCACCGCGATTTTTCAGGGCGGTTGCGGTGGCGCCGCCCAGGATGACCACCGGCGACTGGGCCAGCTGGGCGTTCTTTACCGCGGTCAGGGTGTTCGTGAGGCCCGGACCGGCGGTGACCGCCGCCACTCCGGGGACCCCCGTGAGCCGGGCGTAGGCGTCGGCGGCGAATACGGCGGTTGCCTCATGGCGCACATCGATGACGCGAATGCCGGCCTGCTTCGCCGCCACCAGAATCGGTGAGATGTGGCCGCCGCAGAGGGTGAAGAGATGATCGATTCCGCGTGCGCGCAGAAGCTCCGCGATCTGGATTCCACCGTTTTTCATAAGCTGTGCTCCCTGGTTCCGGCCCGGTCACCGACCGTTCAGAAACGTTCAAACCTGCGCGCCCGGAACGAACTCGCGTCCGGTAACCACGGATGCCGGTGCCACGAGCGGCCCGCCTGCCGGCACCCGGACGTCCACCTCCGTGGTGTCGAGAATATCCTTCTTCAGGTCGACGCCCGGCATGACGGTCTCGATTTCCAGGCCGCTGTCGGTGAGGCGGAACACGCCGGCGGAGGTAACGTAGAAGACCTGCTTGCCGTCTGCCAGGGCCTGCCGGCCGGAGAAGGTCACTTCGTGGACCTCGGGTACGAGCTTTGTCCGGCCCGGCTTCTGGAGGATCAGGCGTTGTCCCTGGATCTCCCATGTGGCGTCGTGCATCCAGCGGCCGATGAAGATCACCGTTCGGGCGGCGTGGGTAATGCTGGGAAAGCCGCCGGGCCCGACATAGTCCGTCACCTCGGGACCCCGCCGGGACACATTGACGTTGCCCGCGGCATCGAACTCGAGAAATCCCAGCAGCGCGGCGTCGAGGTGTTCCTTGTAGAACTCGAACATCCAGGCGGAACTCTCCAGCCGCTCGGGATTGACCGCGGCGCCGAA
>JARFQW010000141.1 GCA_029287575.1 Gammaproteobacteria bacterium | reverse complement strand
CTGCGGCCGGTGCTGATGTCGACGATCACCACCGTGCTGGGCCTGTCGCCCCTGGTGTTCCTGCCGGGCGCAGGCACCGAGCTCTACCGGGGTCTGGGGGCGGTGGTTCTCTTCGGTATTCTGTACTCGGCGGTCGTCACGCTGCTGTTCCTGCCGGCCCTGCTCGCCCTGGTCCTCGGCATCCGGGAGCGCGTAACGGGACGCATGGTGGCCCGCACGGCCTGATCGCCCGGGTCGGCTACACTGTTCCGGGGGCAGGCCAGTAGCGTCCCGGCAAGCCTCTCCTTCATCCCTTTCGGCGCCGGCCGCCCCGCGGCCTTTCATCCACGACCCCGAGGAAACACCATGACGGACCCTTCCGGACATCAGGCCGAACGAGCCCGCGCCCTCGCCTCGCAGCTGCGCGGAGGCCTGGGTGACAGGCTGGGACGCATGTGGTGGACGTTTCTGCTGCGCGGGGGTTTCGCCGTGCTGCTGGGCCTCTACGCGCTCTTCAATCCGAGCGCCAGCCTGAGCCTGCTGGCCCTGGCCCTGGGCGTGTTCTGCCTGGCCGACGGAACCGCAGGATTTATCGGCGCGTTGCTGAACTCGGAGCGGCGGGAGTTTCTGCTGCAGTCTCTCGTGAGCGTCGCCATTGGCGCCGTGCTGATCTTCTGGCCGGGCGAATCGCTGCGCGCCCTGCTGATCGTGTTCGGCCTCTGGCTGCTCGTAACGGGGGTGACCCAGGTCGTATCGGCCCGGCGCCTGGATGCCGCCGACCCGAATCGCGGCCTGCTCAATACACTGGGGCTGGTGGCCGGCGGCGCCGGCCTGCTGCTGTTGCTCTGGCCGGGAACCGGCCTGGTCGCTGCCGGGTGGATCATCGGCCTGGTCGCGCTGTTGCTCGGCGGCGTGCTGATCTATCTCTCGCTGCGGTTCAGAGAAGCGAGCCGCCGGCTCCAGGCCCCCGGTAATCCGTAGCGCCGCTCGAACCCGCTTCCGCGGCCGGTTTCCGAAAACAGGAATCCGGCCAGAAAAAAGCCGGCACGACGAACGTGCCGGCTGTCCCTGACAATACGATGCGCCGCCCCGAAACGGGCGGCGCGATCGGCGCCTAGTCCACGGAACTCTGGTCGGTGCCGCTGCCGCCGGCAATCGGCGAATAGTGGGCGGCACGGACTCTCCATTTGCCGTCTTCCTTCACGTAAACCTCGGTAACCCGGGTCATATAGTGAGGTACGAGGTCGCCACCGTCCTGGTGGTAGGACCCTTCCGAGTAGTACATGGCCACGGCGGCCTGGCCTTCCACGAGGGTGATGACCTCCACGTGCTTCGGGGTCAGCGAGAAGGCCTTGTAGCTTACGTCCGGGGATTCCGCCGGAACCCGCTGCAGCAGGCCGCCGCTGGACCAGAACTCCAGCGATCCCTGGCTGGACACGCCGCCATCCATCCCCTTGAGGTTCTTGCGCACGTAGGCGCTGGACTCCAATACTTCCGCGCGCACTTCTGCGGCCGTGTCCGCCACGGCCGCAAGCGGCAACGCGGCCACCGCCAGCAAGGCCAGCCCCGCTACCCGATGCTTTCCACGCGCTATGTTGTTCTTCGAATGCATGTTCCCTTCCCCTGTTCAGACGTTGTGATTGTTGATCGGCCACCGGAGCCCGGGCTCTGACCGAAGGCCGACCATACGCGTCGCGTCTGCCCAAAGCCCGGAATATCTCATTGATTTGCGTGATACCGGTGCCGGGGCGCCGACTGCGCCGGCCCAAAACCGGCCGATCCCGCGTTTCGTGAGACACGTCACCGCTTCCGGACCCCATGACTGGCATAAATATCCTCGCCACTTATGTCGCATAGGGAGATGCGGTATGCGTCACTTGCGCGTTTTGATCATGGGGGTAGCGCTGTCCACGCTGCTGGGCTGCACCGGCATGACCGCCAGCGAGTGCGAGCTCGCCGACTGGCAGGCGGTGGGCTACGAGGACGGATCCCTCGGCCGCTCACCCGATGCGTTTGCCCGGCATCGCAAGGGCTGCGCGAAACACGAGGTGGCGCCGAATTTCCAGGCCTACCAGTACGGCCGTGACGCCGGTCTGCGGGAATACTGCAAACCCTCCCGAGGCTTTCGCGAAGGCGCCCGGGGCGGTGAGTACCTGGGGGTGTGTCCCCCCGAGACGGAGGACGAGTTTTTTGCGAGCTACGAGGAAGGCCGCGCCCTCTACGAACTCGAATTCGCCGTCAACTCCACTCACCGCAAGCTTCAGCAGAAGCGTCAGCGGATGAAGGACATAGAAATCGAGCAGGTGGACATTCTGGCCGCGACGATTGCCGACGATACGCCGGCCGAGGAGCGGGCACGCCTGCTGGTGGTCAGCCGGCAGCTGATCGAGGAACGCCGGAAGCTGGACACCGACGTCCAGCGCCTGGAGCGGGACCTGCGCATGCGGGAGGCGGAGCTGGCCGACCACCGGGCGCAGCAGATGTCCCGCCTCTAGGGCATCGTTCGCCCCGATCGGGTTCCCTTCCTGGCAGACCCGCGCTTGTTCCGCCCCGAGGGCGCGCGGATATGGCGTATCTAGAAGCGTCTGCGGAACTGAAAGTCCAGCATGACCGCCCAGTTCTTGCTGAAGGAGCCCGCGATGCTACCAGTGCCAGGTCCGCCGTCCTCGGCCAGATCCCCGTCACCAAGATCGAAGTAGTTGAGATTCACCTTGCAGATGAAGCTGGCGCAGGGTGTCTCCACCCCGGCTCCCACGCCGAAAATCCGGTCCAGCGGCAGGCCGATGCCCCGGTCTCCGTCGCTGATGGGCGAAGTGAAATACATCGCCCCGGCGGAGACAGCGAGATCCGGCCGGTACTGGTAGGTGACGCCAGCGGTGGTCATATAGCTGTCCCGGAAGCTGTCCTCGCGGACCGTGATGCTGTCCTGCTCGATGGCGATGCGGGTGATGCCGAACTGGGACATGTTGATCCACAGGACGTCGCCGGTCACCGACCAGCGGTCATTCAGCTCGGTGTAGACACCGGCCTGGACAATAGCGGGAACCTTGAAATCCACGTCCACCTCTGTGCCGAGCAGGTCGGCTGCCGCCAGCACTTCACGCAGCAGCGGATCGAGGTTGCTGAACGAGGGCGTGCCTTCCAGGGTGGGTTCCACCGAGGAGCGGAACGAGGCCGCGACCCGCGTGGCGCCGGTGAACTGGTACATCGCTCCGAGGGTATAACCGAAAGCCACACCGTCCTCTTCCAGCCGGACCGAGCCGTCCGGCGCATCCGGCAGGAGATTGTTCACGCGCGCCTTGGTCTTGGAATCCGTATACATCATGTAAGGACCGGCGCCCAGGGAGAGCTTGTCGCTGGCCTGCCAGGCAACGACGGCAGAACTGGCGACGAAAGCCAGCGACGACTGCTCCGCCAGGTAGCGCCCCGACCAGTTCTTGCCGTAGTCGTTGCCGATGCCGGAAGGGACGTTGAGAGAGAATCCGAGCCGCCAGCGGTCGGCCAGCGGATGGACGTAGAACAGGCCCGGAACAAAGAGCACCTCGTTGTCGTGGTCCGCGTTGCCGCCCTCAAAGCTCGCGTCATCGACCCGGAACTTGGCGTCCGTATAGGCGAAACTCGTCTGGACAACCACTTCCGGCCGGTCCAGACGCACGATCCCCGCGGGCGAGGAAAACGCGGACGTGGCGTCATCGGCTTTCGCGGTCAGCCCGGAGAAGGCGGCACCCAGGTCCGCCCGCGCCGTCAGCGGGTATCCGGCAGTCACGGCGGCTGCCAGCAGGAGCACCGCCATGCCCGGAATCAGGCTGCGGCCCCGGCAATCCCTGCTTCGTAATCTGGCTCGTAACGCGTCGCTCACTTCCATTGCTTCTGCCTGTCCCTGACCCCGGGTTGTGCGCAGAACACCGCCGATTCAGGCCGGGCCGCTGGCCGTGTCGAACCGGAAACCCGCGTTGTGATCCCCAGAAAAAACCGCCCCCCCCGGGAGTGACCGTGTCCTCCCGGGGGGCCGTCAGTCATCGGGCCGCCTTCAGTACGTTCAGTCCGGGTTGGCTCCGAAGATACCCACCCCCAGCTGTCCGGCGATGTAGTGGATGGCTTTCTGGGCCCGCACGCTGTTGCCGGCCTCGTTCAGACGCGGCGAGAACGCGGCGATTCCCATCTCCCCCGGCACGACCGAGACAATGCCGCCGCCGACACCGGTCTTCGACGGCAGGCCCGCCCACATGGACCAGTAGCCGGACTCGTCATAGAAACCGGCGGTCAGCATGATGGCCAGAAGTTCCGGTACGTGGCCTTCGTCCATCACCCGCTTGCCGGTCTTCGGGTTCACTCCGCCATTGGCGAGCGTCGCCCCCATCATGGCCAGATCCCGGGTGTTGACGCCCACGGAACACTGCTTCGTGTACACCCGCATGGCTTCTTCCGGATCGCTGTACAGGCGCTCGTAGTTGTACAGATTATTGGCGATGCCCCGGTTGCTCCAGGACGTGGTGTACTCCGACTCGAACACCTCGTCCATCAGCGTCAGGGGTTCGCCGGCAAAATCGCTCAGGTTACCCAGCACCATGTCCCAGCGCTCGTCTTCGCTGCTGGCCTTGAGCATGCTCACCGAGGCAATGGCACCTGCATTCACCAGCGGGTTGACCGAGCGGGCATCGAGAATCTCGACTGCCAGCTTCGAGTTGAACGGCAGCCCCGTCGGCTCCACGCCGATCTTGTCGGCAATGGCCTTCGGGCCGCCGTATTGCTGCATGACCAGCGCCGCGGTAAAGGGCTTGGACGTCGACTCGATCGCGAAGTCATAGTCCACATCGCCGGCCACGAACGTCGTGCCGTCCCTGAGCGTGATGGCCACACCGAACAGCTCCGAGGGGACCGTCGCCAGAATCGGAATGTAGTCGGCGTTTGCGCCGCCGGTGTCGCCCTTGAACTTGGCATGAGCCTCGTTGACGACCGCCTGAAGCTGCTGGGCCGTGAACTTGGTGCCACCGCCACTGCCATCGGCATTGGCGGTCGCACAGCCGGCCAGGGCCAGGCTTGCGATTGCCAGCCAGCCCGAGATCGCGGATGCCCGCTTGGCAAAAAGCTGTTCTGCGTTCATGAAAACCCTCTCCGTCAGACTTGGGTTGATCCGAATTCCAAACCCGTCAGGCAATCATCAGCACGATGACCAGGCCCCACAGGGTCAGAAGCGTGTTCGCAACTGCATAAGGAACAGTGTAGCCAAGCATCGGCACATTGCTCCTGGCGACGTCTCCGACCATGGCAACCGAGGCAGTACTGGTGCGGGCACCGCCGCAGCAGCCCAGGTTGATCGCCGGATCGAACTTGAAGAGATACTTGCCGATCAGCGGCGCGAGGAGCATCGGTACGGAGGTGGCGAACAGGCCGGCGAAAAAGACGCCGAAGCCCGCCTCCTTCAGCCCGGCAATAAACGTCGGCCCGGACGAAATACCCACGACCGCGATGAATACATTCAGGCCGACCGAGTTCATGATCCACAGCGCGCCCGAGGGAATCGCGCCGAAGGTCGGGTGCACGCCCCGCAGCCATCCCAGCAGCAGCCCGGCGATCAGCGCTCCGCCCGAGGTGGACAGGGTGATCGGCACGCCGTGCACCGGCACGGTCAGGGCGCCGATGAGGCCGCCGATTACGATGGCCGCGCCGACCCAGACCATGTCCGTGGCGTCAGTCGGCCGGTCCGCATAACCGATGGCCTCGACAACCGTGTCCGTGTGACGGCGCGTCCCGGTCACGGTCAGGATGTCGCCGCGATGAATCTTCGTCAGCGGCAGTATCGGTATGTCCACCGAGGTCGCACCCCGGGTTATCTTGCTAAGAAACACGCCGCGGGCGAATTTCTCCTCGGCCAGATCCGCGATCGTCTTGTCCGCATAGGCCTTTTTCGTGACCACGACGTCGACGCTCTCCGCCGGCACGTTGAGCAGTTCCTCGTCCTCGACTTCGGTGGCCCGGGATTCCAATTCCACGATGACTGCCCGCTTGCCGGACACGGCTACGATGTCATCGGCGTTCAGCACGGTATCGGGGTCGAATTCGATGATCTCGCCGTCCCTGCGCAGACCTTCGACGAACACCCGCCCTTCGGTATAGGCGGCCTCGGCATCCCGAATCGCCTTGCCCACGGCCGGACTGTCCTTGGCCAGTTTGAAGGCCCGCATCTCGATCTGCCGCCAGGCGCTCGGGCCGCTGCCCGCGGGCTTGCCGCCGGACATCTCCGCCTCGTAGCGGGCGCATTCCTTCTCCAGGTCGATCCCCAGCAGCTTCGGTCCGATGGCGGAAAGAATCAGCCCGGTTCCGATGGTGCCCCAGAGATAGCAGACCGCGTAGGCCACGGGAATATGTCCAAGTATCGCCTTGGTTTCCTCGGCCGTTTTGCCGAGGCCGTTGATGGCATCGGTGGCCAGGCCGATGGACGCCGAAATCGTCTGGGAACCCGCGAGCAGACCAGCCGCGAAGCCGGCGTCATAGCCCATGAATTTTGCCGCCGCGTAAACACACAGCAGCACCAGCACACAGATCACCACCGCGAACAACGCCTGGGGGGCGCCGTCCGAGGCGATGCCGCGCACGAACTGCGGACCCACGCCATAGCCCACGGCGAACAGGAACATGATGAAGAAAACCGACTTCACCTGGGCCGAGATGGTGATGTCCAGCTGGCCGACGAGCACGCCCGCCAGCAGCACCCCGGTAACCGACCCCAGGGTGAATTTGCCGATGCGCAGCTTGCCCAGCCAGTAGCCGAGCCCCAGGGTCAGGAAGATGGCCAGCTCGGGGTTTTCCCTGAGCGTGGTGACGATGTAGTCGATCATGTCCGCCTCCGAGCCGCCCTTGTTGGGCGCGGCGGCCCCCATGTCCGGGGCCGCCGCAACGCATGCGCATCATGCCTAGTGGTGATAGCCGCCGGCCTCTTCTTCCGTCAGCGGTGAGGTCACCGGGTGCGCCTTGAACCAGTCCAGGCAACGGTTCATATCGTCGATGAGCAGACTCCCCAGGTCGCGGCTGACGCCGTGACGCACCAGGATGCGCTGGATCACTGTGTCCTGGACGTCCGCGGGCAGCGCATAGGCCGGCACCTGCCAGCCCCGGGACCGCAGGCGATCGGCAAGGTCGTACAGCGTATAGCCGTGGGTGTCGTAACCGTCCTTGATCTTCCAGGCCAGCGCCGGAATCCCCTTATCCATTTCGCCGCTGAAGATCATCTCGAAGGGGCCCATTTTCCCGATCTCCTCGGCGAGATACTGGGCGGTCTCGTAGCAGGCGGTATGGATCTTCCGGTAGCCCTCCTTGCCCAGGCGGAGAAAGTTGTAGTACTGGGCGACGATCTGGCCGCCGGGCCGGGAAAAATTCAGCGCAAAGGTCGGCATGTTGCCGCCCAGGTAGTTGACGTTGAACACAAGGTCATCGGGCAGGTCCTCCTGGCCGCGCCAGACCACCCAGCCCACGCCCAGCGGTGACAGGCCGAACTTGTGGCCCGAAGCGTTGACGGACTTGACCCTCGGCAGGCGGAAATCCCACTCGAGATCCGGCGCGCAGAACGGCGCAAGAAAAGCCCCGCTGGCGCCATCCACGTGCAAGGGGATATCCAGTCCCGTGTCCTTCTGGAGCTGGTCAAGCGCATCGGACACGGCCTTCACCGGCTCGAAGTCGCAGGTGAAGGTAACGCCCAGGGTCGGCACGACACCAATCGTGTTCTCGTCACAGCGCTTGAGCACCTCTTCCGGCGTCATGAGATACCGGCCGTTCTCCATGGGAATTTCCCGCAGTTCAACGTCCCAGTACCGGGCAAACTTGTGCCAGCAGATCTGCACCGGCCCGGTGATCATGTTGGGCTTGTCCGTCGGCTTGCCCGCGGCGCGCATCCGGTCCCGCCAGCGCCACTTCATGGCCATGCCGCCCAGCATGGCGGCTTCGCTGGAGCCGGTGGTCGAGCAGCCCACGGCATTACTGGCCTCCGGGGAGTTCCACAGATCGGCAAGAATGTTGACGCAGCGCGCCTCGATCTCCGCGGTCTGCGGATACTCGTCCTTGTCGATCATGTTTTTGTCGATGGCCTCGTCCATGAGCTGATGGACTTCGGGCTCGAGCCAGGTCTGGCAGAAGGTCGCCAGATTCTGGCGGGAATTGCCGTCCAGCATCAGTTCGTCGTGTACCACCTGGTAGGCGTGCCGGGGATTGTGCTCGGTCTCCGGCATCTTGTACTTGGGCATGCTGACCGACAGGTCGGCGGAGGAATAGACCTCTTCGTTGAGGTTGTCACGGACATCGTCCCGTCTGGCAAGAGGCATCAGCAATTCTCCGTGGATTGATCGTGAGGGGTGTCGCGAACGCAGACCCGCGGCGCCGGCCCCGGGCCCCTTCATCAGTCGACAAAAAGCCTAGTAGAAATTCCTTAGCCAGCAATTCCGCGATGGCCGCGGCGCGCTATTCAGATTCGGCAATAAATCGTCAGTCCGATGAGCAGACCTCGCGATGTCCGGCGAAGTCTGGCGATGCGGCCTTCCGCGGGCCGTGTCTCAGTACGGAATTCTCAGGTGCGCGGCTCCTGATCCACCTTCAGTCCCTTACCGTCAGAGGCGCCGGCAGACTGCGGGACGGGCTCGATCGGCGGCGCCGAAGGCTGCCCCAGGATATAGGCGGCGCCTCCGGCCATGACGAGCGCGGTGATCCCGATCACCCAGGGGGGAACCTCCGCGAAAAACCCCATGTACCCAAGGCTGATGGCCATCATGACAACCGAGAGCACCTTTGCGCGCAGGGGAATGACGCGATGGACGTGCCAATCCCTGAGCGGCGGACCGAAGAGTGCATGGTTGTACAGCCAGTCGTGGAACCGCCGCGAACTCCTGGAGAATGCCCACAGGGCGACGAGCATGAGGGGCACGGTGGGCAGACCGGGTACGACCGCTCCCACCGCTCCCAGGCCGAACGAACACCATCCGAGCAGAAAATAGAAGTGTCTCACCGGCGAGGGGGACTCGTGTAATCGCGAGCTCCGGCGGACGTCACCGCCGGCAGATCAGGGGCGGGGCGAACAAATCCCAGGTCCGCCGGCCAGGCGAGATCCGGACTGGCGGACCGCCTGCGACCCGGACCCCTGCCCTCTGCCCCAACAGCGGAAGCCGCTGCCGGGGCCACGGGGCGCGTCGCGTCAGTACCAGCGATTCGAGCCGCCGCCGACGCTGATATACCCGTGGTCACCAATCGGTACGCCCACGCTCATGCCGACACCGATATTGCTGCTGCAACCCGCCAGGAGAAGAGACGAGGCCAGCACCGCGGCGAAAAGCGCTTTCTTCATAAGGTTCTTCATGGCATCAGCCTCCGTTGATCAAAGGGGCCATTTCTGCAAAGCGAGAATGGCGCCTGAGGGGTCCGAGACGATAGCCACCGTGCCCTCCCGGACGTCCTGCGTCGGGGGCAGCAGCACCCGGCCGCCGAGCTGCTCCGCCCGGGCCGCCGCGGCGGACGGATCGGCAACGGCGAAATGGGTCAGCCACGCGGGCTGCCAGTCGGTGGGATTTTGCAGAATCCCGGCCCGATGCATGCCGCCGTTGCTCAGCAGCGTGTATTCCCCGCCGCGGCGCTCGATCCGGCTCGTCTCGAAGCCCACCACCGATGCATAGAACGCGGCCGCTGCCACGTCGTCGTCGGCCAGCAGCTCGGTCCAGATCGCGCGGCCCGGGGCGGCCGCCGTCGTCTTGTCGTCCGGGTCGCCGATGTCGCTGCGCGCCAGCCCGATCACCGCCCCCTGGGGATCGATGATGGCCGCGACCCGGCCGACTTCCACATCCCTTGCGGCCGCCGCGACCTGGCCGCCCCACGCATCCGTGCGGATGATCGCGGCGTCCACGTCTTCGACCGACATGTACGGCAGCCAGCGGGAGATCGGGTTGCCATCGGCGCGCGCCGCCACGGGCACCATGCCGCCGACATAGACGCCGCCGGAGCGGGCCAGAATGTAGGGATTCCCCTCCACGCCGGTCGTTTCCTCGAATGTCCAGCCGAACAGGCCGTTGTAAAAGCGCCGCGACTCCGTCGAATCCTCGGTGATCAGGTCGTACCAGACGACTTTGCCCACGAGCGGATCTTCGGAAAAAGACATGCCGGACAGATCCGGACGGCCCGCCGATGAACAGGCGGCCAGACCTATGGCGAGCAGCCCGGCGGAAACGATTCGAGAAAGCCTCATGGATCTCTTCCTGCAAAAAATACCCGCCGAAGTATGGTCGAAATCCCGGACCAGTTCACGCGCGGCTTCGGCAGCGGCAGGCCTGCCTTTCAGCCAGACGTCATTCGGCAGCGCTTTTTTGCCCCGGGCGGCGACATCGGGCAACGGGCGAGGTCACGGCACAGGATGGCCGCAACCCCCGGCGCGAGTCCCGCCGCGCTGGACGGCGCGGCCCGGCCGGTCAGGTCCCCTGGAGCGCCTCCAGTCGGGCCGGCACCCACTTGTGCCAGGGCGTGCCGGCGACGGGATCCCGGGCCTCCAGCGTCGTGAGGTCATTCGGCGCAACCCCGGTGCGCTCCATGCCGGCGGCGGTCTGGTTGTCGAGGCCCTGGCCGTTGGGCAGCGAGACGTGGCCCGGCTGCATGCGCTCGTTCACCTCGATCAGGACTTGGGCCGACCCCGCCGGCGTCGTAATCCGGGCTTCCTCGCCATCGCTCAGCCCCAGGCGGCCGGCGTCCGCCGGACTCACCCGCAGGGCGCCGTCGAAGTCCTTCCGCCGCCACCCGGGATCCCGATACAGGGTGTTGGCGGTGAACGCCCGGCGTTCGCCCGCGGACAGCACCAGCGGATATTCCGGGTCCGAACTGCCGGGCCCGCACGGCAGGTCCGCCAGCATGTCGAGCAGTTCGGGAATCGCCGCATTGATTTGCCCGCCGCGGCTGCCGAGGCGCGACCAGGACGACTCGGGCTCGTCAACGGAGAAAACGACGCCGGACGGGCTCGAAATCATCGCCTTGAACAACTGCTCGCCGAGCTGGGGACCCTCGCCGGTGAACCCCGCACGCCGCAGCGATCCCGCATGGCGCTGGGCGAAGGCATGGGCGCTGGCCCACAGCGGCGCGGCCGCCGCGCTGCCCGGCAGCGTCGGTCCCAGGGTGCGGTAGAGGATCACCGGCAACAGCGGCACCAGGGAAGCATCTTTCGACACCGCCCCCATGAGCTGACCGGCGAAGGCTTCGGCGCCGTCCGAAGCGAGGGTCGAAGACAGGGCGGCGACGAGCTCGGCGGGCATCGCGCCCATCGCCTCGACGAGACGCGCATGGATTTCCGGCTCCGAAAGAACGCCGGGTGGCGGCTCCAGGAGCGGCTGGCGCAGATGGAAGGTGTTTTCGGCCGGATCGAGATTGAAGAAGCTGCATTCCCACTTTTCGTACTGGGTGGGCACGGGCAGCACGTAATCCGACAGGCGGGCGGTTTCCGTCATGGCCACGTCGATGGTCACCACGCAGTCCAGCGCCTCAAGCGCCTTGCGCCAGGCCGCGCTGTCCGCCAGGGAGTGAGCGGGATTGGCGCTCTCCACAATCATGGCCCGGTAACGGTCCGGATGATCCGTGAGAATTTCTTCCGGAATGACGTTGCACGGCACCAGCCCGTAAATGACCCGGGCCCTGGCCACCGGGGACACCTTGGGCGGTATACCCGTGTGCACGCCCAGGGGCATCAGCGGATTGAACACGTTCATGCCGCCGCGGACACCGAAGCTGCCGGTCAGGAGCCACATCAGACGATTCAGATAGCTAACCAGCGTCGAGTGGCGGTTCATCTGGATGCCGAGGTCTTCCATGAACGCCACGCTGGCAGCGTCTTTCAGCACCGTGGCGGCGGCCCGCAGGGCCTCCTCGGACACGCCGGCGATCTCGCAGTAGCGTGCCACCGGCACGGCTTCCAGGACCGGACGGACCAGGTCGAAGTCCCGGGTGCGAGCCGCGATCCATTCGGGGTCGTACCAGCCCTCCTGGACGAACAGCCCGGCCAGGGCGCTCATGAGCCAGGCGTCCGTCCCGGGCTTCAGCTGCAGGTGGATATCCGCCTTGTCGGCGGTTTCCGTGCGCACCGGGTCCACCACGATCATGCGCCGCGCAGGATCTTTGCTGATCTCGTTCAGCACATTGCGGGTGCGCGGAAACCCGTGGGACTGCCAGGGGTTCTTGCCCAGGAAAAACGCCACGTCCGCGTCTTCGAAGCAGGGATGCACCGGGGCGCCGAACATCTTGCCCTGAACCCAGAACTCGCCGGTTTTTTCCTGGGCCAGGGCGTTGGAGCGGTACACCGAGCCCAGAGTCGACAGGGTCGATGCCGCATACACGCCGGGCAGATGATTGCCCTGCCCGCCGCCGCCGTAATAGAAAATGCGGTCGCCGCCCTGGGTGTCGCGGATTCCGGTCAGCCGTCCGGCGATCTCCGCAATCGCGGTATCCCAGGAGATTTCCTCGAAGCTGCCGTCGCCGCGCCGGCGCATTGGACTCGTGAGACGGTCGCGCCCGTTCTGGTAGTGATCCAGCCGGGACGCTTTCTGACAGAGATAGCCCTTCGATGAGGGATGCGCCTTGTCGCCCCGGATCTTCTCGAAACGGCGCTGGTCGTCACCTCCGAGGCGGACTTCGATACCGCAGTTGATGCTGCAGAGAATGCAGGCGGTCGGTTGCCATTCGGACATGACGAGTGCCTCGCTGCGGAAACTGCCCGTATCCTAGCATCCGCTATGTCGGCCGGAAGGCGGCCCGGCCGGCGGGAAACGAGACGAGACGCCGTTGCACCCGATCACCCCGGGAACAACGCTCCCGGGGCCGTCCCCGCGGAATCCGGGGCGATCGAAAAAGGCGGCCTGGGTCGCATCGATATCGTTTTCGGCATGGGATCATTGGTTGGCGATCCGACACGATGCCGGCGGCGCTCCCGGCCACGGAAAAGTCCCGGCCGGCCCGATTTGACAGGCCGGCGGCGCCCCTGCAGAGTCGGGAGCAGACCAGCACCGCCGTCGCGGCGCATCACCGTGGACAAAATCAAGAAATCGGGGATCCCGACCTGACACAACGCAAGTCCGAGACACTTTCCGGCAATCGTGGCCGGCGTACGCTGCTGCTGTGCCTGCTCGA
>JARFQW010000110.1 GCA_029287575.1 Gammaproteobacteria bacterium | reverse complement strand
CAACGAAAGAGGCCGGGTAGAACCCGGCCCCAATCCGTTCGAACCGGACAAAGTGTCAACTATGTGTCCGGAATAAGGTGTAAACCATGTGACCGGAATACACCTTGTTAAAGCTGGTCGGGGCGAGAGGATTCGAACCTCCGACCCCCTGCACCCCATGCAGGTGCGCTACCAGGCTGCGCCACGCCCCGACCGATGTTCCCGCGGACCCGCGAGAAGGGCCGGGATGATACCGGAACCCGCCGCGGTAATGAAGGTGCCCGGCTAACGCCGGAGAATCTTGAGGACTTCTTCCAGTTCGCCGCGCAGCTGCTTGATGATCTGCTGGCTCTGGGTGATGTCTTCCCTGGCTTCCTCCCCGGTCAGCCTCTGGCGCGCACCGGTGATCGTGAAGCCCTCGTCGTATAACAAACTGCGGATCTGGCGGATCAGCAGAACGTCGCGCCGCTGGTAGTAGCGCCGGTTGCCCCGCCGCTTGACCGGCTTGAGCTGCGGAAACTCCTGCTCCCAGTAGCGAAGCACGTGAGGCTTGACGCCGCAGAGTTCGCTGACTTCACCGATCGTGAAGTAGCGCTTCCCCGGGATCGGAGGGAGCTCGTCGTTATTGCCCGCTTCCAGCATAGGCCTCCACCCGCGCCTTGAGCTTCTGTCCCGGCCGGAACGTGACCACCCGCCGGGCACTGATCGGGATTTCCTCTCCCGTCTTCGGGTTACGTCCGGGACGCTCATTTTTGTCCCGGAGGTCAAAATTGCCGAACCCGGAGAGTTTGACCTGCTCTCCATTGGACAGAGCCGTGCGGATCTCCTCGAAAAAGAGGTCCACCAGCTCCCGCGCCTCGCGCTTGTTGAGGCCCAGCTCCTCGAAGAGCGCCTCTGCCATGTCTGCCTTCGTCAACGCCATCACTTAGTCTCTTATTCTTGCCTGGAACGACTCCCCAAGCCGCTCCCGGACCGCGGCGACCGCGCCGTCAGCGTCCTCGTCCGTAAGAGTGCGCGAAGTTTCCTGTAAAATCAAGCTTAAAGCTACGCTTTTTAGACCCGGTTCTATTCCTTTCCCGGTGTAGATATCGAACACGCCCGCAGACGACAGCGCCGGACCGGCAGCGGCACGGGCCGCCGCCACCAGCTCGACGGCCGGTATCTGCTCGTCCACGAGCACTGCCAGATCGCGCCGAATTGCCGGATACCGGGAAATCGGCGCAAATGCCGGTACGTTCGCCGCCAGAACCGGTGCGATGTCCAGCTCGAACACCACCGCTGGCGCTTCCAGATCCAGTTCAGCAGCCAGCGCCGGGTGCACCGCGCCCAGCCAGCCCACGGGTTGATCGCCCTTGAGTACTCGAGCGGTTTGCCCCGGATGCAGGGCGGCGTGCTCATCGGCGACAAAGCGATATTCCGCGCCCTGACCGCCCAGGGCCAGGACCGCCTCCACGTCAGCCTTCGCGTCGAAGAAGTCCACGGGCCGGCGTTCGGCGCCCCACTGCTCGCTCCAACGGTCTCCGGAAATCAGACCGGCAAGCGTATCAATCTGATGTAAATCATTACCTTCTGGTACAAACCTGAGGCCCGACTCAAATATTCGCACACGATCGATCTGGCGCGCCGCGTTCTGGGTGAGAGTTGCGAGGAGCCCGGGCACGAGAGACAGGCGCATTTCCGCCATTTCCGAAGAAATCGGATTCTCGAGAGTCAGCGCCGGCGTCTGCGGCACAATTCTGCCCTGCAGCTTCGGATCCACGAAACTGTAGGTCACGACCTCCGAGTAGCCCCGATCCACGAGCAGTCGCCTGACTTCGGCCAGCGGCCGTTCGTGCTCCGTAACACGGGCCAGGTGGCCCACGCCCGTCGTGCGGGCTTCGGGAATGTTGTCGTATCCGTAAATCCGGGCAACTTCCTCGATCAGGTCCTCTTCCCGCTCGATATCGAATCGCCAGGTGGGCGCTCGAACCAGCCAGCCCCCGGCGTCCGCGGTCACGTCCATGCCGAGACGCTGGAGTATGTCCGCCACCTGGGCATCTGGCACGCGATGGCCCAGGACGCGCTCCAGGCGTCCGGCTCTCAGCCGAATCTCGGCCCTTGCCGGCCGCAGCCTCGCCTCCTGGACATTAACCGGTCCGGGCTCGCCGCCGGCGATGGCCGTCAGCAGTTCCGTCGCCCGCTCGATGGCTCGCTCCTGCCCGGCCGGATCCACGCCACGCTCGAATCTCGCCGAAGCATCCGTGTGCAGGCCCAGCCGGCGGGCCCGGCCCGCAATTGCCAGAGGTTCAAAGAAGGCCGACTCGAAGAACACGTCGGTGGTGGCCTCGGTCACGGCGGACGTCTCGCCGCCCATGATGCCGGCAACCGCCCTGGCGCCGCTGTGGTCGGCGATCACGAGCATGTCGGGGTCCAGCGCCACCGGCTTGCCGTCGAGCAAAACCAGCTCCTCGCCGGCCTCGGCCATCCGCACGATGAGGCTCGTCTTGAGCGCCGCCAGGTCGAAACCATGCATGGGCTGACCCAGTTCCAGCATCACGTAGTTGGTGACGTCGACCACGGGATGGATCGGACGCAGTCCGCAACGGCGCAGACGCTCGCGCATCCACAGCGGCGTCTCGGCGCCCGGACGGATACCGCGAATGACCCGGCCGGCGAATCGCGGGCAGGCCTCACTGGCCTGCAGCGTCACGTCGAAGCTCGCGTCCGACACGGCCGGCACCGGTGTCAGATCCGGCCAGGTCAGATCCGCGCCGTTTAGCACCCCCACCTCCCGGGCCAGCCCGAGGACCGAAAAACAGTCGCCGCGGTTCGGCGTGAGGTCCACGTCGATGGTGGTGTCAGGCAGCGACAGCCAGGTCCGGAAATCGTCCCCCACCGGGGCATCCCCCGGCAAGGTCATGAGCCCGCCCGCGCCTTCTCCCAGACCCAGTTCCTTCTCGGAACACAGCATGCCCGCCGACTCGATACCGCGAAGCTTCGCCCGCTTGATCTTCAGCCCACCCGGCAGCTCTGCACCCACGAGGGCCAAGGGGTAGCACTGCCCCTCGGCGACGTTCGGTGCACCGCAAACAATGGTCAGCGGCTCTCCGCCTCCGTCGACTGTACACACCCGCAGCCGGTCCGCATCAGGGTGCGGCGCCACGGACGACACCCGCCCAACCACCACCCCGGAGAACTCGCCTGCGGCGGGTTCCGCGGTATCCACTTCAAGACCCGCCATGGTGATCTGACGCACCAGGCCGTCCGTATCCAGCGGCGGATCGACCCACTCCCGTAGCCAGCGTTCGCTGAACTTCATCGGAATTAATTCCTTTATCTCAGGCGAATTGAGAGATAAATCTCAAGTCATTTTCAAAGAACAAGCGCAGGTCGTTGACCCCGTATCTGAGCATCGCAAGGCGCTCCACGCCCATGCCGAAGGCATAGCCCGTGTAACGTTCCGGATCGACGCCGACCTGTTCGAGGACCCGCGGATGCACCATGCCGCAGCCGAGCACCTCCAGCCATCCTTCGCCCCACGAGACATCGACTTCCGCCGACGGCTCGGTAAACGGAAAGTACGACGGTCGAAACCGCAGCTCCACCTTGCGCTCGAAGAACGCTTCCATGAACTCATGGAGCACCGCTTTCAAATGGGCGAAGCTGACGCCCTCGTCCACCACCAGGCCCTCGACCTGGTGGAACATCGGCGTATGGGTCTGGTCCGAGTCACACCGGTAGACGCGCCCCGGTGCGATCAGGCGAATCGGCACACCCTGGGACTGCATCGCCCGAATCTGGACCGGTGAGGTGTGCGTCCGCAGCAAGAGCCGTCCGGGAAGATAGAACGTGTCGTGCATGGCCCGGGCGGGATGATGCTCGGGAATGTTCAGGGCCTCGAAATTGTGGAACTCGTCTTCCACCTCGGGACCCGCATGTACCTCGAATCCCCCGCGGCCAAAAATTGCCTCGATCCGGTCCATTGTCCGGGTCACCGGATGCAGCCCGCCGGATAGCTCCCCTCGCCCCGGCAGCGTGACATCGAGGGATTCAGCCTGAATAGCGGCCTCCAGCTGGGCCGCCTCCAGCACTTTCTTACGCCCGTCGATGGCGGCCAGCAGGCGAGCCTTGCCCTGATTGAGCGACTGCGCCGCGGCCTTTCGGGCCGCCGGCTCCAGCCCGCCCAGGGCCTTGAGGCGCTGCGTCACTTCGCCTTTCTTGCCCAGGAACCTGACGCGCAGTCCGTCCAGGCCTGCCAGGTCGGCACTTGCCTCGATCTCCGACAGGGCAGCCTCCAGCAGACCATCGAGGCTGGCGTCGACTTCCGTCAGCTTGGGTTCGTTCACGGTCTCTCCCAAATAAAAAAGGGGAAGGCTGTACCGGCCTTCCCCTTCTTGAGCGTTACCGGCGCGGCGCGAATGCCGCCCCGGCTGCGTCCGATCGACGCCTAGCGGCCCAGGGCGGCCTTGGCGGTCTCTGCGATCGCGCCAAAGGCATCCGCATCGTGCACGGCCAGGTCGGCCAGCACCTTGCGGTCGATTTCCACTTCGGCCTTCTTCAGCCCGTCGATCAGACGGCTGTAGGAGAGACCGTGGATGCGGGCGCCGGCATTAATACGGGCAATCCACAGAGCCCGGAACTGGCGCTTGCGCTGACGCCGGTCGCGGTACGCATACTGGCCGGCCTTCGTGACCGCCTGCTTCGCAACCCGGTAGGTCTTGCGCCGGGCACCGTAGTACCCCTTGGCCTTGTCCAGGACTTTCTTGTGACGCGCCTTGGCGATCACACCACGCTTGACTCTTGCCATGATGAGATCTCCTTAGCTGTAGGGCAGCAGACGGGTGACGGACTTGGTATCCGCCTCGGCCACGTCGCTGGGAGACCGAAGCTGACGCTTCCGCTTCGGGCTCTTCTTGGTGAGGATATGACTCCGGAACGCCTGGCCGCGCTTAAAGCTGCCGCCGGCACGCTTGCGAAACCGCTTGGCGGCCCCGCGATTCGTCTTCAGCTTGGGCATGTTATTTACCTCAGTTTTCTAGCCCTTTAACGAACGCTGTGCTCCTGTGAGGACAGCGCCGCTGGGGGCGGGGCAACGACCTAAACGGCCGAGGCTCACTTCTTTAATCGGACGCACCACCTGGTTCGACGGCCGCCCTTCCCTTCCACTTCTTTAATCGGGCGCACCACCTGTTTCGGCGACCACCCTGGTCTTCACTTCTTCTTGGGCGCCAGCACCATGGTCATCTGCCGCCCTTCCATCTTCGGAAACTGCTCCACGCTACCCAGCTCTGCCAGGTCGTCGCGAACCCTTTCCAGGAGCTTTGCGCCCAGATCCCTGTGGGCCATCTCCCGGCCACGGAACCTGAGGGTCACCTTGGCCTTGTCTCCGTTGGTCAGGAATCTCACCAGGTTGCGCATCTTCACCTGGTAGTCCCCTTCATCAGTTCCAGGCCGGAATTTCACTTCCTTGAGCTGGATCTGCTTGGTTTTCTTTTTCGCTGCGTGCGTCTTCTTGTTCTGCTCGAAGACGTACTTGCCGTAGTCCATCACCCGGCAGACCGGCGGTTCCGCATTGGGCGACACCTCAACCAGGTCCAGCCCTTTTCCTGCGGCAAGCTCGAGGGCCTCACTGAGCCCGAGTATGCCGACCTGATCTCCGTCGTCTCCGATCACGCGAACCTGGGAAGATTCAATTTCCCGATTGCGCCTAATGCGCTTGTGCCCAGCGATATTCTATCCCTCCATAACATTACGGCCGCGCTTCGCGACCTCTTGTGCAAGGAGCTCGGCAAACGCCTCCGGCGCCATGGAGCCAAGATCCTCACCGTTTCGCGAACGCACGGCCACCGTGCCGGCCTCCGCCTCCCGATCGCCTACGACGACGAGAAACGGGACCCTCTGCAACGTGTGCTCGCGGATTTTAAAGCCGATCTTCTCATTCCTCAAGTCACTTTCGGCCCGAAATCCCTGATTTCGAAGGAACTCGACGGTCGCGGACGCATAATCAGCCTGCCGGTCGGTGATATTGAGAACGACGGCCTGAACCGGGGCCAGCCAGGGCGGGAATCGGCCTTCGAAATGCTCGATCAGCACACCGAAGAATCGCTCGAGCGACCCCAGCAGCGCCCGGTGAATCATGATGGGCCGGCGACGTTCACCGTCTTCGGCCACATATTCCATGTTGAAGCGTTCCGGCAAATTGAAGTCCAGCTGGATCGTCGAACACTGCCACTTCCGGCCGATGGCGTCTTCGATCTTGATGTCGATCTTGGGTCCGTAGAAGGCACCGCCGCCGGCGTCTACCTCGTAGTCGAGACCGCGCCGTGCAAGCGCCCCCTCCAGGGCCCGGGTCGCCTTCTCCCAGATATCGTCCGAGCCCACGGATTTTTCCGGACGCGTGGACAGGTTCACCTCGAACTGGCTGAATCCGAAATCCGCCAGCATGCTGAGATTCAGATCCAGGACGGCCAGAATTTCGTCCTCGATCTGGTCCTCCCGGCAGAATACGTGCGCGTCGTCCTGTGTGAACCCCCGCACCCGCATGAGGCCGTGAAGCGCCCCGGACATCTCGTGGCGGTAAACCGTGCCGAGCTCGCCCCAGCGCATCGGGAGCTCCCGGTAGGATCGCAGCCGGTCCTTGTACACCAGCACATGGAACGGGCAGTTCATCGGCTTCAGCTGGTAGAGCTGGTTGTCTTCCTCCACCGGGGCATACATGGACTCCCGGTAGAAGTCGGTATGACCCGATGTGTGCCAGAGGTCCTCGAGGGCGATGTGGGGGGTGTAAAGCAGTTCATACCCGCCGTTTACGTGGCGCTCGCGCCAGTAGTCCTCCATGACCCGGCGGATTCTCGCGCCCTTGGGATGCCAGAACACCAGTCCCCCGCCCGCATCCTCCTGGATGCTGAACACATCCAGGTCCTGGCCGATGCGCCGGTGGTCGCGGTTCTCGGCCACCTCCAGCCGCTTCAGATAGGCCTTCAGCGCCTTCTTGTCGCCCCAGGCCGTGCCGTAAATGCGCTGGAGCATTTCGTTGTCCGAGTTGCCCCGCCAGTAGGCCCCCGCCACCTTGGTCAGTTTGAATGCCTTGAGGTGGCCGGTGCTGGGCACATGGGGCCCGCGGCACAGGTCCTTCCAGTCCCCCTGACCGTACAGGCTGATGGTCTCGCCGGCCGGAATGTCCCGAATGATTTCCGCCTTGTAGTGCTCGCCCATGCTTTCGAACAAGGCGATGGCGTCGTCCCGGGGCATGACTTCCCGGTGCACGGGCAGATCCGCGCTCGCCAGCTCGGCCATACGCGCCTCGATCTTCTCGAGGTCGTCCGGCGTGAACGCCCGCTCGAAGGCGAAATCATAGAAAAAGCCGTCTTCAATGACCGGCCCGATGGTCACCTGCACGCCGTCGAACACGTCCTGAACCGCCTGGGCCAGCAGGTGGGCGGTGGAATGGCGAATGATTTCCAGACCCTCCGGATCACGTGCCGTAACGATCGCCACCTCCGCGTCCTTGTCAACGACCGCCGAGGTGTCCACCAGGGCACCATCGACCCGGCCGGCGATGGCTGCCTTCGCCAGGCCCGGACCGATATCAGCGGCAATCTGAGCCACCGACACCGGCTCATCGAAGCTGCGCTGGCTGCCATCGGGGAGCGTGATCAAGGGCATGCTGGTTTCCGTCGTCTGCCTTGGGCCGGTTTGCACTGGCGGCGAGAGCCGCTGTATTGAAGGGCCAGATGAAAAGGGCGATTCCCGGGCTCCAGGGAGCCGACGGAGATCGCCCGTTTTCCGAATGTGGTAGGCGCGGGCGGGTTTGAACCGCCGACCCCTACGATGTCAACGTAGTGCTCTACCACTGAGCTACGCGCCTGGAAGGGAGGGAATTCTGCCGAAACAGGACCGGACCCGCAAGCCTTTGGCGGATAACGGCGCAGCGGGCCGCCACGCGCATTCGGGCAGGATTCAGGCGCGTTCGTCCGGAACGCCCTCCGGCAACTCGTACGGGGTGCTGAACGGGGCGCTCTCCTGCCAGACCAGGCCACGCCCGTTCTCAATCACACGCGCCACCTGGCTGATGAAATCGAACACATCATCCGCGTCGCGCTCAGGCACCAGCACCTCGACCATGCGGACCATCGTGGGTTCCGGCAGCTTGCCGGGTTTGGTCTTCGCCTCGGCCGTGGCCGAACTACCCAGACAGGCGAAGCTGTACGCCTGGACGATCCCCTTTTCCGCCCGCAGCGCCTTGAGAATCTCCAGGTCCGCTCCGTCGTCCGGCACCACCGCCGTTATCATCTTGCAGGCTTCCCCGGGAACAGCTGCCGGAAATTGCGAATCGCTCACTTCGCCGTCCTCGTCTTGCCGTCCGCCCGAAGCCGTTCCAAAAGCGACTCGGGCACGTAGGTCGCCAGCTTCTCCACGGGCTTCATGTACATGAAGCCCGCGCCGGTACGGTCCAGATCGCCGGCCTTGTACATGGCCTCAAAAACCAGTTCGCGCTGCTCGCTGGGCACCAGGACCTGAATGATGTCCTTCTCCGCCTCCACGGCCACACCCAACGCCCCGAGGCGCTCACGCGCCCCGAAGCCCCGGGCATGCCAGCCCAGCGCGGCCCGGGAACCCATGTCTCTGGCGGCCAGCAGCATCTTGTCCGCCTGTTTGGTGGCCGTATTCACAACGCAGGTGATCATCCACACGTCGGTGAGATAGGTCATCTGGCTCATAGGGCACCTCCCAGAGATGGTTGCGTGGAAACAGGCTCTGTCCGGCCCGCGGCCTTGCGCTGGCGGGCAAGGCGGAAGCGGGACCACAGCCCGGTCAGCATGACGGTAATGATCGGGCCGATGGATGCCATGCAGAGAATGCCAAAGCCCTCCACGGCATCGGTGGCGTTGCCGAAGCCCAGGCCCATGGCCAGCACGAGCGGCACGGTGACCGGCCCGGTGGTTACTCCGGCGCTGTCCCAGGCCACGTTGACGAACGTCTCGGTGGATACCAGCGTGAGCACGATGGCCAGCAAATAGCCCGGCACGATCATCCAGACCAGCGGCCAGTCGAAGATCAGCTTGCACAGGCCCAGGGCGATACCGCAGGCAACGCCGGTGGAGACCGCATAGATCAGCGTCTTTTTCTTGAACACCCCGTTGGTGAGATCCTCGGTGGTGGCGCCCAGGGCGTTCAGCGCGGGCTCTGCGATCGTGGCGCCGAATCCGAGAAACCAGGCGAAAGCAACGGCCACGACCAGCCCCACGGCGTAGACGTAAATAGGCGATCGGTCCACCGCCGCGATCTCCATAAACGCGCCGGGGACCAGACTCCCGGCATTGCTCCCCAGCTTCGAAAGCCCATAGGTCAGGCCGAGGTTGAAAATACACATGCCGATAATCGTCAGCGCGATGCCGTAGAGGACTTCACCCTTGTTCTCAATGGGTTCGCGCAGAATGAAACGCTGTACGAGCAGGAGAAACACGACCAGTGGGAAAATGGCCCGGATGCCGAGAACAATCTCTACCCCGGGGCTCCTCTCGTACCAGGCCAGACTTGCGGCGGTCCCGGACTTTGCGGCCTGCGCCGCGGCCTCGATGATCTCAGCGGGCGTCACCGTGGACTGCAGGTAAAAGGCGAGCAGGAGCACGCCCAGGATCGGGAACAGGGAGGCAAGCGTGACGATGCCGAAACCCGACAGGCCCGAATCTCCACGGCCGCCGGCCACGGCGATACCGATGCCCAGCGACAGGACGAGCGGCACGGTGACCGGACCCGTTGTCACCGCACCGGCGTCCCAGGCCAGACCAAGCGTCGCAGTCAGATCCGGGTCGGTGGAGGCGTAGATCGTCAGCAGCAGTACCGGAGCGAGCGCCATGTAAATGAGCGGCTTGAGGCTCCAGCCCTGAAGAAACCGCAGCGTCCCCAGCACAGCCGCCAGTCCGACGGACACGCCAACCACCAGAACCAGCGTGCCGGACCAGTCATTGAGGAGGGTATAGAGGTAAGGCGCCCGTTCGACCGAGACGTTGGCGCCGGCCGCCTGCAGCGCGCCGATGGCCGGCTCCGCAAATGTCACGCCGATACCCAACAGAAATGTGACGAGGAGAACCAGCGGCAACGGGGATTTCCGGGGCAGGCCGCTGCCGATCGTTTCTCCCAGCGGCATCAGGCCCAGCGTCAGACCTTCCATGAAAAAAATCAGCCCGACGATGACGGCGAGTAGCCCGCCAGTGATCACCCACGAATCCTCGACGACCTGATCCAGGATCAGCATCTGGAACAGCGTCAGATAAACCGCCAGCGGCAGGACTGCCCGGATCTGGTCCATGAACCGGACCGATACATAGGGCTGAATCAGGCGCAGGGCCTCGACGGTGTTGAGCTTGATCGGCTCGAGAGGAACCGGGATGGGGCGGCCTTCGACATCCCGCTGCGGCGCGGGAAAGACGTCGTTGGCGTTGATCTCCGACTGGCTGGCCCCGTAGGCCCGTTGGAGATCCGAGAAACGAATGCTCTCAGTCATGTCGACTAGTGCCCCTATCTGTTATCTGGCCAGACCGGGTTTTCTGGCCCGACTGGCCGTCTCCCCTGATCGGCTCACAGCATAGCAATACCGGAAAGACTGTTTTACCCCGGCTCACCCGGCCATTGAATCCGCAAGCCCCAGTTCCTGTTTCTTGAGCTTCTCGATTTCGTCGCGCAGCCTTGCGGCATCCTCGAATTCCAGCTCCCGGGCGTGCTGGAACATGGCCTGCTCCAGCTTCTTGATCCGCTTCATGATCTCTTCGGGAGTCAGCGCCTCGTAAACGAGTCTGGGTTCGGCAGCCCGGCCGCCGCTCCCCTTGCCGTCCTCGCCTTCGGCGCGCGCACCCTCCATGACGTCGGTGACGTTCTTGCGAATCGTCTGCGGCGTGATTCCGTGGGTTTCGTTGAAGGCCAGCTGCTTTGCCCGCCGGCGCTCGGTCTCGTCCAGAGCGTGCTGCATGGAGCGGGTGATCTGGTCGGCGTAAAGGATCGCCTTGCCATTCACGTTCCTCGCAGCCCGCCCGATCGTCTGAATCAGCGAGCCTCCCGAGCGCAGGAACCCTTCCTTGTCCGCATCGAGGATCGCCACCAGCGACACCTCCGGCATGTCCAGGCCCTCCCTGAGCAGGTTGATCCCCACGAGCACGTCGAACTCGCCGCGGCGCAGATCGCGAATGATCTCCGTTCTCTCGACGGTGTCGATATCCGAGTGCAGATAGCGGACACGCACGCCGTGCTCGTACAGATAGTCGGTCAGGTCCTCGGCCATGCGCTTGGTGAGCGTGGTGATGAGGACCCGCTCATCCCGATCCACCCGCTCGCCGATTTCCGACAGGACGTCGTCCACCTGGGTCCGGACCGGGCGGATCTCCACCTCCGGGTCCACGAGCCCGGTAGGCCGGACTACCTGCTCGATGACCTGTCCGGATTTGTCCATCTCGTACTCACGGGGGGTCGCGGAAACGAAAATGGTTTGCGGCGCCAGCGCCTCGTACTCATCGAACCGCAGGGGCCGGTTGTCCAGGGCCGACAGCATGCGGAATCCGTATTCCACCAAGGTTTCCTTGCGTGACCGGTCCCCGCGGTACATCCCGCCGAGCTGCGGAATGGTCACGTGGCTTTCGTCCACGACCAGCAGGCCATTGCGGGGCAGATAGTCGAACAGGGTCGGCGGCGGCTCGCCCGCCTCCCTGCCGGACAGGTACCGGGAGTAGTTCTCGATGCCCTGGCAATAGCCAAGCTCCTGGATCATCTCCAGGTCGAACATTGTGCGCTGCTCCAGCCGCTGGGCCTCGAGCAGCTTGCCGTGCTCACGCAGGTGGGCCAGTCGCTCCCGAAGCTCCTCCTTGATGAGATCGAGGGCCGCGACGAGGCGCTCTCTCGGAGTCACGTAGTGGGTCTTCGGGTAGATCGTGTAGCGCGGGACCCGGCGGCGGATTTCGCCGGTCAGCGGGTCAAACAGCGCGAGGGACTCCACCTCGTCGTCGAACAGCTCGATCCGCAGGGCTTCGCGTTCCGACTCGGCGGGAAACACGTCGATGATCTCGCCGCGCACACGGTAGGTGCCCTGGCGTAGATCCATTTCGTTGCGGGTGTACTGCATGTCCGCCAGGCGGCGCAGGATCGTCCGCTGGCCGATCGTGTCGCCCCGGTCCAGGTGCAGCACCATGCTGAGATACGCCTGGGGATCGCCCAGGCCGTAAATGGCCGATACCGTGGCCACAATGATGGAATCGGAGCGCTCGAGCAGGGCCTTGGTGGCCGACAGCCTCATCTGCTCGATATGCGCGTTGATCGAGGAGTCCTTTTCTATATAGGTGTCCGACGACGGTACGTACGCCTCGGGCTGGTAGTAGTCGTAGTAGGAAACGAAGTACTCCACCGAGTTGTTGGGAAAAAACTCCCGGAACTCTCCATAAAGCTGGGCCGCCAGGGTTTTGTTATGGGCCAGTACCAGGGTCGGGCGCTGGACCGCCTGGATGACATTGGCGATCGTAAATGTCTTGCCGGACCCGGTAACGCCCAGCAGGGTCTGGGCCGCCAGGCCGCTCTCCAGCCCGTCCACGAGGCCCGCTATGGCCTCCGGCTGATCACCCGCCGGATCGTATTCCGATACCAGTTCAAAATCGTCGGCCACGAGCTTCCTCGATGTTCGCTTTGGATGGTCGCCTGCCATCCCTTACCATGGGCAATCCAGCCATTATGCCATTGGGGATCAGCCGTGGACTTCAAGCTCGCCGAGCGCGTCGGACGCGTCAAGCCTTCACCCACCCTGGCCGTCACCGCGCGCGCCCAGGAACTCCGTGCCGCCGGTAAGGACGTGATCGGACTCGGGGCCGGAGAACCGGATTTCTCCACACCCGCCCACATCGCCGCGGCCGCCATCGCCGCCATCGAAGAGGGCTTTACCCACTACACCGCGGTGGACGGCATTCCGGAACTCAAGGCGGCAATCGCCGACAAGTTTCGCCGCGACAACAAGATAGAGTACGCGCCCGACCAGATTCTGGTTTCCACCGGCGCCAAGCAGACCCTGTACAACCTGTGCCAGGCGCTTCTGAACGCCGGCGACGAGGTCGTGATTCCGGCCCCCTACTGGGTGTCCTACCCCGCGATGGCGCTGCTTGCGGACGCCACGCCGGTGTTTGTTTCAGCAGGCCCCGAGCAGCGATTCAAACTCCAACCCGAGCAGCTGGAAGCCGCGATTACGCCCCACACGCGCCTGTTCATGCTCAACAGCCCCAGCAATCCCGCCGGTACCGCGTACACGCGCGCCGAACTCGAGGCTCTGGCCGAAGTCCTGCGCCGCCATCCGCAGGTGGTCATCGTGACTGACGACATGTACGAGCACATTTACTGGGCCGACGAGCCCTTCTGCAGCCTGCTGACCTGCGCCCCGGATCTCTACGACCGCACGGTCACGGTGAACGGCGTTTCGAAGGCCTACGCCATGACCGGCTGGCGCATCGGCTACTGCGGGGGGCCGGTCGACCTGGTCAAAGCGATGAAAAAGGTGCAAAGCCAGAGCACCTCCAACCCCTGTGGCATCTCCCAGAAAGCTGCCGTGGCGGCCCTGGCCGGAGACCAGGCACCGGTCGCCGAAATGACCCGACATTTCAAGGAACGTCATGACTATCTGGCGGCAGCCCTGGATGACCTGCCGGCAGTGGACTGCCTGGCCGGCGATGCCACGTTCTACCTGTTCCCGGACGTCCGCGGGGCCATAGAGCGGATCGACGGAATCAGCGACGACACCGGATTTGCCGAGTTCCTGCTGGACAAGGCCGGTGTGGCGGTTGTTCCGGGCGTGGCGTTCGGGGCACCCGGCCACGTGCGTTTTTCCTTTGCTTCCAGTATGGAGACCCTTCAGGAAGCCATGCGGCGGATTCGGCGGGCGCTGGACTGACCCCGCTGCCCGCGCGGGGAACATGGCGCGAGGGCTTGACTTGCCCTCGCCCAGCCCCGAAAATTCGCGGCCTTCGCCGGTGCCTGTCCGGGCCGGCGGAGGTCGAGATCGTGATGCGATTCCCCGGTAGCTCAGTTGGTAGAGCGGGTGAC
>JARFQW010000074.1 GCA_029287575.1 Gammaproteobacteria bacterium | reverse complement strand
CAAGCAGACGCCGGCATACGAGATTAGGTCGTTGGTCTCGTGGGCTCGGAGATGTGTATAAGAGACAGCTTCAACGTATTGGCGCCCTCGATCGCGATCAGCGCGCCGAGATTGGACTGGCCGAAGGCGTGAATGAACTGGGCGGCGAAAAACGCCATGACGAGGTAGTAGCCCATCCCGCTCATGGCTTTGCTCATGCCGGCGATGATGTCCCGGTGGGTCTTGACCGTTCCCGCCGCATAGCCATAGACGGTGCCCGGGACCAGGAACAGCAGAAATATCAGAGGCACGATCGACCGCATCAGCGGCGAGCCCAGGCCCGCCAGGCCGCCGGCGTCGTCGCGCCAGGGTGAATTGCCCGGCAGGGCGGTGACCACCAAAAGCACCATGCCGGCGAACATCGCGACCAAGGCCATGCGCAGGGCGCGCCGTTCGGCGGCGGTCAATTCATCCAGCGCCGGCAGATCGTCGGTGTCGCCGTCGATCGGTGCGGAGCGCTTCAGTCTCGGTTCCACGATCCGGTCGGTGAGAAACCAGCCGATCGCGACGATCAGCACGGATGAGGCTGTAGTGAAGAAGTAGTTATTCAGGGGATTGACCATGAGGTCGGGATCCAGCACCTGGCCTCCCGCGGCCGTCAGCCCCGACAGCATCGGATCCAGCGCCGACGGCACGAAATTTGCGGAAAAGCCGCCGGATACCCCGGCGAACGCCGCGGCGATGCCGGCGAGAGGGTGGCGCCCCGCGGCGTAGAAGATCACGCCGCCAATCGGGATCACCAGCACATACCCGGCGTCCACGGCGGAGTGACTCACGATTCCGACGAGGATCACCATGGGCGTGATCAGGTGGCGGCTGGTCATCGACAGCAGCGACCGCAGGCCGGCATTGATAAAGCCGGTGTGTTCGGCGACGCCGATGCCGAGCATGGCGACGAGGACGACACCCAGCGGCGGGAAGCTCACGAAGGTCTGGACCATATTCGCGAGGAACCCCGTGAGCTCCTGGCCGGCCAGCAGATTGCGGACGACGATGGGCTCGCCGGTGCGTGGATCGATGGCGGAGAACTCGACCCCCGAAAGCAGGGCCGAGAGACCCCAGGTCAGCAGCAGGAAGACAAAAAACAGGATCGCCGGATCCGGCAGGCGGTTTCCCGCGCGCTCGATCCAGTCGAGGATCCGGTTGAGGCGAGTTGAGGTCCCGGTGGTCGGGAAGTTGTCGTCAGCGCTCGTCATGGTTGCTCCCGCACCCGGTGTTAGCGGAGTATACCCATGCGGGAAGGCGGCGCCGATGGTGCCGCCACGATCCTTGCCTCAATATTAGCCTTATCTAATAGTTGAGCCAGCGGTCCCGGAATCTGCCGCCCTCGCAGGGGCGAAACCTCCGGGGACAGCAGCACCGAATCAGCGGAACGTCACAGGGGGGTCCGCGCGTGGCCGACATGGACATGGTTCTCCTTGCGCGACTCCAGTTCGCGTTCACGGTTTCCTTTCACATCATTTTTCCGGCGTTCACCATTGGCCTGGCCAGCTACCTGGCCATGCTCGAGGGCCTGTGGCTGAAGACCGGGCGAGATGTCTATCTGCGCCTGTACCGTTACTGGGTAAAGATCTTTGCCGTGTCTTTCGGGATGGGCGTGGTCTCGGGGCTGGTCATGAGCTACCAGTTCGGAACCAACTGGAGCGTGTTCTCCGAGAAGGCGGGTAACGTGCTCGGTCCGCTGCTCGGATACGAAGTGCTGACCGCCTTTTTCCTGGAAGCGTCATTTCTCGGCATCATGCTGTTCGGCTGGAAAAAGGTCGGCCCCAGGCTCCACTTTGCTTCCACCTGCATCGTCGCCGTCGGCACCCTGTTTTCCGCCTTCTGGATCCTCGCCGCCAACAGCTGGATGCAGACCCCCGCGGGCTACGAAATCCGCGACGGGATCATTTATGCGACGGACTGGATCGAGGCGATCTTCAACCCGTCGTTTCCCTACCGCTTCGTCCACATGGTGCTGGCGGCCTACGTGACCACCGGCACGGTCGTGGCCGCCGTCGCCGGCTACCACCTGCTCAAGGGCACGCGGGTCGAACCGGCGCGGGTCATGATGCACATGGCGGTCGGTTTTCTGGCCATTGTCGTGCCGCTGCAGATCATTGCCGGCCACGAGCACGGCGCCAACGTCTACGAGCACCAGCCGATCAAACTGGCGGCCATGGAAGGCCACTGGGAAACCTACGAAAACAACGCGCCGCTCGTGCTGGTCGGCATGCCCAACGAAGAAACCGAGTCCAACGACTATGCCTGGAGCATTCCGAAGGTCGGCAGCCTGATCGTGACCGGATCTTTCGACGGCAAGATCCGGGGTTTGAAGGAATGGCCCGCCGAGGAGCGGCCGCCCGTGGCAATCGTGTTCTGGAGTTTCCGGATCATGGTCGGTCTGGGCATGATCATGCTGTTCATCGGCCTCTATGGCGCGTGGTCCATGTGGCGGGGCACCCTGGAGCGGCAGCGCTGGTTTCTGCGCCTGTGCATGTTCGCTTCACCGGCGGGCTTCGTGGCGATCCTGACCGGCTGGATCACCGCGGAAGTGGGCCGTCAGCCGTGGACCATCTATGGCGTGCTGACGACCGCGGAATCGGTTTCGCCGGTCTCGGCCTCGGCGGTGGGCACGTCCCTGATCGTATTTGTGTTCGCGTACTCCATCGTCTTCGGTGCGGGTCTGCACTACATTCTGAAACTGGTGCGCAAGGGACCCGACCGCGGTATCGAGCCCGAAAGCGTGCCCGAGGGTGAACCCCCGCTCGGCGTGCCGCTCGCCCTGGGTCGTGACGATCCGGCCGGGGCCTGAGACAAGGAGATCGACATGGACGGACTGAATCTGCCATTCATCTGGGCCGGACTCCTGGCTGTCGCGGTCTTCATGTACCTCATTCTCGACGGCTTCGACCTGGGTCTGGGGATCCTTTTCCCGTTCGCGCCCACCGACCTGGATCGTGACGTCATGATGAATTCGGTGGCGCCGGTCTGGGACGGCAACGAGACCTGGCTGGTTCTTGGCGGCGGCGGCCTGTTTGCCGCCTTCCCGAAGGCCTATGCGGCCCTGATGCCGGCGGTTTACATGCCCATCGGCTTCATGCTCACGGCGCTCATTTTCCGCGGCGTGGCCTTTGAGTTCCGCTTCAAGGCTTCCCCCTACGGACGCAAGATATGGGATCAGGCGTTCCACTGGGGGTCGGTGATCGCGACGTTTTCCCAGGGACTCGTGCTCGGTGCCATCGTGCAGGGGATTACGCTGGAAGACGGCCGTTTCGCCGGCGGTATGTTCGACTGGCTGACACCGTTCAGTTTTGTTGTGGGCTGCTCCCTCGTCTGGGGCTACGTGCTGCTGGGCAGTACGTGGCTCGTCATCAAGAGTGAAGGGGATCTGCTGGCCTGGTCCCGGCGGGTTGGCGTGATGGCCGCGGGCGTCGTCCTTCTGATGATGGCGATTGTGAGTTTCTGGGTGCCCGCCCTGGATGCGGCGGCCGCAGACCAGTGGGGCCTGCGCTACCCGGAAGTTGACTGGTCGAAACTCCTGCCGCTTACGCCGATCCCGGTGCTGGTGGGGATTTCCTTCGTCCAGATCGTTCGTGGACTCAGAGGCGGGGCGACCTACTCACCGCACATCTGGGCCATGGTCCTGTTCCTGCTGGGATTCATCGGCCTGCTGGTGGGCATATATCCCTACCTGGTGCCCTATGACCTGACATTCACCCAGGCGGCGGCGGCGCCCAATTCCCAGGGTCTGCTGCTGGTGGGGGCCCTGGTGATGCTGCCGATCATTCTGGCCTATACCGGCTACGTGTACTGGGTTTTCCGCGGCAAGGTGGCGGCCGATGCCGGATATCACCACTGAAGCCACCGATTCCGGTCCACGCGGCTGGCGCCGCGCGGGCTGGTTTGTGGTTATCTGGACCGGCAGCCTGCTGGCGTGGCTGGCGTTCGCCTACGGGCTGAAGTGGGTCATGCGGCTCGTGGGCATTGCCGCGTAGGGCCGCCGGGCGCGCTGCCCGACTTCGGAAACGATCCGCGCACCCGGTGATCCGGCGGAGCTGAGATCGCCGCTATGCCTCCCGGAGCCGGGCCTCGCCAGCGGCCAGGCGCAGGTATTCTAGAGGTAGTCGCCGGGATAGATTCGCCGCCCCGGCATGGCATGGCGAATGCCGCCCAGATCGTCGCCGGAGTCTCGCGGGCGCCGGGGAATGATGTGATAGTGGCAGTGAAAAACGCTCTGCCCGGCGTCCCGACCGGCGTTGGCGCCGATATTGAATCCGGAAACCGATCCGTCGAGGCGGCGGATTTCAGCGCACGCCCTGCGGATCAGATCATGGCATGCAGCGGCTTCGGCCGGGGTGAGGTCCAGGGCCGTCACGGCATGCCGTTTCGGAATGATCAGGGTGTGCAGCTCGGAGGCGGGAAAGGCATCCCGGATGGCGACCGCCCGATCGTTCTCCAGAATGATCCGATGAGCGATTTCCTCGCAGAACGGACACACGGCGGACTCCGCCGCCGGGCGCGCTGAATTGCACTGTTCCAGGTTCTGTCCCGACATCAAGGCGCTCCTGCTCCCGGGCGAAGGCTGAGCCTACAAGGTTTCAGACGGATGTCATCGGGTGCAGTTCGGGGTTTCGGGTGACTGGAAGAAAAAAGCCGGCTTTCGCCGGCCTAGTTCCGCCGCTCGCGGCGGCTGTCATGTTGGTCGGAGTAGCAGGATTTGAACCTGCGACCCCTACGTCCCGAACGTAGTGCTCTACCAGGCTGAGCTATACTCCGACGCCGCGATCCGGGAGGTGCTGTCGGTCAATACGACCGGCTGATGGCAATATCCGCTATCGCCGCCAGACCGTCCCGGTACGGGGACTCCGGCAGGATGCCGAGGGCGGAGATGGCAGCATTCGCCTCCGATTTCGCGAGCCGCGCAGTGTAGTGGAGCGCCTCGGTGGATTCAATAGCTTTCAGGATGACGGGCATCTGCTCGGCGCCGCCGTTTTCGATCGCCTCCCGAATCACCACGCGTTCCTCGTCGCTGCCCTTGCGCAGCGCATGAATCAGGGGCAGCGTGGGCTTGCCTTCGGCGAGATCGTCGCCGGCATTCTTGCCCATTTCCTCGGCGCTGGACTGATAGTCCAGTGCATCGTCGGTAAGCTGAAACGCGTTGCCGAGTTTCATGCCGTAGGTGGCGAGGGCTTCCAGCACGTCCGGGGTCTGGTCAGCCAGCAGTCCGGCCACGACGGCGCCGGCCTCGAAGAGCTTCGAGGTCTTGCACTCGATGATTTCCATATACCGGGCCTCGCTGGTTTCCGGGTCGTGGATATTCATCAGCTGCATCACCTCGCCCTCGGCGATGCGATTCGTCGCGTCCGCTAGCGCCGCCATGATGCCCATGCGCTCGAGGCTCACCATCATCTGGAAGGCTCTGGAATACAGGAAGTCTCCCACCAGGACACTGGCGGAGTTGCCGAACATCGCGTTGGCGGTGTCCTGGCCGCGGCGCAGATCCGACCCGTCCACCACGTCGTCATGCAACAGCGTCGCGGTATGGATGAACTCGATAATGGCGGCCGCCTCGACATGTCCGCTGCCGGAATAGCCGCAGGCCCGGGCCACGAGGAGCACCAGCAGCGGCCTGAGCCGCTTGCCGCCGGAGTTGACAATGTAGTCCGCCACCTGGCTGACCAGGAGGACATCGCTGTGCAGGCGGGCCCGGATCGTCTCGTCCAGGGACTCCAGATCGGCCTCGACAAGACGACGTACGTCGGCGAGGGACAATGGGCTGGTCAGGGCGGAAATTCTTTCTTCCATCAGAGGGTTCGGCGGCCTCCTTCCGCCGCGGGACGGCGCCCGCGGCGCCGGATCGTGAGATACGATTGTAGCGCCAAACGGTGCCGGGCTCCGTTTCATAAATCATTCCTCAGGGTTTGACCCCCGCGGGGCCCGTGGATACAATGCGCGGCTTGGTTTCGACCCCACGTCAGAGTGGAGAGCAGGTTCATGTACGCGGTTATCAAGACAGGCGGGAAGCAGTATCGCGTCGCCGAGGGCGCCACACTGAAGGTGGAACGGCTCGACGCGGCCGAAGGCGACGCCGTGGAATTCGATCAGGTCCTCCTGGTCGGCGAAGGCGAAAACGTCACCATCGGCACGCCGCTGGTCGAGGGCGGCAAGGTCAAGGCCACCGTCGAATCCCAGGGCAAGGCCCCGAAAGTGGAGGTGGTCAAGTTCAACCGGCGCAAGAATTACCGGCGCACGAAGGGCCACCGGCAGCAGTTCACCCAGGTCAGAATCACGGATATCTCCGCCGGATAAGGGCGGAGCGAAGAGGAAGGCTCAGCGATGGCACATAAAAAGGCAGGCGGCAGTACTCGTAACGGCCGCGATTCCGAGTCCAAACGGCTTGGCGTGAAGCGTTTCGGCGGCGAAGCCGTTCGCGCCGGCAGCATTCTCGTTCGCCAGCGGGGCACCCGTTTCCACGCCGGCGTGAACGTGGGTGTCGGCCGCGACCACACCCTGTTCGCCAAGGCGGACGGCAAGGTGCGCTTCGAGACCCGCGGCGACAAGGGCCGCAAGTTCGTGACCGTCGTTTCCGACTGACCGATCGGACAGGTTCCCCGGGAACCCGAACGGTAAGGAGGCCCCGGCGATGTCCGGGGCCTTTTTCGTTTCCGCGCTAGAATCGTCGGCGCGGCCCGTCCGCGGAACCTTGTCCGCGGCGGGCCGTGGGACGCACGAATTCCCAGCACACTGCGAGAGGTCCCATGAAATTCGTCGACGAAGCCACCATCCGGGTGGCTGCCGGGAACGGCGGCAACGGCACCGTGAGCTTCCGCCGGGAAAAGTACGTTCCGCGCGGTGGGCCGGACGGTGGCGATGGCGGCCGCGGCGGCAGCGTCTGGATGTTGGCGGATTCCGGCATCAATACCCTGGCCGACTTCCGGTTTCAGCGTAATTTCCGGGCCGGCCACGGCCAGCCGGGCTCCGGCAAGAACTGTGCGGGCCGGGGCGCCGAGGACCTGGTGATCCAGGTTCCCGTGGGCACCGTGGTTCAGGACAGTGGCACCGGAGAGATCATCGGCGACCTTACCCGGCCGGATCAGCGCCTGCTGGTGGCCCGTGGCGGTGAGGGTGGCCAGGGCAACGCGCGCTTCAAGACCAGCGTCAACCGGGCGCCGCGGCGCGCGACCCCGGGTACGCCGGGTGAGGTCCGGGAGCTGGTGCTGGAACTCAAGCTCCTTGCCGACGTGGGTCTGGTGGGTCTGCCGAATGCAGGCAAATCCACGCTGATCCGGCAGGTATCCGCCGCCCGGCCCCGGGTCGCGGACTACCCGTTCACCACCCTGCACCCCAATCTCGGCGTTGTGTCGGTGGGGAGTCATCGCAGCTTCGTGATGGCCGATGTGCCCGGGCTGATCGAGGGCGCGGCCGGGGGCGCGGGTCTGGGCATCCGCTTTCTGAAGCACCTGCAGCGCACACGCCTCCTGCTGCACCTGGTGGATCTGGTGCCCCTGGAAGGGCAGCCCTCGCCGGAAGAGGCGGCCCGCGTCATTGTCAGGGAACTGGAAGCGTTCAGCCCGGAGCTGGCACAGCGGCCCCGCTGGCTGGTGGTCAACAAGGCGGATCTGGTGCCCGACGGTGAGGCGCCGGAGCGCGCGGCGGAGCTGGCCGGGAGTCTCGGCTACGATGGCCGCTTGTTCTGCGTGTCCGCCCTGTCGGGTCAGGGCACCGACGAACTTGTTGCCGCGGTGATGAGCTGGCTCGAGGCACATCCGGGAGAGACCCCCGGAGACGACAGTCGAGCTGAAGATAGCGCCCTGGAATCGGACCCCGGGGATTCGGCGTCTGCGGCGAGTGCACCGGACAGGAGCGCGGACTGAGCCCTGGGTTCCCGGATCACGGGCCGGCGGGCCCGAATCCGGCGGCAACGTGCAGGCGAAAAAAAAGCCGGCCACGAAGGACCGGCTCGAGGTCATTGCATTCGGTGGTGGCGTCCGTCGCGCCGCGACAGTCGCTGCCCGGTGAGCCCTGGTTTAGAGCGCCCGGACCTTGTTGTTCAGGCGGCTCTTGTGGCGGGCGGCCTTGTTCTTGTGGATCAGGCCCTTGTCCGCAACCGAATCGATCACCGGAACGGCTTCGTCGTAGGCGGCCCTGGCCTTTTCCTTGTCGCCGCCTTCGACGGCGGTCAACACCTTCTTGACGAAGGTGCGCATCTTCGAGCGCAGGGCCACGTTGTGCTGGCGGCGCTGCTCCGACTGGCGGGCGCGCTTTGCCGCTGACTTGATATTCGCCAAGGTTCTGAAACTCCGAAAACATTAAGGCCGTCTGGCCGGGTTCGCCGGTGGACAGGGTCCGAACAGGCCACGAAGCCGCTTATTATTTAGTCCGGTGCCGGCATTGTCAATGCTCGTCGAGGCGTTCCCGAGGGCCGGGTTCCGGGGCCCTCTCCCGGAGAACGGACGCGAGCTTGCCAGCCGTGGATTAATGTATTAACGTGCTAATACATTCACTGACCCGCCTGTCCGGCACCTTGTGCCCGACGCCCCGGGGCCTGCGAGGGCACTGAAGTTCGATGAAGACCCGTGATCCGCGTCCGGCCGACGAGCAGGCCCGCTGTGAAGCCGCGTTGTTCGAGGCGGTAAGCCTCCTGGAAAACGCCGCCGAGGCCGAGGTGTTCCTGCGCGATCTTTGCACACCGGCCGAACTGGAAGCCCTGGCCGATCGCTGGTGCGTGGTCGCGCTGCTCCGGGAGGGGCGGCCGTACCGGGAAATCAACGAACTGACCGGCGTCAGCGTCACGACCATCGGCCGGGTCGCGCGGTTTCTGGACCACGGCCACGGGGGTTATCAGCTCGTGGCCGGCCGTCTGCGCGACTAGCCCGCGTCCTCATCCACCCATCCCCTGTGCCGCCGCTGAGTGCGCGGCTGTCGGAGAACCTCTTGGAACAAGAACCGCGTCTGAAAATCGCCGTGCAGAAATCCGGCCGCCTGACGGAGAACTCGCTGCACCTGCTGGAAACCTGCGGCCTGACTTACAGCCGGGGACGGGATCAGCTCATCTGCTACGGCGAGAACATGCCGGTGGATGTCCTTTTGGTACGGGACGACGACATACCCCAGTTGCTGGCCGAGGGTGTCTGCGATCTGGGCATTGTCGGACTGAATGTCTTTCTCGAGAAGTCGAACCCCGAAGACGGCGTGCGCAAGGCCGTGGACATGGACTTCGGTCGCTGCCGCCTGTCGATCGCCGTCCCCCGCGGCGAAAGCTGGGACGGACCGGTGTCGCTGGCGGGGCGGCGAATCGCCACCACGTACCCGAGGATTCTCAGCCGCTGGCTGGACGAGCAGGGCGTGGACGCCAGTGTGGTGACGCTTTCCGGGGCCGTGGAGATTGCCCCGCGCCTGGGCCGGGCGGACGTGATCTGTGACCTGGTTTCCACCGGATCAACCCTGGCGGCCAATGACCTGGAGGAAACCACGATCGTCCTGGAAAGCCAGGCGGCCCTGCTCGCGGCGCCGCAGGCCCACTCGGCCTGGGCCCAGCGCATGATCAGCCGCATCGAGGGCGTTCTGCGGGTGCGCGGCAGCAAGTACATCATGCTGCATGCGCCCCGGGCGGCACTGGATGAAATCCGTGACCTGCTGCCGGGCAGCGAAGCGCCCACGCTCATGCCGTTGGAAGGACTCGACGACAAGGTCGCGGTGCACGCGGTTTGCTCTGAAACGGTGTTCTGGGAAACTCTCGAACGCCTGAAAGGCGCCGGGGCGACATCGATTCTCGTGCTCCCGGTGGAGAAAATGCTGGCATGAGCACACAAGCGCGGAACGCTCCGGCAGGAGCTCTGGCGATCCTCGACTGGCAGGGACTCGACAGCGGCCAGCGCCGGGCGGCGCTGGCGCGCCCGCCCCAGGGCGTCAGCGACGAACGTCGGCGCGAGACCGCCCGGATCATCGCCTCGGTGCGGGCCGGCGGCGATGCGGCGCTTGCCGAACTGACCGAGCGGCTAGACGGCGTGCGACCGGCCGCCCTCCGGGTGCCGGCTGATGCCTTTGACGCGGCCGAGGCCAGCCTGACGGAAGTCCAGCGCGCCGCGATCCGCCGCGCGATCGACACGGTCACCACCTTTCACGAGGCGCAGCGCTACGAACCGCCAGTCGTCCAGACCGCCCCCGGCGTGCGCTGCAGCACCGTCATCCGGGCCATCGGCCGGGTGGGACTCTATGTTCCCGCCGGGAGCGCGCCGCTGCCGTCCGCGGTGATCATGCTCGCGGTTCCGGCCCGTATCGCCGACTGCGAGCGGCGGATCATCTGTTCGCCGCCGGGCGCCGACGGCCTGCCGGATCCGAGTGTCCTGGTGGCTGCCCGGTACTGCGGCGTGGAGGAGGTCTACGCCGTGGGGGGCGCCCAGGCGGTGGCCGCCATGGCCTACGGGACCGAGTCCATCCCTTCCTGCGACAAGATCTTCGGTCCCGGCAACGCGTGGGTCACGGAAGCCAAGCTGCAGGTCTCCCTCGATCCGGACGGGGCTGCCCTCGACCTTCCGGCGGGTCCCTCCGAGGTGCTGGTCATCGCCGACGACTCGGCGGATCCGTCGGCCGTGGCAGCCGATCTGCTCTCCCAGGCTGAACACGGCCCCGACAGCCAGGTGTTGCTGGTCACGCCGTCCAGGGGGCTTGCGGACACCGTGGCGGAGGAGGTCGATTTTCAGCTGGCCTCCCTGCCGCGCAGGGACATCGCCGCCCAGGCCATAGCGAACTCCCGGATGCTGGTTGTCGACAGCCTGGAACAGGCCCTCGTGGTCTCCAATTCCTACGGGCCGGAGCACCTGATCCTGGCCGTGGATGACGCCCGTCGCTGGACGGGGAGCATCCGGGTCGCGGGTTCGGTGTTTCTCGGCCACTACGCCCCGGAGTCCCTGGGTGACTACTGCAGCGGCACCAACCACGTGCTGCCGACCTATGGCTATGCCAAGGCCTGGAGCGGTCTCGGACTGGCTGACTTCCAGCGCCGGATCTCGGTCCAGGAAGTGACGCTGCAGGGTCTCGAAGAACTCGGCCCCACGGCGGTCACGCTGGCCCGGCTAGAAGGGCTGGAAGCACACGCCCGGGCGGTCATCGTCCGGATCGGCGAGGGAGACGCGGAATCGTGAGCTGGCAGCTGAATCTGCTGCGCCCGGATCTCGCCGGCTTCAAGGCCTACTCGGCCGCGGCACCCGACAAGAACGCGGTTCGCCTGCACGCCAACGAAGTGTCCTGGCGGCGGGACTGGGACCATTCCGACGTCGGCCTCAACCGCTACCCCGACCCGATGCCCGCGCTGCTCGTCGAACGGCTGGGCAGGCTCTACCGGGTGCCGCCGGAGTCGGTACTGCCAACCCGTGGCAGCGATGACGCGATCGACGTCCTCGTGCGGGCCTTTTGCCTGGCAGGCCGTGATGCCGTGGCGATCTCTTCGCCCACCTTCGGCATGTATCAGGTGGCGGCGAGGGTCCAGGGGGCCGGCGTGGTCGATGTGCCCCTCGTGCAGTCGCCGGAGTCACCTTTCGGCCTGGATGTGGAAGGGCTGAGCGAAGCGGTCAGCACCGGCGCCGACAGCATGCCCGTGAAACTCGTGTTCGTGTGTTCGCCGAACAACCCGACGGGCAACCGTCAGGCGACGGGCGCGCTGGACGCGCTGCTCGAGCGCGTGGGCTCTCGTGCGATCGTGGTCGTGGACGAGGCCTACCAGGAGTTTTCCGGCGGCTCCGGACTGTCGCGGCGCGCCGCCGACGGAGAGCTGCTGGTGCTGCGGACCTTGTCCAAGGCCTACGGTATGGCCGGCGCCCGCGTCGGCGCGCTGGTGGGTCCGCCGGAGACGGTGGCCCTGTTGCGGGCCCTGCTGCCGCCGTACCTGCTGCCGTCCCCGTGCGTGGAGGCGGCCCTGCGAATGACTACGCCGGCGGCCCTGGTCGAGGCCCGCGCGCGGGCGGCGGACATCGTCGCCCGCCGAGGTTCGCTGGCTCGCGCGCTGGCCCGCATGCCCGGCGTGCTGGAGGTGTATCCGAGTGAGGGGAATTTTGTGCTGGTGCGTTTTGGCGATGCCGAGGCCGCCGTGGATAGCTGCTCCCGGGCCGGCATCCTGGTCCGGGACTTCAGCCGCCAGCCGGGGCTCGCCGGCTGCGTGCGGATCACGGTGGGCAGCGAGAGTGAAAACGAGCGTGTCATCGCCGCTCTGACGGAGGCCGTGCATGTCTAGGACCCCGTACCTGTTCATCGACCGGGACGGCACACTCGTCGATGAGCCGCCCGATGAACAGGTGGATGCCTTCGAAAAAGTGCGCCTGACCGCGGGCGTGATTCCGGCGCTGCTTCGGCTGCGGGATGCCGGCTACCGGTTCGTGGTTGTCAGCAACCAGGACGGTCGCGGCACCGACGCGTTCCCCGAGGCCGATTTTGCTCCCGTCCACGCGTTCATCAATGCCTTGTTCGCCTCCCAGGGTATCCAATTCGACGCCGAGTTCTTCTGCCCGCATTTCGAGGCTGACGGCTGTGACTGCCGCAAGCCGCGGACGGGCCTGCTGACCCGGTTTCTCCTGGAGAATCCGCCGGACCTGCAGCGCAGCTTCGTCATCGGCGACCGGCAGACGGATCTCGACCTGGCCGCGAACCTGGGTATCCATGGGCTGCGTGTCGGTCCGGACGGGGAGAGCTGGGAGGCAGTCGCCACGCACATCCTGTCGGGTGTGCGCCGCGGGCGTGTACGGCGGCGCACGAAGGAAACCGACATCGAGGTGGCCGTTGACCTGGATGCCGGCGGCCCGGTCTCCATTGCCACCGGTATCGGTTACTACGATCACATGCTCGAGCAGGTGGCCCGCCATGGCGGCATTGCGCTGACGGTGAATTGCCGGGGCGATCTCGAGGTGGACGAGCACCACACGGTGGAAGACGTCGCCCTCGCGCTCGGCCAGTCGCTCAGAGAGGCCCTTGGCGAGAAACGCGGTATCGGCCGTTACGGTTTCGTGCTGCCGATGGACGAGACCCTGGCCCGGATCGCCCTGGACCTGGGCGGCCGCCCCTATGCGGTGTTCGAGGGAACCCTGCCCAGGGACCGGGTCGGCGAGCTGCCCACGGAGATGGTCCCGCATTTCTTCCGGTCGCTTGCGGACAGCCTCGGCGCGTCCATTCACGTGAAGGTGACCGGGGAAAACGCCCACCACATGGTCGAGGGCAGCTTCAAGGCCCTGGGCCGGGCCCTGCGGGACGCAGTGCGCCTGGAGGGTGGTGAGATACCGTCCACGAAAGGCGTGCTGGCATGAGAACGCGGCCAGCGAAGCGCGGGAGCGCGTCTTGAAAATCGCGGTCATCGACTCGGGCGGGGCGAACATCGCCTCGGTCCGGCATGCGCTGACGCGGCTCGGTCACGACGGCGAAGTGACCGCCGATGCAGCCACGATCCAGTCAGCGGACCGGGTCCTGCTGCCGGGTGTCGGTGCGGCGGCCGATGCCATGGCCCGGCTGGAGGCCGCCGGTCTCGTGCCGGTCATCCGCTCGCTGGAGCAGCCGGTGCTCGGCATCTGCCTGGGCATGCAGCTGTTGTTCGAGGGTTCGGAGGAGGACGGGGGGATCGAATGCCTGGGCATCCTTCCCGGCAGTGCCCGGCGGTTTGCGGCGGCGCCGGGCCGGCCGGTTCCTCACATGGGCTGGAACCGGGTCCGGGTGGCCGCCCAGTCCGGCCCCGGTGGCCTGGCTCTGTTCGACGGCATTCCCGATGCCAGCCACTTCTATTTCGTGCACAGTTTCGCCGTGCCCGTCGGGCCCGGGACACTGGGCGCCTGCCAATACGGAGTGCCGTTCACCGCCGTCGCCGGGCAGGACAATTTTGCCGGCACCCAGTTTCATCCCGAACGCTCCGGATCCTGGGGGGCGAGACTCTTGCGCAACTTTCTGGAGGCCGCGGCATGGAACTGATACCCGCCATCGACCTGAAGGACGGGCGCGTCGTGCGCCTGCACCAGGGACGCTACGACGCGCGCACCGATTATCCCGAGAATGCCGAGGATCTGGCCGCCCGGTACCTGGCGATGGGCGCCGACTGGGTGCACGTGGTGGATCTCGACGGGGCCCGGGACGGGGTGGGCACCAACGCCAGCCTGATCGAAACCCTGGTGACCAATCATCCGGGCCGCCTGCAGGTGGCCGGCGGCATCCGCCGGGAGGGGGACGTCTCCTTCTGGCTGGATGCCGGCGCCGGCCGGGTGGTTGTGGGCAGCACGGCCATGGAGCAGCCGGCGAAGGTCGCCAGCTGGCTCAACGGGTTCGGGCCCGGCCGTGTGGTTCTCGCCCTCGACGTGGCCCTGGAGGACGGCGTGCCACAGCTCAGGAGCCGGGGCTGGACGGAATCCGCCGGAACAGACCTCTGGACCCTCCTGGATGACTACGGCGACAGCTCACCGGTGCATGTTCTGTGTACCGATGTGGCCCGCGACGGCGCCATGGCCGGCCCCAACGTGGATTTTTATGCGGAGTGTGTGAGGGCCCGGCCCGACATTCGCTGGCAGGCCTCGGGCGGCGTGCGCGGGGCGGCGGACCTGGAGGCGCTGGCTGCGACCGGCGCCAGTGCGGCTATCGTCGGAAGGGCCCTGCTGGAGGGCGCGATTACCGAAGAGGAGGCCGGGCCATTCTTGCCAAACGCCTGATTCCCTGCCTGGATGTTCGCGACGGCCAGGTGGTCAAGGGCGTGAATTTCCGTGACCACCGGGTCATGGGAGACATACTGGATCTCGCCCGGCGCTACCGGGACGAGGGCGCCGACGAACTGGTCTTCTATGACATCACGGCCAGTCCTCAGGGCCGGTCCGTGGATCGGGACTGGGTGGCCCGGGTCGGGGCCGTGCTCGATATCCCGTTTTCGGTGGCCGGCGGTATCCGCAGCGTCACCGACGCCGAGGCCGTGCTGGCGGCCGGCGCGGAGAAGATCTCCGTGAACACGCCGGCGCTGGAGAACCCGGACCTGATCGACGCCCTGGCCCGGCGCTTCGGCAGCCAGTGCGTCGTGATCGGTATCGACAGTTATCCGACGGATGCGGGCTGGCAGGTTGCCAGTCACACCGGCGACCCGGACGCAACCCGTTATGGCCGCCGCGCCACCCTGGACTGGGTGCGCGAGGTGCAGCTGCGCGGCGCCGGTGAGATCGTATTGAACTGCATGAATGCCGATGGGGTGCGCTCCGGCTATGACGTGGAGCAGCTCGTCGCGGTCCGCGGGATCTGCGATGTGCCGCTCATTGCGTCCGGCGGTGCCGGGGAGATGACGCACTTCCTGGAAGTATTCCGCCGGGCGGACGTGGACGGTGCTCTGGCGGCGACCGTGTTTCACTCGGGCCAGATCCCGATTCCCGAACTCAAGGCCTGGCTGTCAGGTGAGGGTATAGAGGTGCGATATGAGAGCGCCGGCTGAAGGCGACCTGGATTTCGACAAGGGCGACGGTCTGATACCGGCCATCGTGCAGGATCACGTGACCGGCGCGGTCCTGATGCTGGGCTACATGAGCGTCAAGGCCTACCGGGCGACGCTGGCTTCCGGCCGGGTGACGTTCCACTCGCGCTCCCGGGGCGCGCTTTGGCAAAAAGGCGAAACGTCGGGCAACCTGCTGGAGGTCGCGGGCATACGCACCGACTGTGACGGCGATGCCCTGCTCGTGGATGCCCGGCCCGCCGGCCCCACCTGCCACAAGGGCTGGACCAGCTGCTTCGGGGAAGATCTGCCGGGTGTGGCGGGTTTCGCCGGGGCGCTGGACGAGATCATTGCCGGAAGGCTGGAAGACCGCCCCGCGGACAGCTATGTCACCCGGCTGGCGGAGGCCGGCGCGCGCCGCGCCGCGCAGAAGGTTGGCGAGGAGGGGGTCGAGACGGCGCTGGCCGGGGCCGCCGGGGATGCGGCCGAGCTGCTCGACGAATCCGCGGATCTCCTGTTCCATCTGCAGGTGCTGTTGCAGCTCAACGGCCTGGACATGCGTGACGTGCTCAGGCAGCTGGAGAAGCGCCACAGATCCTGACCGCCGACCGCTACCGGAGCCTGGCGATACCGGACCGGACGGTGGGATCCGGGTCGCGGGGTCGCGGACAAACACGGGACGACCGCGGCCGGCCCCGGTATGATCCGCCGGCATGAGCCGCAAGGACGCCCGCCCCAGCCTGCTGCGCTCCACGAGCGTCGTGGGCGGCAATACCCTGGCCTCCCGGATCCTGGGCTTTCTCCGCGACGTGGTCTTCGCCCGCGCCTTCGGCGCCGGCACGGGCATGGACGTGTTCGTCGTCGCCTTTCAGATCCCCAATTTTCTGCGCCGCCTGTTCGCCGAGGGCGCATTTTCCCAGGCCTTCGTGCCGGTGCTGTCGGAGTATCAGAGCACCCGTTCCGAGGCCGAGGTCCGCGAGCTTATCGACCGGGTCACCGGGACGCTGGGAGCGATCCTCGTGGCCCTCACCGCGCTGGGCATCGTGATCGCCCCCGTGCTGATCCTCGTTTTCGCGCCCGGCTTTGCCCAGGAGCCCGAGAAGCACGCGCTGGCCTCGGACATGCTCCGGCTGACCTTTCCCTATCTCCTGTTCATTTCCCTGACAGCGCTCGCCGGCGCCATCCTGAACACCTGGGGCCGCTTCGGCGTCCCCGCATTCACCCCGGTGCTTTTGAATCTCGTGCTGATCTCCGCGGCGCTGTGGCTGGCACCGCATTTCGATGAGCCCATCATGGCTCTGGCCGTGGGGGTGTTCGTTGCCGGGCTCGTGCAGCTGGCATTCCAGCTGCCGTTTCTGAGGCGGCTGCACCTGCTGCCCCGGCCCCGCTGGGGCTGGCGGCATCCGGGCGTCAACAAGATCCTGAACCTGATGCTGCCGGCGATCATCGGCTCGTCGGTGGCACAGATCAACATCATCATCGATCGCATCATCGCGTCGTTTCTGGTCACCGGCAGTATCAGCTGGCTCTATTATTCCGATCGCCTGCTGGAGTTCCCGCTGGGCATCTTCGCCATTGCGTTGTCCACCGTGATTCTGCCGGGCCTGTCGAGAAAACATGCCGAGAAATCCCCCGACGAGTTTTCCGCCACCCTCGACTGGGCGCTGCGGCTGGTGATCCTCATCGCCGTACCCGCCGCCGTGGCCCTGTTCGTTCTCGCCGGTCCGCTGGTCGCCACCCTGTTCAACTACGGCGAGTTCGCGGTGCCCGGAAACGCCGAGATGACGCGCCTGTCGGTGATGGCTTATGCCGTGGGGCTGGTGGCATTTACTCTCGTCAAGGTGCTGGCGCCGGGGTACTTCGCGCGCCAGGACACCAGGACCCCGGTGAAGATCAGCATTGTCTCGCTGCTTGCCAATATCGTCCTGAACGTCGCCATCGTCGTCCCGATGATGCGCGCCGGCATTGCCGGGGCCCACGCGGGCCTCGCCCTGGCCACCGGAATGGCGGCCGTGCTCAACGCCGGCCTGCTGTTTCGGGGTCTCCGGCGCGACGGTGTTTATCGCCCGCTCGGCGGCTGGGGAAAGCTGGCGCTCCAGTCCCTGCTGGCCAACGTCAGCATGGCCCTGCTGCTGGTCTGGCTGGCCGGCGGGCTGGATGCCTGGCTGGCAGCCGATGCCCTGGGCCGGGCGGGCCGCCTGGCTGTGTGTGTCATTGCCGGACTGGGGGTGTATCTGCTCGCGCTGCTGGCCGCCGGTCTGCGCCCCGCGGACCTCCGGCCGGTGCATGCCGCCCCCTGACGGGTCCGGCGTGACCGCTCAGCGTTCCAGCAGTCCCTGCGCCCTGACCCAGGCCTCGCTTTGCTCCATGCCGCGGTCCAGGTCCACCTGCGGCGCATAGCCGAGCAGACTGCGTGCCTTCTCGATGCTGTAGGTGGCGCGGCGTGCGAGCAGCTGCACGGTGCCGCGACCCATTTCCGTCGGCCGGCCGATCAGTTTCATCAGGCAACCGCCGACACCCGCCAGCGCTTCGGCGACGGCGGCGGGGAGCGAGCGCGGCGCCCCCGGTTTGCCGAGCCAGCGCCAGTGGTGGCCGAAGAAGGTCTCGCAGCTGACCCCCACGCCGCCGGTGAGGTTGAACACCTGGCCCGCGGCCCGGGGTGACGCGGCGGCCTGCACGATTCCATCCACCAGGTCGTCGATGTAGACGGGGCTGAAGACGCTCCGGGCGGCGTCCGGGAGCATGAACTGCCCGGCCTTCATCATTTTCAGCGGCTCCACCAGCCACGCCCGGGAGCCCGGCCCGTAGACGTCACCCGGCCGGATGACGGTGCAGGCCACCTCGCCCGCGGCATGCGCCGACAGGACCGTGTGTTCGCTGGCGATCTTCGTGTCTACGTAGGAGTTACCCCAGGGCCTCAGGGGATAGGTCTCGTCCACGTCCGGGGGGAAGTCGAAGCCGTAGGCAGCGATGGATGAGAAATGCAACAGACGGCCCACCTGTTCGTCCCGGGCGATTTCCAGCATGCGCCGCGTGCCCTGGCAGTTCACCGCCCAGGCGTCCTCCACCGGCGCCACCATGGACACGATGGCGGCGGTGTGCAGCACAAGGTCGGAGCCGGCGACGTGCTTGCGCCAGGTGTCCGGCGAGCGAATGTCGCCGGCCACGACGTCCCAGTCCGGATCCGCCTGGAAGTCCACGCCGCGCACGGCCCAGCCGTCCCGGCGGTAGCGCGCGGCAAGTGCGCGGCCGATGAACCCGCTGGCCCCCGTGATAAATACCTGTCCCGGCATGATTCCGCTCTCCGCTGCTGCCGGCCGGGCGGCAGCCCCCGCCCGCCGATGGCTGCTGACTATAGCGAATCCGGGCCCCGGGGCCCGCCCGGTCATGGGATTGCCGCGCATCGCCGGCCGGGCCTCGGCGGCAATCGCTCGCCCGGACGGGGCGGCAGGTGACGCCTCAATCCGCCGGCCGTCACGTATAATCCCGGGGTTTTTTTGACGCCGTCAGGGAGCCCGGTGTTGGAGCTCATCAGGGGGCCACACAACTTGCGAACCCGCCATCGGGGCTGCGCTGCAACCATCGGCAATTTCGACGGTCTGCACCTCGGCCACCAGGCGGTGATCCGGGGCCTTCTGGAACGGGCCCGGGGCCTGGACGTGCCTGCGCTCGTGATGTGCTTCGAGCCCACGCCCCGGGAGTACTTTGCGCCAGGCCAGGCACCACCGCGCCTGACCCGTTTTCGGGAGAAGGCGGAGCTGCTGGCCTGTCTGCAGGTGGACCGGTTCCTGTGCATTCCGTTCGATGCGCGCATGGCGGACACGCCGCCGGAGGCGTTTATCGAGGATCTGCTGGTGGAAAAGCTGGATCTGCGTCACCTGGTTGTGGGAGATGACTTCCGCTTCGGGCGCAACCGGGCCGGCGATTTCGCCCTGCTGGCCGAGGCCGGAGTGCGGCGCGGCTTTGACGTGGTCTCTACCCCGAGCTTCACAATGGACGGCGAGCGCGTCTCCAGCACCCGCATCCGGGCAGCCCTGGCCGCCGGCGATCTGGTGACGGCTAAACGGCTGCTCGGCCGGGCCTACTCCATGAGCGGCCGGGTCATCGAGGGCCAGCGCCTGGGCCGCACCCTGGGTTACCCCACGGCGAACCTCAGGCTGGGCCGCCGGGTCTCGCCGCTGCACGGGATTTTTGCCATCCGCGTGCTGGGTGTGGACGATGCGCCGTGGCCGGGCGTGGCGAGCCTGGGAACCCGTCCGACAGTGGACGGCGGGGAGATGCTGCTGGAGGCACACCTGTTCGATTACGACGGCAACCTGTACGGTCGGCATCTGAGGGTGGAATTCGTGGCGCGGCTGCGGGAGGAGCGGCGCTTCGATTCCCTGGCGGCCCTGACCGCACAGATGCATCAAGATGCCGCCGGCGCCCGGGAAATTCTCGGCCTGCCGGCCGGCTCCGGCGCAGGGTGAAGCGAAGCGTTTCGCTGCGGCGAAGACAACAAGAGACAAGCGAGTAGAGAGATTTGAGCAACGACTACAAGGACACCCTGAACCTCCCGGCCACGGAGTTTCCCATGCGCGCCAGCCTGGCGCACCGGGAGCCGGGCATGCTGGAGACGTGGCGCGCCGAAGGCCGTTACGCGGCGCTGCGCGAGGCGTGCGCCGGCCGGCCCCGGTTCATGATGCCGGACGGGCCGCCCTACGCAAACGGCGACATTCACATCGGCCATGCGGTGAACAAGGTACTGAAGGACATGGTCGTGCGGTCGCGGACCCTGGACGGATACGACGTTCCTTATGTCCCCGGCTGGGACTGCCACGGGCTGCCCATCGAGCTCATGGTGGAAAAGAAAAAGGGCAGGGTGGGCAAGAAGCTGGATGCCCGCGCCTTCCGGGATGCCTGCCGGGAGTATGCCCGCCGGCAGGTGGAAGGCCAGTCCCGGGATTTTCAGCGTCTCGGCGTACTGGGCGACTGGGACAATCCGTACCTCACCATGGAGCCGGCCTATGAGGCCGAGCAGCTCAGGGCGTTTGCCGCCATCATCGCCAATGGCCATCTCTACAAAGGCTACAAGCCCGTGCACTGGTGCCTGGACTGCGGGTCGGCGCTGGCCGAGGCCGAGGTCGAGTACGCGGACCGCACCTCGCCGGCCATCGATGTCCGCTTCGGCGTGGTCGACGAAGACCGGGTTCTGGATGCCTTCGGGGGCGATGCCCGCAGCCGCACCGACGGTCCGCTGTCGCTGCCCATCTGGACCACGACGCCGTGGACCCTGCCCGCCAACCGGGCGGTGTCCCTGCATCCGGACCTGGAGTACGCCCTGATCGGCTTCACGGGCCCCGCCGGCGCAGAGCGCATCATCGTGGCGCGGGACCTCGTCGCCCCGGTGACCCGCCGCTACGGCATCGAACACTTCGAGGAACTCGCAGTCTGCGCGGGCCGCGCCCTGGAGGGCGTGTCGCTGCGGCACCCGTTCTACGATCGGGTGGTGCCGGTCGTGCTGGGCGAACACATCACGCTGGATGCCGGAACCGGCGCCGTGCACACCGCACCCGGTCACGGCCAGGAGGATTTCGCGGTCGGCGTGGAGTACGACCTGCCGCTGGACAACCCCGTGGATCGCCGCGGAGTCTTCGTGGCCGGCACCGAGGTGTTCGAAGGCCAGCACGTCTTCAAGGCCAACCCCGCGATCGTCGAGCTGCTGGAGGAGCGCGGTGCGCTTCTGCACCACGAGGAGTTCGGCCACAGCTATCCCCATTGCTGGCGGCACAAGACCCCCGTAATTTTCCGCGCCACGCCCCAGTGGTTCATCAGCATGGACAAGGCCGGCCTGCGACAGCAGGCGCTGGACGCGATCGGCGGCGTCTCCTGGACCCCGGACTGGGGCGAGAACCGGATTCGCGGCATGGTGGAGGGCCGGCCGGACTGGTGTATTTCCCGGCAGCGCACCTGGGGTGTGCCGATCGCCTTGTTCGCCGATGCGCAGACCGGCGATCCCCATCCGGACAGCGTGCGCCTGCTCGAGGAAGTGGCCCGGCGGGTGGAGACCGGCGGCATCGATGCCTGGTGGGACCTGGATCCGGCGGAGCTGCTGGGCGAGGATGCGGATCGCTACGAAAAAGTCACGGACATCATGGATGTGTGGGTGGATTCCGGACTCATGCACCACTGTGTTCCGGCGATCCGCGACGACGCTGACTATCCCTCCGACCTCTACCTGGAGGGTTCCGACCAGCATCGGGGCTGGTTCCAGAGTTCGCTGCTGACGTCGGTGGCCATGCACGGCACGGCGCCCTACCGGGCCGTCCTGACCCACGGATTCACCGTGGACGAGAAGGGCCGCAAGATGTCCAAGTCACTGGGCAACGTGATTGCGCCCCAGAAGGTCGTGGACAGCCTGGGCGCGGATATTCTCCGGCTGTGGGTCGCGGCAACCGACTACCGCGGCGAAATCAGCGTGTCGGACGAAATCCTCAAGCGCATGTCGGACTCCTACCGTCGCATGCGCAACACCACGCGATTCCTGCTCGGCAATCTGCACGGATTCGAGCCGGCCCGGCACACCGTCCCGCTGGACGACATGCTGGCCCTGGACCGGTGGGCCCTGCAGCGGGCCAGGTCCCTTCAGGAGGCGGTCGTTGCCGCCTACCGTGACTTCGAGTTCCACGTGATCTACCAGAAAGTGCACAACTTCTGCGTCGTGGACATGGGCGGGTTCTACCTGGACGTCATCAAGGATCGCCTGTACACGACGCCGCGCGATTCCGTGGCCCGCCGGTCGGCGCAGACGGCCATGTACCACGTGGCCGAAGCCATGGTGCGCTGGCTGGCGCCCATACTCGCGTTTACGTCCGAAGAGATCTGGGCCAACCTCCCTGGGGAGCGGCCCGCCTCGGTGCTGATGGCGACCTGGCACGATATTCCGACGGCCGGAAGCGGCGAAAGTCCCGACTGGCCGCTGCTGCTGAAGATTCGAGAAGACGTGTCCCGCGAACTGGAGCGGCTGCGCAAGGATAACCGCATCGGGTCCGGGCTGGACGCGGCCGTCGACCTGTACTGTTCGCCGGCCGTCGCCGAGCGTCTGGCAGTGCTCGGCGATGAACTGCGCTTTATGTTCATCACCTCCGAGGCACGGGTCCACCCGCTGGACGACCGGCCCGGGGACGCGGTGGAACTCGAGGGCGTGGGTGCCGGTCAGCTGTATGCCACGGTGGCTCCTTTCGAAGCGCAGAAGTGTGTCCGCTGCTGGCACCGGCGTCCCGAAGTGGGTACGGACCCCGGGCATCCGGAGCTTTGCGGACGGTGTGTCGTCAACGTATCCGGTTCTGGAGAAACGCGGCGATGGGCGTGACCTCCGAACAGGCGGATCCCGTCGAGCCGCGCGGGGCCCTGGGCTGGCTGTGGATCTCGGTGATCGTGGTGGCGCTGGACCAGGCCAGCAAGTGGTGGATCATGCAGAACTTCGAGCTCTACCAGCGGCTCGAGATTCTGCCCGTGTTCGGCCTGACCCGGCTCCACAACACCGGTGCGGCGTTCAGTTTTCTGGCCGGCGCCTCGGGCTGGCAGCGGTGGTTCTTTGTGATCATCGCTTCGCTGGTGTCCATCCTGATCATATTCTGGCTGGCCCGCATGCGGCCCTTCGGTCACCGCATTCTGGCCGCCGGGCTGGCCCTCGTGCTCGGCGGTGCCATCGGCAACGTGATCGACCGGGTCTGGCACGGCTGGGTCGTCGACTTCCTGTCGGTCCACTGGGGCGACGCCTACTTCCCGGCGTTCAATATTGCCGATTCGGCCATTACGGTGGGCGCGGCTCTGCTGATCCTCGACGGACTGCGGGGCGAGCGGCGCCCGCCCGGGACCTAGAGAACCGCCAGGACACGGCGGGTCGCCGCCATGCCGGGCGGCCGGTAGAATTCGCCGCGTAAGTTCACGGAGTCATGCATGGACATCCTGCTCGCCAATCCCCGCGGCTTCTGTGCCGGCGTCGACCGGGCCATCGACATCGTCGAGCGGGCCATCGAACTGTTCGGGGCGCCCATCTATGTCCGTCACGAAGTGGTCCACAACCGGTACGTCGTCGAGCGTCTGAAGACCCTCGGCGCGGTGTTCGTGGATGAGCTCGACGAGGTTCCGGACGGGGCGCGGGTGATATTTTCGGCACATGGCGTTTCGCTGAGCGTGCGCAACGAGGCGAAGGCGCGGGGTCTTGAGGTGTTCGATGCCACCTGCCCGCTGGTCACCAAGGTCCACATGGAAGTCTCCCGTTATGCCCGCGACGGCATGGAGGTCGTGCTGATCGGCCACGCCGGCCATCCGGAGGTCGAGGGCACCATGGGCCAGTACGATGCATCCGCCGGCGGAGAGATGTACCTCGTGGAGACGCCCGAGGACGTCGAGAGGCTCTCCGTGCGTGACCCGGAACGACTGGCGTTCGTGACCCAGACCACCTTGTCGGTGGACGACACCTCCAACGTGATCGATGCCTTGCGGGCCCGTTTCCCGGCCCTGACCGGGCCGCAGAAGGAAGATATCTGCTATGCCACGCAGAACCGCCAGGACGCGGTCAAGGGCATGGTGCAGGACTGCGACGTGATCGTGGTGGTGGGCTCGGCCAGCAGCTCGAATTCCAACCGGCTGCGGGAGATCGCCGAGAAAAGCGGCGTGCCGGGCTACCTCGTCGACGGTCCCGATGACCTGCAGCCCGAGTGGTTCGAAGGCAAGCGGGCGGTGGGCGTAACCGCCGGCGCGTCCGCTCCGGAGATCCTCGTGCAGCAGGTCCTCAAACGGCTCCAGGATTGGAACGGCCAGCCACCCAAGGAAGTGGCCGGCCGGGAAGAGCATGTCATGTTCAGCCTGCCCAAGGCGCTGCGCCGGGCCTGAAAGGCCCGCGCCGCGGCAGCGTCCGGCTCAGCCGTTCATCGCCTTGCCGGCCCTCCGGCCAAACGCCGGGCACTGAGCCTTTTCACTAGCGCCAGCAGTCTTCCACCGGGGACGGGCCGGCTGTCTGAATGCCCTGCTCGTTGATCGTAAACACCTGACACTCGTCGTCGGATGCCTGCTTCGAGCCGGCGGTGGGCACGGCCTGGATGGTGAATCCGTTCACATCCGCCGCCGTGACCGTAATCGTGTAGTAGCCGCGCTCGGAGCTGCCGTCGCCACCCAGCCCCGCCGGCGGTGCGGCCAGGTTGTTTGTGTATGTATTGTTGGCGATATAGAACCGTTCCTGCGCCGCCGCGAGACGGAGCAGTTCCGCGGTTGCGTCGGCGCGGTTCGCCCGCTGGACGAATCGGCCGTAGCTCGGCACCGCAATGCTGGCCAGGATCGCCATGATCACCACGGCGATCATCAGCTCGATCAGGGTGAATCCCTGCTGCCGGCCAGATCGCTGACCGGCTGCCGTTGTCGTCACCGCCATGGTGTGTGTACTCCTGTCGCTGTGCCCTGCCATGCTACTCCGCTCCTTCCTGGGTCCAGAAGGTCCGGACCGGGGCGTTGTTGAACTCGGCCTGACAGGATTCGAGGCCAACCAGGCAGACCGGCGGCGGTGCGCAGGCTTCGCCTTCGCAGTTGTCCGGGTCATCCGGGCTGGGAAAGATGAACACCACCTCCGGAGAAATGCCGCCCTGTTCCAGGTCCTGGTAGCGGTCCGAGAGCGTGAGTATTTCGGGGTCGGCGCTCTGGTCCAGGTTCACCGTCGGGCTGCCGTCCACCGCGCTGACGACGTAGAGGCGGTTCCTGCCTACCGCCGGGGCGCAGGCGTTGGTCGCGCCGCCACCCGGCGTAAAGGTCGTAAACAGGATCTGGTTCTGGAACTGTCTTGCCTCGGCCAGCACTTTCTCGCCGCGCCAGATGGGCTCGCGTAGCTCCATGTACCAGCCGGCGGAACCGGCCGGGATATTGGGTGTCAGGTCCCCGGTGACGTCGACCAGGTCACTTTCGACAATCGTGGGCTTGGCGCTGTAGTCGGCTGCCGTGAGCTGGTTGAAGACGTCGTAGTCGCGCAGCGCATAGAACCGGTCCCTGATAAAGACGTTGTTCGGCGATGCGCGCATGCCCGATCCGATCGCAATGCTGATATAGGACGGATTGGACTCGGTCTTCTGAATCAGCGCCACGTCAGGTGCGTAGTAGAAACGGCGACTCTCGGCCGTTGTCGGCGTGGCCATGTCGGCCGCGCCCAGCGAGGCAAGGACGTCGCCGGTCACCAGCGACGCACCGCTGCCGCCGTTGTTGATGTCAAAGCGCCAAACCTGGCCGCCCGTATCGGCTGCGTACATGCGATCGGCGAGGCCGTCACCCGACATGTCCAGCACCCTGACATCGCCGGGAATGCTGTTGTCGAAATTGGCATTGATCAGGTCGGCGTCACTGCCGATGCCGCCCGCCCGCCACAGCAGGGCGCCGGTATCGGCATCCAGCATGTAGATGGCACGTCCCACGGTGTCGCGGGAATACAGGGTGACGTCCTGGCGGGTGTCGTAACCGCCACCGACGATCAGCACCGAACGGACCGTGCCGCCGATATCCACCCTCGCGGGGACCGGCGTGGACCAGGTCTGGCCGACGCCGGGCAACGTGGCACTGTCCGCCTTCCAGATCAGCCGCGGGCTGTCCTTGCGGGTGACGTCAACGGCGTAGAGGGTTTCCCCGCCGCGGCGCATGCCGAAGTACAGGACAACCCGGTCGCCGGCTGCCGGCTCGATGATGCCGTTGTCGTTCTTGTCCGTGCGAACGGCACGGATGTTGCCATCCAGGCCATAGAGCTTGTTGCCGGTCTCCTCGTTGATCATGAAGCTGGCGAGATTGCCCATCGTTTCGGAGGGGAGATAGCTCCAGTTGGCCACGCCGGTGGCCGGATCCACCGCATGCAGGAACCCTTCGTTGTCCGAGAAGTACACGACGGCGTCGCCGAGGTCGGGATTGGCCGGTGTACCGCCATAGATGAGAATGGCCGGCTTGGAGTGCAGCGGGTCGCCCAGACGCCGCCGGGCGTCAATCGTGGTGCCGTCACCGTTCTGGTCGCGGACGTCCATGCCACGGCCGAAGTTGATCACGTCTTCCCGCGCCAGTTCCGGACGGCTGTCGATGTTCAGCGCCGCGCGGGTGATTGCCGGATTGGTTGCCGTGAATTCATTGCCCACGGCCGTCAGCGTTCCTCCGCTGAGATCGGTGAAGATCTTGCGGGTCGCCGGGTCCGGGAGCCTGGATGCCGCTCCGCCCTCGGTCACCACGGCGCCGTCGGCCGATGCGGACCAGTAGCTGTACGCATTGTCCTTGAAGAAGCCCGTGTTCGGGTCAACGACCGTGTTGCCGTCCTGGCCGGTCAGCTCACCGCCCTTGATCCGGTACTTCTTCAGGTTGCCCGGCCACTGGGCCGTATCGGACGCCTGGAACGTCGTGATGTAAACATCGTTGAGGTTCTGGGTCCGGTTGAATGCGTTCACCGACACCGCCGGGGCGGTGAAGGTCACCGTGTCGTCCAGGATCTCGGTGACGATGCTGCTGAGCGCTGTTGCGAGGGTTGTAGTGTCGTTCGCGAAAAAGAATTCGCCGCCGCCACGCTGGGCCGCCTCGATCAGCACCGGATGCGATACGTCGAAGCCGATCGTGTACGTGGTGACGCCCTGCTGGCCGGGCACGTTCGGCTGCAGGTCCGCCTCGTACATGTACTCGGCGAGATCGTCCAGACAGCGGCCATCGGCGATGCCCTCGTCATCGCAACCCGCCCCGACGGTGGTCCCGTAATCCGGGAGCTGGGTGATCAGCGAGTTCGCGCCGGTGTCCCGCGTCGGCAGGCCATCGGTCAGCATCACCACGAAGCTTTTCTGGCAGCTTTCTTCAAGCGGTGAGGCATAGTTTCCGGCGGCCGCGGCATCCCGGGATGCCGCGATCGACGGCAGCGGCACGACTGCGCCGTTTACGCTGCCATTGGACGAATTACCGTAATAGACATTGCTGCCGCGATAGTACTGCGCCGCTTCGTAAAGAGACTCGGACAGCGGCGTCCAGCCGTCGGCATCCCAGGATGCGATCTGGGAGCGCATGCCGGCACGGGCGTCTTCCACCGGCGCCATCTGCTGGAGCACCATGCCGCCGCCCTCGGTCTCGACGCTGTTACGGGAGAACCGCATCAGGCCGGTGTTGACCCCCTCCAGGGAGTCCAGCAGGTTGTCGAGCACCTGCTGCATGATCTGCAGTCGGGTCTGGGTGACCTGCCGGGCGTTGTAATACCAGTTGATGTAATTGCCCGTGTACACCGTGTAGGTGTTCCAGGCCGGGCGGTTTTCCAGGATGCTCCAGGGATTGGTCTCGCTGTTGTTCATCGGGAACACTTCGTCCGGGTCGCCGCCGCCGTGCACGCCGAAGTCCCGTGCGCACTCCACGAAGCCCTCGTTTACGCTGGCACTCAGGCCGCGCCAGCGGAACTGGCCCGTGCCGTCGTTCTTGACGCGGTTCATGGCGAACTGGTCGGTGTAGAACCCCGCCGTCTTGATCGCGTTGGCGCCCGTAGAGCACATATAGTCTTCCGCCGGGAAGAACCGGGTTGTGCCGCAGGTCGGCGGCGCACCGGTATCCCTTCGCCAGTAGATGGCGTTGGCGTCACAGTCGCCTTCCCATTGCTGACCGGAATCCCACGGCGTGTTCGTGGTCACGTTCGCGCTCATGGAGCCCGATGTGTCGAGAATGAACATGATGTTGGGCCGCACCGTGCTGGCCTGCTCGGTGCGGCCGACAAACAGCTCGGTGTCGTCGGCCTGCCCCGGAGCGGCGCTCAGGACAGTCAACAGGGCTGCGCCGGCACTCACTACCGAGCGCGCCGTGGCGGATCCGAGAAAATTGAAACGTTTCATGGCATCACCTTCCCTGCGATAGGCCACGGTCTAGTTCGCCAGCCGGAGCTGGGTCACCTGCCGGTCTTCGACGCGGTACAAAACGATTAGCGAGGCATTCCTGCTGCGGATGGCGGCATCCTGGAAATCAGCGAAGGTCACCGGCTGGCCGTTGATGATCAGCTGGGCGGAGGCATCCATGGTCAGCTGGATGTCTTCGCAATCCCGGCATTGTTTCGCCGTGAGGCTGCCGATACCGGCAGACGGCAGCATGACCAGGGAGGGCTCGCTTTCCAGCGCCTCTTCCGTGGTCTGGAGGGCGTGTTGGGCGTGGGTCGTTCCCGCGAGGGCAAGGCCGGCCAACGCCGCAAGGACTGAAATGTTCCGTTTCATGGTGAGCACTCCTTGGCGCTACGGGTTGCTACCGGCACCCGGGCCGACGACATAGAACGACTGGTCATGGATAGAGGCCGCGCCGCGCTGGGCCTGGCCCTGTGAACGGGTATCGAAGTGGTAGGCGGCAAAGCCCGACTCCAGTCCCATGCTGAATCCGCCTGTGGGGACCGCGGTGGCCTCCTGGTAGGCGGTCGTGGTCTGGAACGTGGCGCCATTGGGCATCGCCGTTGCCGGCACAACCACCGGGGTGGCCGTGGAGAAGTTGCGGCTGGCGATGGCCCGGTCGATACCGGTCTCCGCCGCCTGGAACGCGTTCTCCTGGAACTGGGTGTTGCCGGCCATGACCAGCTCGAGAGTCGCCGTGTTCATGCCGGAGATCGCGACGATGGTCAGGATCAGCAGCAGGATCAGGCTAGTGACAAGGGCGGCGCCGCGCTCGCGCCGCGGGACTGCCGGAATCGTGGATTTCAGGGTCGGTGTCATCGTCAGATGCTCCGCCGGTTTCTCAGGAAGATGGTTTTCGATACCAGGGCGCGCCGGAAGCGGTCGTTGGTGGCGGCGCGGTCCTGGTCGGCGTAGGTGCGCGGGCGGTCGTCCCGGAAGCTGCCTTCCTGGTTCTCCGAACGCAGCACCAGCCACAGGCGCACCGCCACGACCTGGGCGTCGGGATCGAACAGCGGGCTCGCAGGATCCAGGATCGCGTGGCCCGGGTTGACGTAGCGGTTCACCGTGCCACGTCCGGCGGTCCCAGGCAGGCTCGTGTCCACCCCCAGTTGGACCTGGAAGTCCTCCACGCCGGGAATGATTTCCTCGTCGGCGATGGCCGGCCCCGCCTGCAGCGTCTTGCGGCGCAGGCCCGGGACGTTGGCGCCGACGGAGGAGCCCTGGGCGATGTAGTAGGCGCGGGTCACCAGGTCATGGGTGGCCGAGTCAGGGGCGGGCGGGAAGCCGCCCGGTACGGCGCCGTTGTTGAAGATCTGTCCCCGGAGCCGGTCGGTCTGTACCTGCAGGCGGCCCGCCGTCGGGGGCGTGGGCGCAATCGAGGCGCGCCGGATCACCAGCGTGTCGGCGTTGGGCTGGGCGCCGCCGCCGTTGGCCGCGCAGCCCAGGCCATACCCGTTGTTCACGCCGTCAATCGGCCGCAACAGGTTCACGGAGAAATTCACCCCGCAGTCACCGGCGACCGGAAAGGCGACCGGGTCGCCGTCATCGGCGGTTCCCTGAATCAGTCCCGGCGTGCTGTTCATGCCCCAGTAGCCGGCATGCAGCAGCTCGGTCTCGAGCACGCTAAGGGCAAGACGGGCGTTCTCCTGCATTCGCGCGAGGGTGTCGCTGGTGCGCTGGGCGTCGCGGCCGTTCACGAACACGCTGACCGCGCCGATCATGAGGAAGGAGCCGATAGCCAGCGCAATCATCATCTCGACCAGGGTCAGGCCGGCCTGGTGACGGGCACGCGCGGTACGGTGAGCGTTTTTCCTGAGTCCGTTCATTCCGTGCATTCCTCAGATTTGTACGTTCAGAACGTAATTGGCGTCGCCGGGCTGACCGGCCTCCGGCCAGGTCACCGAAATCGTGTAGGTGTCCGGCAGCGTGGCCCCGTTGTGCAGCACGGCCCCGTTAGCGCCGGCTGGCAGAAGCAGGCCGATCTGGGCCTGCCAGTTGAAGATGTCCTGGGCTGCCATTTCCACCGGAGTGCAGTCCACCGAATCCACGGCGCCGGCGACACAGCCGTTGTTCACGCCGCCCAGGGCGTAAGCGGCCCCGGCGGTCGGGTTGGCGCGGATCCTGTCCGCCATGTCGGTGGCAAGAAACACCGCCTGGGTACGGAGCAGGGCGGTGCGCCCGGCCCGGAGGCTGTCGACGTAGAGGCTCGCGATGCCCAGCATGCCGACAGACAGCACAATGAGGGCAACCAGCACCTCGACAATGGAGAAGCCGGCCTGGCGGCGGTTCCCGGGACGATGGAATGTCGTTTTGGCCATCCGTTTCGCTCTCGTCTTTCTCGCGGTTATTCGAAAAAAGCTGTAGTCCGCAGATGCGTTCAGCAGCCGCCCTGCGCGGCCACGTCGGCAACCTCGCGCAGTACCTGGGGCCGCCCTGCGGCGTTGACCGTAATGGCCCGCGCGGTAGACGCACCGGAGCCCAGATCCTCGTTGCCGCGCTCATCGCACAGCACCAGCCGCGTGGCGGAGCCGGGGACGTTGCGGCGGAATCCCGAGGACGCGAAGCTGATCACCCGGCCGTCGGAGTTGAAGGTGATCCGGTCATCACCCTCGCGCGTGACCAGCACCGTCTCGCCGGCGTCACGGATCCCGTTGCCGTCACTGGCGTCAGCCACGCCGTTCTCGTTGTCGTCCACGAACACGATGTAGCCGTTGAAGGTGCCGACGGAACAGGCCGGGTCGGCCGCGGTCGGATCGTCGCTGGAGCAGATGGCCGTGGCGACGCGCCGCTTGACGGCCTCTGCGCGGGCGCCGTGCACGGCGGACACGAAGTCGTTGGCGTTGCTCACCATGCGGCCGTTGCGGCCGGCGTCGACGAACGTGGGAAACGCAAGCGAGGCGATGATGGCGAGCACCACGAGGGTGATCATCAGCTCGATCAGCGTGAATCCGGTCTGGGCTTTTCTGTCCATGGCGGCGAACCTAACGCCACCTCAATCTGCAGGCGAATTTTTCCGACGAGCGGCGTGCGGACACCGACGAGCGGTAGAAAACAGCGAGTGTGACCCGCTTCACACTTCTCTCCCGGGCCGCCTCTGCCAGGTGTCCCGGGAACGCGACATTGCGGTTCGTGATGCCGCATGGCGGCGCCGCCTCGCGACCCGTCAACGCCGCATCGGGAACCCGGGCCATCAGGAGACCGTGTCCAGGCCCGGGAGGGCGATGCCGGTCTGGGCGCGGTAACCGGGGCTGTGGACAAACTCATGGGCCCTGGATCTGCGGAGCCCACCGGTGAGCTCTTGCGCCTAGGGACACGGCAGCGGCCGCCGCGCCGGATCGCGCGCGGACACTCGGGGCCGGCCGGTGGCCGACACGATCACGGCGCGGGCGGCCGGTGAGCCCCGCCGGTCGCAGTAGACCAGCGTCCCCGCGGTGGAGCGCTTGTTGAACGGCCGGAAGTGGAAAGCCCGGCGATTGGCCGTGAGCCGGCCCTGTTCGAAGCCGGGACGGGCGAACAGCACCGGCTCGCCCGGATCCACCCGGGGCGGCTCGTCCCGGTCCAGATTGACGAATACCAGCCATCCCAGGTGCCACGCCTGGCCGGTCAGGGCGCACTGGCGGCCGCCGTCGGAGGCGCATACGCTGACGGTGCGGGCACGCTTGTGGGTCTCGCTGCGGGCCAGGTGCACGTCGCGCACGAGGGCGTTGACCACGGTGGTCCGGCGCGCATTGAGCGCGATGTCGCCGAAGGCGGGCACGGCCAGTGACAGCACGACCGCGGCCACCATCATCGCGATGATCAGTTCTACGAGGGTGAAGCCCGCCTGCTTGCGATTGTCGGCACCTTCCATTGCCGCGTTGCCTCCGACGTCCGGTGTCGGAGGTAGCGTGGCATGGCGCGCCGGGCCGGCGCAGGGGCGCTAACGGGTCAAAAAGACCAGAATACCCGCCGGAAAGGCGCCGGCTTCAGCCGAAATAGTCGTGCAGCGTCAGAAGGACGGCCGAGGCACCGAATGCCAGCGTGGACGAGGCCAGCAGGGCGCCGCGACCGGCCCCGAAGCCCTGTTTCTTGCCAAGAACGGCGCCGAAACCCACGCCCAGGAGCAGTCCCCACAGGGCCATGGCGAAGAACTCGACCAGCGCCTCGACGTTGTTGATGGGGCGCGCCCAGAGCCACGCGCAGAGCCCCGCGGCGAACAGCCAGACCAGCGTGGAGATCTTCACGAACAGCCAGTTGCCCCATTCGGCGCTGCCCTTGTAACGGCGATACTCCAGCACCGTAAAGGTGATGCCCGCCACCAGCAGCAAGAGTCCGACCAGGTTGAACATGAAAGGGGTTTCCGAATCCCGATGAGGCGGGAATCTACCGGAGCCGACGGCGTTACGCCAGAAACCACAGGTCGGCCCAATTGTTCCGCCAGCCTTTCAAGTCGTGCCGGCCTCTTGATATGGTTGATCGATTATCCTGAAACTCACAGAGGAAGGATGACCGAGAAGCATCCCGATATCGTTGTCATCGGCGCCGGCGTCATGGGGCTCATGCTGTCCCGGGAACTGGCCGGCGCCGGCATGAATGTGACCCTCGTGGAGCGGGCCCGGGCGGGCCGGGAGGCATCCCGGGCCGCGGGCGGCATTCTGTCCCCGCTGGAACCGTGGCTGGCGCCGGAACCCATCACGACCCTTGCGGCCTGGAGCCAGACCCGGTACCCGGGCATCGCCGGCGACCTGGAGGGGGAGACCGGGCTGGATGTGGAATGGATCCGTTCCGGGATGGTGGTGCTGGAGCCGGAACGCCCGGCCGACGCCGAGGTCTGGGCCGCCGCACACGACCTGGTGATCCGCAATATCGGCGCGGAGGCCATGGGCGACATTGCGCCGGAAGTGCGTGCGGCTCCCGCCCTGTGGCTGCCCCACGTCGCCCAGGTGCGCAACCCGCGTTTCATGGATGCCCTGGTGAATTCCGCCCGGGCGAAGGGCGTGCGTCTGCTCGAAGGGGCGGGTGAAGCCAGCGTCGTGACCGCCAACGGGGGGACCGACCGGGTGGCCGGTGTCGACACCGAGATGGGCCGGCTGGTGACGGACCGGGTGGTCATCACCGCGGGCGCATGGACCGGCCGGGTTCTGGAACGGGTGGGGGCAGAGGTTCCGATCCGCCCCGTGCGCGGCCAGATGATCCACTTCAAGGTGGAGCCCGGCACGGTCGGCCACATCGTCCAGCACAAGGGGCGCTACGTGATTCCGAGGCGCGACGGTGTGGTCATTGTCGGTAGCACCGTAGAGGCCACCGGCTACGACAAGGGCACCACGAAGCGGGCCTCCGAGGAGCTCGCCGCGGCTGCCGCGGACATGGTCCCGGCGCTGGAGGGCGTGCCGGTGGAAGGTCACTGGTCGGGGCTGCGGCCCGAGGCGCCCGGTGGCGTGCCCATGATCGGCAAGGTCCGGCAGACGACAGGCCTGTGGATGTGCGCCGGCCATTTCAGAAACGGCATCACGATCGCGCCGGCGTCCGCGTGCCTGACCCGTAACCTGGTACTTGGTGAAACACCCTGCGTGGACCCGATGCCATATGATCCGGCCCTCCGGCTGAAACCCCGCTAGACGGTCGTCCGGCGCGGGCCCGGATGGGCCGCCTGCAACAAGGCAAAAAAAGACCGGGCAAATGCCCGGCCAGTAAAGGAAACGCTGTCACAGAGAGAGTCTCATTCCTTGAGACGCGCCGCGGCCGCGAAGGGTTACATCGAAGCCGCGATTTTCCCGTCACCCGCTATGAAGCCGCGGCTCGCGCGGCGGCCCGGCGGACGCCCGCGACGCCGGCCAGAAGTGTCAGGAAGACCAGCCCCGTGGATCCGCCACCGGCACGGCTGCGGACCGGGAAGGCGCCGGTGGGCGTAACCACCGTCGGTGGGAGCGTTGACGTATCGCCGGAACTCGCGTCGCCGGTCGTTTCGTCGTCCGAGCCGCCTTCCGCGTCACTCGAGGTGTCGCCACCGGACCCCTCGCCGGAGCCGCCGGTCGTGTCCGGGTCGCCGCCGCCGGCAGTCTCGGCGCTGCTGTCGCTCGCGCCGGGATCGGTGCCGCCGCCGGTTTCGCCACCGGCTGCCGGATCCGGGTCATCGTCCGAACCGCCGCCGCCGGAAGTCTCGCCGCCGTCACCCGGGTCGGTGGGCTCGCCGGGATCAATCGGATCGCCCGGAACGGGGTCACCGTTCTCGCCGGAACCGTCGCTTTCGCCCGGGTCACCCGCGCCTTCGTCCACCGGGACCGGGAGGTCGCCCGGGTCGTCCCCGAGGCCGCAGCCCTGGGCGCTGAATGCCGCCAGGTAGGCAGCGGCGGAGTCGATATCGTTGGCGTCGCCGGCGACGGCCTGGAGATAGGTATCGATCACCTCACCCGCGCTCAGGTCGTAGTCCACGCCGCCGGACGCGGCGTTCAGCAATGCCGCCACGGCCTGGCGTCCGAGCCCGACCAGACCGTTGCCTGCCTGGCTCACCACGTCGCCGAGGCTGAGGTCACCGAAGCTGCCGTCGAACACGTCGGCAAACGGCGTTGCCGGGGTGTAAGGCTCCGGCCAGGTTGGGCCGCTGGCATCTACGCTCCAGTAGCCGGCCGAGCAGCCTTCGCCGCCGGCAGCCGGCAGTGGAACGCTGAGCCCGGCGGCAATCCACGTAAATGAGGCCGGCGTGCCCCCGTCGCCCTCGGAAAGGGCCTGAACCTGGAGGAGCGTTTCGCCGGCGGGAATCTCGACGGGTACGACGAGTGTGTCCCATTCCTCGCCGTCGTTGCTGGCCAGCGCGTTGTCCAGCACCAGGGTCGGTGCGCTGCCAAGATCATTGCCAAGCCACACGGCAATGCGGTTGGGTCGCAGATCCGATTCACCGGAAACCCGGCCCGAGACGTCCGAGAACAGCAGCACCAGGGTGGCGGAGCGGGCGACCCCGGCGGCGTCGAAGCTGAACAGCTGGGGCACCGTGGTGTCCATCGGCGCCGAGGAGCCCACGAAGGCCCGGTCGCTGCCGTCCTTCAACAGAAGAGTCGCGCCCGTGCCGCCCTCGTCGATGACCGCAAGGATGCCGGCACCGTTGTTCTGGCCGAAATCCATTCCGGAGACGCTGATCGTATTGTCGCCGGGCTGCACAGCGCCGGTGGCGGTGATGTCGGCCCGGTAGGTGAGAAACTGGGTGGCACCCGTATCCGCGCCGATCGCGCCGCCGATGAAACGGCCGGTAACGTCGGTGCCGTTGACCTTAATCGTGTCGCTGTCCGGCACGTCCATGGGCGTGGGTGAGTTGCCTTCCCAGTACAGGATCGCCTGAACGACCTCGGCATGGGGTGGTATCGACAGACTGATGCCGGCCGGCTGGCCCAGGGACAGCCCGATGCCGGCGGCCGCGTAACCGGTGCCTGGCAACAGATCCAGACCTGCCGGGTCGCCAAGGGTTTCGCTGCCGTCGGCCAGGGCCAGCGAGGTGGCGAATGCGCACGTGGAAAGAACGGACAATGCCCGAAGAGAGCCAGAGACAGCCCGGATCGCCATGGTGTACCCCCCTGTACGGGCCCTGCGGATCGCATCCTTGCGGGCCCGGGTTGTGTCGAAGCGGCGTCCGTCGTTGCATGACGATGCCGCCGATGACGTTACTGTGCACGTCGGGCTAGGGGGCGGGGCGGCGAATTGACATAGTTGCGTGACCGGCTCGGCAACTCCGAAAGGAAGTGTTCCGCGGGCCCGGAAAACCCCGTCAGATCGCTTCCGAAAAAAAAGACCGGGCCAGGGCCCGGTCAAGTGGAAACGCGTTCGATGTGACAGTTTCGGGTCTTCAGACCCTGGCGTTGTTAGGAGTTCATCGAGTTCAGTCGGACACCGGCTGAGCGCCGCAGGCCGGCCAGCCCGGCCAACAGCGTCAGGAAACCCAGCCCGGTGGAGCCGCCGCCGCCACTGGCGCTCGTTCCCGATGCCGCGGACTGGACCGCAGTATTGCCGCTGACCTGCGTTGCCGTAACCGCAGCGCTATCCGCAGTTTCCGTGGTGTCGTTCTGCGGCTGGCTGGAGCGCGCGGAGCCGCGCTCGTCGTCGCCATTCTCCGCGTCGTTATCATCGCCCGGGTTCCGGCCCAGGGGGCATCCCTGTTCGTTGAATCCCTCGAACCGGTTCTTCAGGCGGTTGTAATCGTTGCGCGAGCCGGGATACGCGGCGTTGAACGCATCGATAACTTCTGCCGCGGACAGGTCATAGTCCACACCACCCGAGGCGCCGTTGAGCAGAGCCGCCACCGTGTGCCGGCCGAGGGCGATGAGGCCACCGCCTCCCTGGCCAGCCACGTCCAGCAGGCTCATGCCGGGGAAGGCGTCCTCGAACACGTCGGCGAAGAGCGTGTCCGGCGTGTAGGGCGCGGTCCACGATCCGAAGTGCTGTTCCTGCTTCCAGTAGCCGGGCGTGCAGCCCTCACCGCCTCCCGGCGGGGGCGGTACTCGCAATCCGGCGGTGATCCAGGAGAATGAAGCGGGTGTTCCGCCTTCACCCTCGGACAGCGCCTGGATCTGCAGCAGCGTCTCACCGGCGGGAATATCTACCGGAATGACCACCGTGTCCCATTCCTCGCCGTCGTTGCTGGCCAGGGCGTTGTCGACCACGAAGGTCGGTTCGCCTCCGAGGTCGTTGCCCAGCCATACCGCGATCCGGGTGGGTCGCAGGGGCGTGTCCCCCGACTGCTGGCCGGCCACGTCGGAGAAGAACAGGTAAAGCGTGCCGGTGCGCGCGACGCCCGCGCCGTCAAACGCGAACAGCTGGGGTACGGTGGTGTCCATGGGCGCCGGCGAATTGAAAAAGGCCCGGTCGCTTCCGTCTTTGAGCAGCAGGGTGGCGGTCTCGCCGCCCTCGTCGATGACAGCGAGAATGCCAGCACCGTTGTTCTGGCCGAAGTCGAGGCCGGATACGGATACCAGGTTGTCACCCGGCACTACGGCGCCAAGCGACGTGATATCCGCGCGGTAGGTGAGGAACTGGGTCGCCCCCGTCTGGGTGCCGATACCGCCGCCGATAAACGAACCGGTGACGTCACTGCCGTTGACCTGAATGGTGTCGGTGGCCGGGACGTCGAGCGGCGTCGGGGAATTGCCTTCCCAGTAGAGAATCGCCTGCACGAGGGATGCACCCGGCGGGATCGATAGCGGGATGTCGGCCGGCTGGCCCAGCGAGAGGCCGACGCCGGCCGCGGCAAAGCCGGTACCTTCGCTCACGTCGAGCCCGACGGGGTCGCCGAGCGTTTCGGTGCCGTCGGCCAGCGCCAGCGAGGTGGCCAGCGAGGTCGCGATCAGAATGCAAAAGGCCCGAATGGATTCCGGGTTCGTTCGAGTGGTCATTTTTACCCCCCCTGGGTTCCGTTGGCGGGTTGCCGATCGGAAGCCCGTGGATTTGAACCCTCCGACAAGGAAGGTTCGTCAATCCATACCATGCGCCTGTTTCGATGCCGGAAGCGCCGAAGTGGACATAAGCAATGTGACGCAGATCACAGATTTCGTCGCTTGTCCTGGCGGACAGGATCGCCGTGAATCCCAGGGCGTCCATGCGCATCAACGCCGACCAGAAGGAACAGCGCCCTGTTGCAAGCACGGGCCGCCGCGGTAAGGTGCAGCACGTGCCGAATGTCGCCGGACGGACGATCACGGTGACAACAAGTGAGCCGAGTTGCCCTGGCGTGCGGAGAGGAGTGTTATGGGATTCAGGCGCCTGATGGTCTTGTTGGTGAGTGCGTGGCTTGGTGGCTGCGCCATGGAGCCTGTCGTTGAGGGGGACGGGGAAACGGCCGTCAAGGTCCGCTCGAAGAACCCGCTCGCCAACAGCGCAACGCTCCAGCCCGAGGCGGATCGCTATTGCCGCCAGTTCGGGCGCATCGCCGAGCCGGCCGGCACGGAGAATGCCGAAAAAGGGCGGGACTGGTATCTGTACAACTGTCAGCCGGAGTGAGCAATGAGCACGGGCGATGCCGGCACATGGTTCGCGTTGCCTCGAGGCGACCGGGTCCAGTGCCGCTAGCCGAATCGTCGCGATGTGTGACCCAACGGGTTTGCATTCGCTCGCTAGTGTCTATAATGAGTCTAAATGACGTCTGGAGAGCATCAACACGTGGACTATCCGAACGGGTCGGCCGAACAGGGGTCTCCCGATGTTCCTGCCCGTGTCGCCGGCCGGCTCGCGGAGCTGGGGCACCAGGTCACCACACAGCGCCTGAAACTGGCGGAGCTGATCTTTTCAAAACCGCAGCACCTCGCGGCGGAGGATCTGCTGCGCATGGCCCTGGCCGCCGGCATCAAGGTCTCCAAGGCCACCGTGTACAACACGCTGAACCTGTTCGCCGAGTGCGGTCTGGTCCGGGAAGTCAACGTCGACGCCGACCGCCTCTACTACGACTCCACGACAATCCCGCACCATCACTTTTTCAACGAAGACACCGGTGAGCTGTCCGACGTGCCGATGAATTCGGTATGTCTCGGAGATCTCCCGGAACCGCCTGAAGGCACGGAGACGGCGGGTGTCGAGGTCGTCATTCGCCTGCGCAACCGGCGCTAGCCATTTTGCATCGGGTCGGCGTGTCCCGGTCCGCGCCTATGCCATCCCGAAAACCCTAACGCGCAAGCTCGCTGTATGAATCGGGCGGCGCGGGTTGTGCCGGGACTGCGTCACAATGACCCCGGCGGTGCCAGCGGCCCCGTCTGTTGCCCCGGTGAGTGAACGCACCAACGTCCCGGTGCGGCGGCAGGAAATGCGCCCTACATGATCGGCCGGCTGAACCGTGATCACCTGTATCGCGTTTCGTTTTCGGTCAGGCACGTTTCGCTGCAGAACGACGAGCCGGCCGCCGAACTGACCTCCGTCACGAGAACTGCCGCGACGGTGTGCTGTACTGCTGCCGGCGGCCGTCGCTCGAGGTTCGACGTTTCGCTGGCCAGATGACCCGTTGCCGTCCCGACCCGAATTCCCCGCCTGACCCAGGCAAACCTTGAAGGAGACAACCCCATGAACCGAATCGCCCGTGTGCCTGAGGCGACCTTCCGCACCCGCGTGCGTGACGAAAGCGTCGGTGGCGACAATCCTTTCCGCTGGCAAGACGTTGCCGCGTCAGAGATCTTCGGCGGGCGACGCGTCGTGGTATTCGCGCTCCCGGGGGCGTTCACACCCACGTGCTCCTCGACTCACCTGCCTCGCTACGAGGAACTGTATGACGAGTTCGTCGCGGCCGGGATTGACGATATCTATTGTCTGTCCGTGAACGACGCGTTCGTCATGTTCCAGTGGTCGCGTCACATCGGTGCCGAGAACATCAAGATGCTGCCGGACGGCAACGGTGAATTCACGCGCAAGATGGGCATGCTCGTCAACAAGGACAATCTGGGTTTCGGCATGCGCTCCTGGCGCTACGCCATGGTGGTGAACGACGGCGAGATCGAACACATCTTCGTGGAGCCGGGGTTTGCCGACGACTGTCCCACCGACCCCTTCGAGGTTTCGGACGCCGACACGGTGCTGGCAGCGATACGTGGTGAGAGCGCGCCGCAAGAGAAGCCGGCACGGGCGGACTTCGTCGGTTGACGCCGGGTTCTGGTGTCCTGTGTCGTGGAGCTCGCAACCAGCGTCGCAACGAAGGGTGTCGCAGCGGTCAATCCTTTACGGCGCATGCCCTGTCATTTAAGACGCGTCGCCAAGTGCTTCGAGTCGGGGAGTTGCATTGTGCGCTGCATCAGGCAAGGACGACAGCACCCGGGAGCGAACTCGATTTCGCAGAGTCTAATGCCCCTGAGGGATGGTCGTTTCGTCCCTCAGGAGGGGTGTAGCCATGATCCCATTCGACGTTGGCACCAGATCGATGCTCGCGGTCGCAGGCGCCTGTCTTGTCACGAACAGTCCAATGGCCCTCGCGGATACCGCCGGGTCGGACATGAAGGTGGTGTACCACACGGACGATGCGCGAAGCGCGCGTTTCGCGCTCCATATCGCGGAAGAGCCGCTGAAAACCCGTCCGGACACGAAGATCGCCGCCGTCGCCTGCGGGGCGGGAGTGGACTTTCTCCCGACAGGCACCAGGGACAAGGACGGGGGGCCCTTTGCCCCTGCCGTTCAGGAGCTACTCAGCAAGGGAGTACAGTTCCGGCCTGTTCGGCCACGCTGGGCTCTCGCGACATCGCCAAGGACAACGTCCTCGAAGGCATAGACTTCGTGCCTGCCGGCACCTATGAGGTCATCAGGCTGCAGGCCGAGGAAGGCTACGTCTGCCTGAAGCCCTGACCGACGAGCAGGAAGGCAGAAGCGTTCCCCGAGCCGGGTTTCCCCAGGGAGACTCCGCCGGCTTTGTTCTCCCAGGGGTGCGTAATCGATCACAGCCGGGAGTGCCGTGAGGGGTCCCGTCCGCTTTCGGAACACCCTCACAGACGGCCGGCGAAGCTTCGGGCTGGTGTAGAAAAGGACTTCTTCCGGGCAGGGGTGATTGTTCGCGGCAGTTGCCGGGCGCTATCTGTCAACCGCATTTCCGCCGGCTGCCGACTTCTTGCTAGTGCGGACCTTCTTCAGGAGGGCCTGGAAATTTTCCTCGGCGTCGATCTGCTCCACCCTGGCGCGCTGCCGATCCACGTCGGCTTTTACTTCGGCCATCAGGGCCTGGTAACGGGCGTCGCTTCTCAGCGGCCCCCACCGCGGGTCGTGATTGTTGACGTAGAACCCGCGCCAGCCGGCTTCCACCGCCTCCTCCAGTCGATCCAGGGCCAGTTCCCTGTCATCCATCAGCGCGGCGTTCCGGGCTGCCTCGTAGAGATCACCGCTTTGCATCGTCTCGACAGAAGCACGCAGTTGGAGAAACCATTGCTCCACGGCCTCCAGCCGCTTTAGGGCCTCGTCCGGACTGCCGGTCTTGCTGTAGGCCAACGCGAGCGCCTGGTGCGCACCTGCGTTGCACCAGCCGCCGGGCAAACAGGAGTCGCCGATGCGGCGCAGCGTTGCCGCGAGCGTGTCGATTGCCGCCTCGTACTCTCCGGCCAACGCCTGGTTGACGCCATAGAATAATCGTTCCTGGGGCGATAGCCGGGCCGGGGATATGTCATTGACATTGCGTATCCGTCGGGCTCTTGCTGTCGCCTGACGGTAATCGCCCCGCCAGTGGGGGACCTGGGCCTGGATCCAGCCGCTAGTGACCCAACTCTCCTCCGGATACTCACGGGCGGTGGCTGAAATCAGGTTTTCAGCGGTCTGGAACCGGGCCATCATCGCGTAGTTTCCGGCAAGCCAGTAGGGCATCCAGTCCGCGGAGAGCAGCAATCTCTTGGCTGTCCTGTTGGCCTCAACCAGCCGGCCGGTGTCCGTGTAGAACTCGGTCAGAGTGAAGAGTGCGGGCAAGTGTGGTTCCGGAAGATCCACCAGGCGGCGCAGTATCCACTCTGCCCGTTCTGGATTGCCACGCTCCCAGACCCTGGAAGCCATGTTGCCGGCAATAATGCCATCGAAGGGGTCGAGCGCGTAGGCTCTCTCGCCCCAGTCTTCCGCCTCCTCTCGCCTGCCCTGGAGACTCAGCGCGTGTGCCAGCCAGTTCATGGCATACACCATGTTGGGGTCACCCCTGAGCGCCTCGCGCAGCACAGCCTCTGATGCGACCGGGTCAGGGGGACGGGGCACGTTACTCAAATACAAGCCCCTCGCCGCCAACGCCCGGGGCAAATCCGGGGCGAGCTCGAGGGCCGTCGTGATGGCGGCGTCGGCGTTTTGAAACGCCGTTTCGTCGGGCAACCCGATCAGGAGGCTGATAGCGTACTCGGCGTGGGCCTCCGCATAGTCGGGGTCCAGCTCGATGGCCAGCGCAAGCTCCTGCCTTGCCGCCACAGTATCCCTCCTGTAAAGGAGACCCCGCCCCGCGATGAAATGCCTGTAGGCCTCCAGGGACGGCTCGTAGTCGTGTTTGAATTTGGCGGCGATCTGAGGCGCCACTTCGGAAGCGACGAGACGGGCGATCTCGTCCTGGATGGCGAAAATATCCTCCAGTTCCCGATCATAGTTCTGGCTCCACAGCTGGGCGCCCTTGTCCCCCAGCAGCTGGGCCGACACTCGGATGCGAGTATCCTGCGCACGAACGCTGCCCTTGACGAGATAGCGGACTCCCAAGAGGTCGCTGATTCTCGGAATCGCGTAGTCGCTGTCCCTGAACTGAAGGGATGATGTCCGCGCGATCACCTGAAGCTCGCCGTGTTCTCCCAAGCGGTTGCGAATTTCCTCCGAAACGCCGTTGGAGAACACGTCGTTCTCCGGATCGGAGCTGATGTTATCGAACGGGAGCACCGCAACGGAGTTGGGCAGCTTCCCAGCCAGAGACGGCTGGGGTTCAAGGTCTCGAAGGATCCCGATCTCGATCGTGGCGTAGCCGAGGATGGCTCCGGCGACGATCACCAGCGTCCCCAGAATGAGGACGTCCTTGCCATTCAGGGGGCGGAGTTCGCCCGCATTTTCGGGACCTGCGGGCAGGGAGCGCCGGATTCCATGGGCCGTAATGTTGAAAAACCAGCCGAACACCAGGGCCAGAGGAAAGCCGGCAATGGCGGCGATGAGCAGCTTGTTGATGCCCGTGTCGGGAATGCCCCAGCCCGGGAAAAACACATCCGCCGCCTGCATCACCAGCCAGGCGCCCACGACGTACAGGCCGGCCGTAGCGAATACCCGGCGGCGACGGAGCTCCCTGGCCAAGCGGACGGGGGCGGGCAAGCGGCTTGTCATGACGTCACCGGCGCCTTGAAACGCGAGTTACGCCAATATACCAAGGCGGGTCCGGATGAGGGTCCGCCGGCGCAGTCGGTAGCTATTGCGGGCCGCGCAAGAGGGCGAAGGTCCGCTCTTGCGTCGCGTACGGTCGCTGCTGCGGCCACGCTTGGCCATGGCACCTATCCGCTGATAGCCGCCAAAGTTCGGCCGCCGCCAATGATCGGAATCGCTAGGGCGGGTCGAGAGTGTTTTTTCGACGCCCCGCGTCTCCCGGTCAGCACCTAGACGGATTTCCGGGCATAGCACAGCGCAACTGCGCTCACAGGCCGATCCTAGGCAAGCAGGCGGCGCGTCCAGCGCCCCTGACCCGACGCGTCGCCATCCCATGTACTGCAGTGCCGGGCCGGCCGTCCGCACGCCACCAGACGTTCTCACAATCGGGCCGCCCAACTCATGAGCTGATCCCGGGCGCTTTATAATGGGTGGGCACCGAGGGGGCACTGCCTTGTTCGACACCGCCGCACCGGCCATCACCGCGCCTGCCATCACGGCGCTGGTGGCGTTGGGCATGGCGCTGGCCTTTGTGCGCGCCGACCCGGATTCTCCGACGAGTCGCGCGCTCGCGGTGGCGCTCACGTTCGTCGGTCTGTCCATCGTCGTCAACGTCACGCTCCGGCTCAAGCTCCAGGCCGGCTACATCCCCTCCTGGGCGGCCCTCGCCGGTCCCGTCGACGTAATCGCCTTCATGTCGGGCTACGAGTGGATTCGCCGGGTCCGGCAGACGATCCCTGCCGGTCAACTGAAGACACGCTTAGGGGACTGGTCGATCTGGATCGCCCAGGCACTCGTGGTGGTTTACGGCGTGCTTGCGCTTCTATACCCGGAGATGCGCGTCCGCGAATTCATCGGCGGCCTGTTCAGCGAGGGCCGCTTGATGAGCCGCGAGTTCCTGCTCTTCGCGCTGCCCCTGGAGATCAGCCTGCTGCTGGCGGGCGCCTCCCTGTTGCTGTGTCTTAACCGGCGCCCGGACGTGGCCGAACGCACACGGCTCATCGCTTTTTTGATCGGCATCCCCTTCATCGCCTCCGGTCTGGTGCTGCCGTTCCAGATCGCGCCGGTGGCCACGGTGATCGGGCTCCTGATCCTGCTCATCGGGGCGTTGCACTATCACGTGCTGCAGGGCCGCCGCGGTCAGTTCCTCACCCGCTTCCTGTCGCCCCATGTGCTGGACCTGGTGCGCCGGCGCGGGCTGCGAAGCGCCATGCAGGACGACTGTCACGAATTGTCCATCGTCTGCTGCGATCTGCGCGGTTTTACCGGCTACGCGCGTGAACACAATTCGGGCGAGGTGATCGCCATCCTGCGCGCCTACTATGACCAGGTCGGTGAAGCGGTGACGGAATTCGAAGGCACCGTGAAAGACTATGCCGGCGACGGCGTGCTGATTCTCCTTGGCGCACCGCTCAGGTTCGACGATCACGCCCGGCGGGCCGTGTCCCTGGCGGAAACCATTGTGCGTCGCTGGCACGAAAATTCCCAGCCACTCGATGTTGGTGTCGGCGTCGCTACCGGGCTCGTCACCGTGGGCATTGTCGGGGGCGCAGGCCGGCTCGAGTATGCTGCTGTGGGCTCGGCTGTGAATCTCGCTTCCCGTTTGTGCGAGGAAGCTCGCCCAGGTGAAGTCCTTGTGGCGGCCGAGACAGTGGAAGCTATCGCTGCGACCGGTTCACCGGCCGGGCTCGAGCCGTCAGCGCCGCGCCGGCTCAAGGGGTTCGCGGACGAAGTGGCGACGTTCGCGCTACAGCCAGCGAACCCGCAATCGATGGTCGCGTCGTAGTCGATCAAACAAAGGGTCAATAAATCGGGTCGAGCCCCCTAGAAACGAGCCCCCTAGGACAGGCACACACCAATTTATCAGAGCATGTACGGGGTCAGAGTGAAGCCTGAGTGTTTTTACACTGCCCCCGATTGATAGAACCGGCCCAGGCCGAAGACCGGTTTCCGGTCGCGCAGACCCAGGACCTGCTCGGCCAGCATCTCCCCCAGGGCCGGCCCGTGCTTGAAGCCGTGCCCGGATCCGCCGCCAGCAATCCAGACATTGTCCGCAGCCGGGTGCCGGTCGACGATGAAATCGCCATCACGGGTGTTCGTGTACTGGCACACCCTGGCCTCGATCAGCGGCGCGCCGCGCATACCCGGAAAGCGTCGGGCGACATAGGCCATCGCCGCAGCAGCCCCGGCCCGGCTCGCAGTGCGGTCCGCATTAGTGGGGTCGAGGGGCGGGCCCCGGGTGTCGTCGGCGATCTTGAATCCGCGCCGTTCGGCGCCCGGGATGCCGTACCACAGCCGCTCTCCGAAGTCGGCCCACACGGGCAGATCCGGCGCCGCATAGCGACGATCGCCTTCGGGCAGACCGAAGTAGAACACCTCCTGGCGGCTGACGGTCAGCACGTCGCTCAAGACATCCGGAAAGAGGGCGCCGAGCCAGGGGCCGCAGGCAAACACGTACTGGTCGGCGGCAAGCCGGTCGCCGTTCGACAGGCGGATGGGTGTCATCGTCTGGCCGTTGACTGACCCGGGACGTACCGCAGCGACGCGGTACTCGCCACCCTCGCGGACAAACGCCTCCAGTACGGCCTGGCAGGCACGTCGCGCCAGCAGGTAACCCGCATCCGGCTCGTAGAGCCCGCCGGCGATGTTGTCGAGATCGATCTGGGGATAGCGGATGCCCAGTTGGTCGACGCTCAGCCGTTCGTGGTCGATGCCGGCGTCGGCCAGATGGGCCCGGGCGTCCTCGATGAACGCCGATCCCGGTCCCTTCTGGTACAGGAACAGCACGCCCGAGGGTGTGAACAGAGACTGGCTCCAGGATTCGCTGGCCTCGCGCCATAATTCCGCCGACCGCCTGGCCATGTCCACGTAGATCCTGGACCGGTAGGCGAACCGGATCACCCGGGTCTCGCCGCCGGAGCTTGCCCGTGAGTGTCCCGGGCCCCAGGCATCCACGAGCGTGACGCGAGCACCGGAGCGCAGCAGGTGCAGCGCGGTCCAGCCACCGAACGCCCCGGCGCCGACCACGGCGATGCGGGGTCGATCCGGTTTGCGGGCCTGTGCCAGGCCCGTTATCGACGTGGCGAGCAACGAGCCGATGAACGTCCGCCGTTTCATGCGTGCTGCCGACGTGTCCGACGCCCGGTGGCGTGCACGGAAACGGAGATCAGGGCCGCCCCGACAACGAGGCGGCCCCGGATCCCATCGGTGCTCAGGGCACGAATTTCGTCACGCTCGACGTGCCCTTCTTGAGATCGCCGCGCTTGAAGCGGATGGGATTGGCGTCGTTGGTCAGCCAGCGGGGCAGCATCGGGAAGACGTAGAACTCGTCGCCCGGAATCGCGCTGGTGCCGCCGGGCCAGACCGACTGGGATATCGGTCCGGACCGGGGGACATCGGAAACCCACCGGTTGGTGGGGCCGCTGCCAAAGCGGAAGCCGTTGACCCCGGCTCCCCGCGCGCTGTGGGACGAGGCGTCGACCACGCCGAAACCCCCGTCGGTGGGCACGCCGGGCAGACCGGGCAGCGGATCCGGGAACAGGCCGAAGGCGGGCGGCACGTTGAACGGCCCGCCCAGGGGGGAATCGAAGACGATGCGATGCAGCTTGCCCCAGCGGTAGTCGTCGATGTCGGTGCTGTTACCAAAGGCATCGGCGAACTCCGCGCTTGCAAGGCGATTCAGAGCGTCCGACAGGCTCAACAGCATGACTTCCTGCACCTTGGTGGCCTGGTCCGCCGCACTGCCCGCCGCGAAGAAGTCCAGTCCGGAGGCGGAGACACCGCCGTTTTCGACCAGATTCTTCAGGGCCGTGACGGCCTGGCTGGAACCTGGCCTCGGCAGACTGCCCAAGGCGGCATCGATGGTGCCCCGGATGAAGCTGGACCGGAACACGCTGTAGACGGTCGTCGCCACGCTGGCAGCGATCTCGTCCGAGTCCAGACTGCCGGCCGGATCGCCATCCAGGTCCTCGGAGTCATAACCCTCCGGAATGCCCGTCTTGGCCTGATAGTCCAGAGCGGCCCACGCGCTCAGCGCAGCAATGGCATCAGCCAGTCGCGGATCCGACGCCGCGGCTGCCAGCGCGGGATCGGCTCCCGCCGTGAGGCCCGCGTTGTAAGCGTCCTCGAGCCTCGGGGCGAAGTATTCCGCGTCCAGCAAGCCCACATCGGCCTGGATATCAGCCATTTCCTCGACCGACAGCTTCTGGTCGCCGGTGGCCAGGGCCCGCTGCACCCGCTCGGTGATGCTGCCCGCGCGAAAGCCCTGGGCATAGCCGGGGTTCAGGTAGAAGATACCGCCCGTGGGCCTTAGCTGGTTCAAGGGGTTGTTGTCCAGCGTGGTGCCGGCGGGATCGTTGTTGGCGTTGACGAAATAGCCGTTCAGCGGGTTGACCACCTGCGGCATCTCCTCCGGTGCGAGGATTTCGAACGGGATCGTCTGGCCCGGGTAGCTGTTCTGCTGGGGCAGCCACTGGTGTGCCGCGAGGGATCCCACGCGAATGAAGTAGGGCGGGATACCCAGCGCTGGCGCGCCGGCTTCCAGGTCGGTCCGGATCGGCATCTCGGCGCTCGTGAAATAGCCAAGGTTGCCCCACCGGTCGGCATACGCCCAGTTCTGGGAGCCCACGTCGAACCGGTCCAGCCCGCGCCGGAAGTCGGTGAGATTGCGGGCGGTGTTCCAGAGGTAGAACGCTTCCAGCTCCCGGGTCGGCCCGAAGCCCGTGTACTGGACCGTCAGCGCCGTGCCGGCTGTCGTGTCGAGATCGATGATCACCCCGTCATAGCGGGCCGGAACGGTGAGCGTTGCCGGCGGGATGCTCGGGCTCGGCGGCGCCGGGACCACGTTGCCGCCGACGTTGACGAAATACTGCTCGGGTATGGGAATGATCTGTCCAAGCGCTCCCCCGGGCAGCACGATGGAAAGACCGCTGGGCGAGGCGCCGTCGGGCACCACCTGGTCCTGGAACACGTCGGTGACGTCCATCGGGTTGGTCGTCGGGCCCCAGGCAATAAAACGGTTTTGGCCGGTGATCACGAACGGCGTCCCGGCAAACCCGTTGCCGACGGCGTCGTACCCGGGGGAGGAGATCTGCATCGGGTAGAAGGTCGTCGGATGGTTCAGCGCCAGATGCGGGTCGTTGGCGATGATCGGGTTCCCGGTCGCGGACTTGTCCGGCGTCACGCCCCAGTTGTTCGAGCCGCGGGCGGCCCGGTCATTCTCGATGACGGTCTTGAGAAATGGCGACGCCTTGGCTTTTTCGAGATACCGTTTTCCCATCTCCACAGCGCGGGGGTTGATGCCCGGTACGGGCCGGTCGCCCGCCGGCGCGGCGCCCAGGTCCTTCGGCTTCATCGGGCCCTTCGGATTCGGCGGACCGACGTCCCCGTCGCCACCGGAGTCCGGCACCGTGGAGGCCGGATCGAAGGGCTGAGAGCGGAACAGGTCCTCAAAGAACAGCGCCGTTCCGGCAGCGGCCCCGAGCACCGCCTGGTAGGTTCCCAGGTTGACGGTGTTATCAATGTCGCCGAGGTCGAAGGAGAGACCGGCGGCGATGAGTTTACCGATGCCGACGCTGTCCACTGGTGCCCACGGTCGTACCGACGTCAGGCCCAGCGCGCCGTACTCCGGAGGGAGATTGCTGCCGACGGCGGCGAGATACGCATTCACGCCTGCCGAATAGGCAATCAGGGCGTCCCGGGAGCCGATGCTCACCGGATCGCCTGCGTCAGCCGAGGCGAGGATCGCCGCCCATGAGCGGGCGGCGGCCCGCTGCAGGCCGATGGTCCGCTGTTGTACATCGCCGGGCAGCGCGGCCGGACCCACGACCTCGGCCACCGTGCCGTCAGTCTGGCGGCGCGAGAGGTCCATCTGGAACAGACGGTCCTCGGCGTGCACCCAGCCCTGCAGGAAAAACATGTCCTGCTCGCTGCGGGCCTGAACATGGGCGAGGCCGTCGACGTCGCGGATGATCTTCGCAGAGGCCGTCAGGCCGGGAAGCTGCTGCGGCGCCGCAGCAGTGGCCGAGGCAGCGGCCAGCAACAGACCCGCGGCCAGCGCGGCTAATCGATGACTTGACATAACTTATTGACCCCCCAATGGATTTCATCCGAGTTATCCGTGGGAATGTAGACTATGGGGCGCCGCTCTGCGAGGTTCCGTTGCCGCCGCTGATCAGGAGCCCGGCCACGGACAGATGCTATCGACGGCCGACCGAACGCTGGCCGCAGCGATGCAAATGCCCCGGGATGGTCTGCGGCAGACTATGTTCTAGGGGACCCAAGGCAGTCGCCGGACCAGTGACCGGGCCGAACGAGGGTGGAATCCATGAGCCACAAACACAAGAAAATGCTGCGCGCGATCTACTCGGATCCGATCAGCGGCAACATCCACTGGCGCGAGGTGGAGTCGCTGCTGAAACACCTCGGCGCCGAACTCGACTATCACCACGGAGCCCGGGTCAGGGTGCTTCTCAACAAGAGAGAGGGCCAGCTGCATCGCCCGCATCACAGCGGGTCGTGCACGAAGCAGGACGTCAAGCATCTGCGGGCATTCCTGGCGCACGCAGGGGTGACCCCGTCAACGCTGGAAAAGGCCTAGCCGGCGCCCCAGCCTTTCCTGCTCATTGGAACGCAAGCGGGAAAACGACAATATCCACCGGCCCGTTGTCTTCTATGCTTGTAGGCGTGCGCGGGACGGGACCGGGACGGAAATCGCTACTGGCGAGTCCATCCGGTCGGCCGTGCCGTCTTCCTGGATCTTAACTAGGTGCTGATTATGAAGAGACTCTTGATTGTCGTGGCCTGGCTCGCTCTTGCCGCGCCCGCCGTGGCCGGACACCACGAGAATCACGAAGGCAAGGCGATGCTCGATTTCGGGGACACGCCCGCCGAGCTGTCGGATGCCTATATCGTCGCCATCGACGGAAATCCGGTGGAGGACACGGGCCAGCGCCAGTATCTGGTGGACCCGGGGGACCACGAAATCGAGGTCGTGGCGATTCTGGAGCACATGGGCGCCGCGGTGGATCCGATTCAGTCAGGCCGGGACGCGCGCAAGACCGCGCCGCAGAAAACCGAGATTACGGTGGAGGCCGGCAAGCGCTACATGATCGGCGCCCAGGCCAAGGGCCGCAAAGGGGACTGGGAGCCGGTGATCTACGACGAGCGAAAGCTGAAGTAGTCCCTATCGGGGCGGCCACTGCGCGCCACGGGGCTCGCGCCGGAAATGGGCCCGGCGCATTGCCGCCGGGGAACGCCTTTTATATACTCCGCCGCCTTCCCCCAGTGCCGGGGTAGCTCAGTCGGCAGAGCAACTGATTCGTAATCAGTAGGTCGGCGGTTCGAA
>JARFQW010000073.1 GCA_029287575.1 Gammaproteobacteria bacterium | reverse complement strand
CTTCGACCTGTCTCTGGGCTATCGCAATGTCCCGGGCGGCAACCGGGACCATGGCTGGGACGACACGCTGCTCGACTACGTGGCCGGGCTGCGCGGCCTCGAGGAATGGTTCGGCGGCACCGAATGGGAAATCGCCGCCCAATGGAGCGAGCAAACCACGGACAGCCAGAGCGAGGGTGAGCTGCTTTTGCCCTCGCTCCAGTCGGAAATCTACGCCGGCACCTTTGATATCTTCGCCGTCTTCGGTCCCTACGGCGAGGACGAAGTGGCGGCCGCCTCGGCAGCCACCACGACCTCGGGCTTCAACGGCCGGCATCGCATCGCCGGCGCCGACGCTCAGATTACCTTCGACACTCTCCAGCTGGACAACGGGCCGGTGCCCGTGGTCCTCGGCCTCGAGTACCTGGACGAGGATTACCGGTTCGACCTGGACGCACAGACCAAGGCCGGCGCCTTCGGCGGGGGAGGAGTTGCCATACAGGACAACTCGGGGGCCCGGGTGGTCAAGTCCTTGTTCGCTGAAACGAGCATTCCCGTGACCGGCAGGCTGGAGGTCAACCTGGCGGGCCGCTATGACGACTACAACGACTTCGGCACGACGCTGAACCCGAAGGTGAGCCTCAGCTTCCGGCCGCTGGACAGCCTGCTTCTGCGCAGCAGCTACGGGACCGGGTTCAAGGCGCCCGAGCTGGATATTCTGCATTTTTCTCCGTACCGAACGGCGGGTTCGTGGATCGATTCGTGGCAGTGCTCCCAGACCCCCGAAGATGCAGACGGCGACGGCCGCGCAGACGGGGGCGAAGACGAATTGCCCGGGGGACACCCCTGCCGGGAGCAATGGCGCTTCGACGTCGAAGAGTGGTCCGCCAACCCGGACCTCGACCCGGAGGAGTCGGAGAACTTCACCGCCGGGGTGGTCTGGAGCCCGAGCGTGGATTCCTCTATCACGCTGGACTACTACCACATCCAGATCAAGGAACAGATCTGGACAGAGACCCCTCAGAGCATGCTCGATCTGGAGCTTGCGCAACGCCAGGCGGGTGAAACCGGAGCGACTGTCGGGCGGGTGACCCGGGATGCATCGGGCCGGGTCCAGACCCTGAGGGTGAGCCTGGAAAACATCGAGCAGGCGGAGACCGATGGTCTCGACCTCGAGGCCACCTACTCGTTCGGCTGGGCACCCCTGGGCCAGTTCACGACGCGGCTCCTCTGGACTCACGTGCTGAGCTTCGAGCAGGACTACCCCCGGAACGAACTGGGTTCGCAGGACTGGGCCGGCTACGTGGGTTTCCCCGAGGACCGCGGCCGGCTGAGTATCAACTGGAACCGGGGGGACCTTGCGGCGACGGTCGTGGGCAACTACATCGCCGACCAGGACGGCGGGCGGCCGTGGGACCCGGACGATGATCACCTGGCCTCGTTTACCACCTGGGACATCCAGGCCGGCTATACGACGCCCTGGAACGGTCTGATTGCCGTCGGCGCCCGCAACGTGTTCGACCGGGATCCGCCGCGGCCGGTCTCGGGCAGTGATTACGACATGACCCAGTACGAGATTCATGGCCGGGTGCCCTATCTGCGCCTGGAGCAGAGCTTTTGAGCGGAACAACCGGCTGAGTGGTTGATGAAGAAGGCAACTGACAAAGAGTCACTGTTCGCCGAAATCCGGCACCGCGGCGTCCTCCATGTCTGCGGACTCTACGGCTTCGCCGGCTGGGTCCTGGTCCAGATGGCCGACACGACGTTGTCGGAAGGTGCGGTCCGGCTCATCTGGATGGGCCTTCTGCTCGGCTTCCCCATCGCGGTGCTGTTCGGCTGGCGCTATGACATCACCCACGAGGGCATACGCAAGACCGGGTCGGGGGATAACGGGGAGGAGCTGCCCCTAGGCTTCCTCGACTACGGGATCATCGGGTCTTTGTCGGTGGTGCTCGTCGCCATCGCCGGCGTGACCGCGCTGGAAATCCGGTCTCTGCCCGGCGATGACATTCGCCCACCGGTCGCCACCGGCCCGCCGGCGGCCAACTCCATTGCCGTCTTTCCCTTCGAGAGTTGCGACGAGGACGCCGACATGGAGGTCCTGGGTTCCGCCCTCGCCGCCCAGCTCATCGAGTGGCTCGCGGCCACCGAGGACGTCAAGGTCATCGCCCGGGCCTCGGCCTTCGCCTTTCGCGCCTCCATGTTCGAGCTCAAGCGCATCGCCGAGCCGCTGGGTGCCGCCAATCTCCTCACCGGAACGCTCTGTCGCGATGACGAGGGCCTGCGCCTGGACGTCGAACTGGTGGACGCCGACGGTTTCGTGATGGCGACGGAAACCTTCTACGAGTCCGGCAACGCCGACGTGCCCCAGTCGGAAACCCTCGTGGCCGCCGTGGCCGAATGGACCTCCGGCCAGCTCGGCGTCTCCGGGCCGGCTGTAATGGCAAGGACCTGCGAGGATCTCGGCGCCTGGCAGCAGACCCTGATCGGCCAGGAACACCTGCGCACGGCCGAGTTCGACAAGGCCATGGCCGCGTTCGATCGGGCCCTGGAGGAAGATGCGGACTGCGTGGATGCCATGGCCGGATCGGCCCGCGCCCGGATTGAATGGCGAGGCTGGAAACCGGTGGATCACAACGTGTTGGTGGCGGAACAGGAGCCCGTCCTGCGCCGGGCGGTGGCCCTCGCGCCGGATTCCGAATTCGCCGCCGATTCCCTGGCGCTGCTGCTCATCCGACAGAAAAAGATCGAGGAAGCCGAACAGGTGCTGGAGGATGCCATCTCCCATCAGCCGCGCTCGGCGATGCTGCATACCCGCATGGCAAACGTGCTGGCCGACCAGCAACGCCTGGACGAAGCCGAAGCCGCGGCACGGCGAGCACTCCTGCTGGATCCGACGGCGGGTGATGCGCGCGTCTGGCTGGGCGTGTCTCTCGGTCGCCAGCGAAAGATGAGTGAACGGATCATCGTGCTGCTGGAGGGATTCGAACGCGACCCGCTGAACGCGGTGCTGCTGAACAACCTGGCCTGGGCCTACTACGGCTCCGGCCAGTTCCATAAGGCCAATCGAGTCTTCGAACGTCTTCGCAGCCTGCCGGACTTCCCCCCGGACTTCTGGCGCGACCAGTTTCTGATTACGCTGTGGAGCGGCCGCGTCGACAAGGCGATCGCGGTGGCCATCGACATGCTTGAGAACGGCGGCGAGGACCTCGCGGTGGATTACGTCCACCGGGAGCTTTGCTACGCGGCAATCACCCTCGGCCTTCAGCTTGGGCTGCTCGATGACATGAACCAGTGGATGACTCATCTGGGCCAGGTGCCGGGTGAGCGTCAGCAAAATACGTGGCGGGAATTCACCATGTACCGGCTGCTGATACTCGGAGACCCGGAAGGAGCCGCAGCGGCTGCCTGGTCGTGGTTCGATGATATTGGTGGCCTGGACGCCGCGAACTCACCCGTGGTCGGCCATATTCTCTCTACGTTCGTCAGCGTCGGACAGTACGAGGAGACGCTGGAGATTATCGAGGCCAGCGGCCGCAGCGAGCACTATGCGACGGGTCCGGGAGCATGGATCCGGGCGGTCGCGCTACACGGCCTCGGGCGGGAACCCGACGCCTCCGAAGCCGTGCAAGCGGTCTTCATCAGCCCGATTCCCGACATGGAGGACGCCTTGCTCGGCGACGGCTGGCGGCCACCGGGTCGATACTACGACCTGGCGACCAATTATGCGCTGGCCGGCCGCCGGCAGGATGCGCTGGACGCGATGGAAATGGCGGTGGACGCCCATTTCCGGGGGCCCCTGCCCCGGAGTTCAGACACGCTCTCGGCCCTCGACGATTGGACCGCCCTCCAAGACGATCCCCGCTTCCTCGAGCTCGCGCAGATCGTGAAAGATGACTTGGCGCGCCAGGCACGACGGGTGAAGGCCATGCTCGAGTCCCGGGACGAGGACCGCCTGTTCGCACAGCTTCATGCCGTGAACGAACGGCACGCGGCGCAGCAGGCCAGGTTCGGCCAAAACTAGATCGGGGCATGCGCCTCACACAGGCCGCCAGGGCAAGCTGATGTCGAAGTGCCGCTCGGCAATACGCGCAGGCGCCCGGCGATTGAGATTGGCACACGATACAAGAGCGCGGCGCTTCTTACCTGGCACCGAATTGCGTGCGCAGACCCTGACGTTGCCGGCGCTCAGCAACCCTGTGCGGCCAATCCGTTCAGCGCGAGCCGGCGAAGCTCCGTAGGCTCCATGGAAACAAGATTGCGAAACACCTCGCGGACCGACTCCACGTGCGTCCCGCGCTGGAGTTCCGCGTGGAGCCGGGTCAGGCTGTCGTCCACCGTCATCACCAGGTGAATGACGTTCTCGACCCCGAGCGCCGGGGGCCGGGGGCCGGGGGCCGGGGCATGTTCTCGCAGGCGTGCACAATCCGGTCGCAGCAGTCACGATCGATCCAGGTCTTCAGCACGCCCTCCGAGGCATCCTCGTCAAACACATCGAGGCTGTCATTGAGGTTGGTCTCGTGCGTACTCATCTAGATCAGAAGCAGCTTCACACGCTGCTGTCCGGCCTCGCCGGCCAGCAGGTGATAAAACCCCGCCATTTCACCGTGGAATCGGACGGCCTGCGCGAGCAGGTCGCGGACTTGGCACTGGCGCGCCGACTTCTGCGGCGTTTCGGTCATGGCCGGGCAACTCCAGGCGTGCTGGCCAGTCATCCTCTACCGAACGTCCAGGCGTTTTCTCGGGGGACCGATGGGGTGAGGCATGAGTCGGCACCCAATGGCCGCGGCGGCATTTGAAAAAAGGACCCCCCGTGAGGGGGGCCAAAAAGCGGGTCCGGGGCGTGGACCCGCAGGGGCGCTTGCCGGTGAGCACTGGCGTACGTGACGGGCAGCGGCCCATCCGCGTCGCACAGGCCCAGCGTCGCGGCACTCGCGAGAGGGCCGGTCATCGCTGCCGGATAGCATGTCCGCCGCACCAGGCGCGAGAACCATAACGGCCCCCCAATGGGCCTGCCGTGCAGATCAAGACACGACTTTGACGGAATCCGACAGCGACCTAGAATTCAGGGTGTCACTGGAGGTTTCGGTGCCGGTACATACGGCTTTGGTTGGTTTGCTTTGGCGATTGCTGGAGTCGAGCGCCGTCGACCCGGCCAAGGTGATTCCGAGCAGCGTATTCCGCCCCGGCCGTGATGTTGGGAAGCGCGCCTATATCAGCACCGACGATTTCCATGCGCTTGTCGCCGACGCCCTGTCGCGGACCGACGATGAGGCCATCGGCATCCGGGCGGCCTCACTGATTCATCCCGGTCACCTCGGCGTATTCGGCCATGCCTGGCTGGCGGGCCCGTCACTCATCGCCAACTTC
>JARFQW010000061.1 GCA_029287575.1 Gammaproteobacteria bacterium | reverse complement strand
TTGTAACTCAGGTGGGTGGCCGAGTGGAAGTCTAATCTGTGTAACCCGGACGCGGTGGCGTATACCCCCTTTGCGGGGGCGCTCGCGCTTCGCGCGCACATGCCTGTGACGCTTGTCTTGAAAGGTCCTTCTGTCAAACACCCCGCCAAGGGGGTATACGCCGCCACAGCCTGGTCGTATGTAAGAGCGAGCCTTTCTCGCGACGATCGGGGGTCGCGAGCAAGGCTCGCTCTGACAGGAAGGGCACGGAGCCGCCTGGACCGACAGGCCGGCTCGGGCAGCCCTCAAGGGGCGTTGCGTGTCGCTATACACGCAATTCATGCGGTCGCGAAGCGACTCCAATCTATGGACGGTCGCGACTTACGTCGCTCCTACAAAAAGCTCTAATCCACGTACATGGAGGAGACGGATTCTCCGTGGGCCATGCGGCGGATGGTTTCGGCCAGCATCTGGGCGATCGAGAGTTGGCGGATCTTGCCGCAGGCGCGAGCGTGATCGCTGAGCGGGATCGTGTCGGTGACCACCAGTTCGTCCATCTTCGAGTTCATGATGTTGTCGACCGCCGGGCCGGACAGCACCGGGTGCACACAGTAGGCAACAACCTTGACGGCGCCCTTTTCCTTCAGCGCACCTGCCGCGGAACAAAGCGTTCCGGCCGTATCGACCATGTCGTCGACCAGCACGCAGCACTTACCCTCGACCTCGCCGATGATGTTCATCACCGTCGCGACGTTGGCGCGCGGACGGCGCTTGTCGATGATGGCCAGGTCGGCGTCCAGGCGCTTGGCGATTGCACGGGCCCGGACCACGCCGCCGACGTCGGGTGAAACCACCACGACCTCGTGCATGGATTGCTGTTGCTGCCAGATATCGGCCAGGGTCATCGGCGACGCGTAGACGTTGTCAACCGGGATGTCGAAAAAGCCCTGGATCTGGTCGGCGTGCAGGTCAACCGTGACCACACGATCGGTTCCCGCAGCGGAAATCATCGAGGCGGCGACCTTGGCTGTGATTGGTACGCGGGCCGAACGCGGCCGGCGGTCCTGGCGGGCGTAGCCGAAGTAAGGGATCACCGCGGTGACGCGCTGTGCGGATGCACGCTTCATGGCGTCCACCATGACCAGCAATTCCATGAAGTTGTCGGCCGTCGGGGCACAGGTCGGCTGGACCAGGTAGACGTCGCGTCCGCGCACGTTCTCCATGATCTCGACCATCACTTCGCCGTCGCTGAAGCGGCCTACCGCCGCTTTACCCACAGGCACATTGAGTTCGTGAGCAATGCTGCTCGCCAGTCTCAGGTTGGCATTTCCCGAGAAAACCATCAGTGAAGCAATAGTCACACCCCGACCCTGTATGGAAGTTGCGCCACCCGATGTTCTGAGTGGCTGGGACGGCAGGATTCGAACCTGCGAATGCGGGGATCAAAACCCCGTGCCTTAACCAACTTGGCGACGTCCCAGCAGTAAGAAATCATTAGCCGCCAGTGTACAGTTTTTCATGCAGTGGTGAACGGTCCACCCCCGTGACGGCGCGGCTATTATATAAATTTTTTATCTGGCGTGCCGCGCTCTCCGCAGCCTGCCTATCCTGCATGGGAATGAAGATGCCGCTGCCGGTTCCCGTCATCACCGGGCGGCCCCAATGAGCGAGCTTTTCGAACACATCCACCATTGCCGGAAATTGCTTTCTCACTACCGGCTCGCAGTCGTTTCTGCCCCGGCCCGCCAGCGCATCATCGAGCGAAAGCGGCCTGGAATCCCGTTTCAGGCCGGGATCGCCGAACACGGCCGGGGTCGAGATGGCCATACCGGGAAAAACCAGCACGTAGTGGCAGGGGCCCAGGTCTACCGGCTCGAGTTCATCGCCGATGCCCCTGGCCATCGCGCTGTGCCCGCGGACGAAGACCGGTACATCGGCCCCGAGTCGGGCGCCCAGCGCGGCCAGCGCGTCGTGATCCAATTCGCAACCCCACAACTCGTTCAGCACCAGCAACACGGTCGCGGCGTCCGAACTTCCTCCACCCATGCCGGATCCCATCGGGATGTTTTTCGTGACAGCGATCTCCGCGCCCCGGGCGCAGCCGGATTCATGCTGCAGCAGGCGGGCCGCCCGGACCACCAGATCCTGCTCCTCCGGCACGCCGTAATCGTCGCCAATGCGGCCGATCCGGGGTGCGTCGAGCACGGCGATGCGTACTTCGTCGCCCCAGTCCAGCAACTGGAACAGGGTGTGGAGTTCGTGGTAACCGTCGGGTCGTCTGCCGGTCACGTGCAGGAACAGGTTCAACTTGGCCGGGGCCGGCCATGCCTTCGCGCCCTCTGTCGTCATGGGTCGCCCAGGCTCCATTCGCGGATCGCCAGTTTAACCGTCCGGCCTTCCTGCCGGGCGGTCAGCTTCAGGGGCAGGCCGTAACCGCCGGCTTCGCGGTAGCGGCCGTATTCGACTTCCCAGCCGTGCTGCCGCAACTGGCTCAAAGTGCCGTTCTCGGTGAGGACCATGGTGCCGGAATCCCCCGGCGCCTCCAGGCCCCTGACCCACCAGGCGAGCGATTCGACCGGCACTTGCCAGCCCAGTTGTTCACGTACCAATTCCCCCACGCTGTTTGCGCTATAACGGCTCCCGTCCGCCAGTTCGAGCACCGCGCCCGCGGCGTTCGCCTCCATCTGCCAGGCACCGCGCCCGAGCGCGCCGTGGAAATCCATGCGGCTTCCGCCGGGGCTTTCCTGCCAGCGCAACTTGCCGCTGCCGCCGTCGTTCTCGTCACTGACGGCCAGCCGGCCACTCAGCGCCCAGGTATCGAGTGATGAAAGTACGGCGGCCCGGTCCCTGTATTTTTCGAGCCGCAGCGGATCCTGTTCAACGGTGGGCTGCATCGTCGAGCAGGCCTGGATGAGCAGTAGAAGGGCTGCGAGAAGGCCGGCCCTGAAAATCGGATTGATCAAAGATCGATGCCCAGGCGATCTAGGGTCTCGACCAGGACGGCGTTGTCCGCGTCGATTTCGGCGCCTTCGCGCCAGACCTTCATCGCCTCGTCCTGCTTGCCCGAAACCCAGAGCACCTCGCCCAGGTGGGCGGCGATTTCCGCGTTCCGGTCCAGGCCCCAGGCCTTGCCCAGGAATTCTTCCGCTTCCGCCAGCCGGCCCAGGCGATAGGCCACCCAGCCCATGCTGTCGACGATCGAGGGCTCCTCGGGCTGCAGGATGTAGGCTTGCCGGATCAGCGCCTCGGCCTCTTCGTAACGCCCGGTCTGGTCGGCCAGGGTGTACCCCAGGGCGTTGAGCGCCGCGGCGTTTTCCGGCTGGCTGGCGAGGATCGTTCGCAGGTCTTTTTCGGCAACGTCCACCCGGCCAAGCTCAGCCGCCAGCAGTGAATGCGAGTAAAGAATGGCCACCGAACCCGGCTGATTCGCGACCGCCTGGTCGAGTACGTCAAAA
>JARFQW010000059.1 GCA_029287575.1 Gammaproteobacteria bacterium | reverse complement strand
TGAATGTGTTCCCGGTCAGCGGCGAGAATCGACCGGCCCTTCTTCATACGCCGCAGCATCATGCCCACCGTATCAAACAGCGGCACCATCATGATCCACAACGCCGTCACCGGCGACATCGCCGGCTCGGGTCCGGCGCTGAGCCGCGCCAGCAGATACAGCAAGGTGATACCCAGCAGATAGCTCCCGGCGTCGCCGAGGAACACAAGCGCCTGCGAGCGGCCCGGGAAGCGGAAGTTGTACGCCAGAAACCCGGCAACCGCGCCGGCCACAATGATGACCAGGGTCAGTTCCTCGACGCGCCCGGCGACGGCCGCGACGATGCCGAGTGCCGCAAGGGCTACCAGCGTCAGGGTGCCACACAGGCCGTCGAGGCCGTCGGTCATGTTGACCGCGTTGACCAGGCCGACCCCGGCGAAAACGGTGAACGGCAACGCCATCCATCCCAGAGCGAAGGGCACCTGACCGGGACCCATGTATCCCAGCCAGTCGATTGTGGCATCGGCCCAGAGAGCGACGATGAGAATGCTCGCGGCCTGGAAAACCAGTCGAACCTTGGGCGAAATGCGGCTGAGATCGTCCTTGACGCCGATCGCCAGAAGCAGTCCGGCGCCTGCGAGCAGGCCCTGCCACCCTGCCGGCGGGCCCACCAGCGCGCAGACCAAAACGACCGCCAGGAAGATAGCGATGCCGCCGACGAGGGGCACGCTCCCTGTGTGTTTTTTACGACTGCTCGGTCGGTCGACAAGTCCCGTTTTGCGGGCAACCGGCATCAGGCCAGCGACAGCGACGACCGAAGCTAAAAATGCCACGCTGAAAATCAGCAGCGTGTTCATAAGCGCCCCCCTCTCCAGGAGCTGTTTACATTACGCCGAAGCGTTTCCATGTTCCGTGACGCCCGTCACAGGCTTCCCAGTCGTTATTTTGCCCTTCCATGGGTGATGTCCATGTTACAAATCTAGGCTATTTCGGATTCGAAGGCTACCGAAAAGGCTTGAAGTAGCGGTGATAACTTTATGTCAAATCGACAAAGAAGGCTAATTCTTTTGCGCCGCGTCAATGAGTCACCGGCGAGCGATGCGGGATTGTAGCGTACGCGCAACAAACCGTGGCGCGGAAACGAACATTCGCCTCCACAACCGGCGGGGCTCCTGGACCAGACGCGGCAACCATTCCAGTCCCGCCTTTTGCCAGGCCGGGCCGGCGCGGCGAATATTGCCCACGTAGAAATCGAAGGCAGCTCCAATGGGCCCGGCAAATCCGACTTCGAGGCGATCCTGGTGGCGATGCAGCCATTTCTCCTGCTTCGGCGCCGTGAGCCCTATCCAGAGCACATCCGGTGCCGCGTCGTTGACCGCGGCGATCATCGCGTCGTTGTCTTCCCGGGAAAATTCCGGCTTGAACGGTGGGGAGTACGTTCCGGCAATACGAACCGTCGGGAACTGCCGCCCCATCCGCTCACGGATCGCCGCCAGGGTTGTTTCAGTCGAGCCGAGGAAAAAGCAGCTCCCTCCCCGCTCCGCAAGCTTCGCCGTGACCCCGAGAAAAATATCCATCCCGGTGACCCGCTCGCGGAGCCGTCCGCCGAGAAAACGGGAAGCGAAGACCACACCGACCCCGTCGGGGGTCAGGAAATCTGCCGCGAGCAAGGCCTCACGAAACGCGCGGTCGCCGGCGGCAATCTCGACCGCGTGGGGATTAAGACAGGCAAACCACGGGCAGTCGCGGCGACCACCGTCCAGCCACTGACCCACCTGACGGGACAAGTCATCCGCGCTACCGCGGGCGACGCGATATCCGACGATGGGCTCGAAATCGAACGCATCGGCCTGATCGACCTGGCTCATTGACGTTTCCCTGCTACGGTCCGGCTTCCCGGTGAGCTGAGATGGTCCGTCAAGAGAGCCTCTGCGTACCGGGAATACGTCACACTGTTGCGGGTCCAATTGTGACACCATACCCTCTGTGGTATTCACCGCCACCACACAAATTTGGGGGGCCCGGCCGACCAGCCGCCGCACGAACACGCTTATGATCGGAAATGCTCGAAACGCGCGTTGCATTGTAGCTGTTACAGCGCTGTTTGGCGCCGCTTCACTCAATGCGCAGGAAGTCACGGAACCACCCGCGCCACCACCGACCGGATACCTGATCCAGCCCGGCGATCTTCTGGAAGTCTCGGTCTGGAAGGAAGACTATCTGGAGCGGGATATCCTCGTCCGGCCCGACGGGGGGGTTACTTTCCCCCTGGCCGGTGACGTGCTCGCGGCGGGACGCACCGTGGCCGACGTTCAGGGCCAGATCACAGCTCAGCTGTCCCGGTTCATACCGGACCCCGTCGTTACCGTGTCGCTCAAGGAGATTCGCGGCAACAAGGTCTACGTGCTTGGTCAGGTCCAGAAACCGGGGACGTTCGTCATGAATCCCCGGGTGGACGTGATGCAGGCCCTGGCGCTCGCGGGCGGCACAACCGCCTACGCCAATACCAACGACCTCAAGATCCTGCGGCGCACCGGCGACCGGCAGTAGGTGATCTACTTTCGCTACGGCGACGTTGAGAAATGCCGGCAGCTGTCCCAGAGCATCTGT
>JARFQW010000051.1 GCA_029287575.1 Gammaproteobacteria bacterium | reverse complement strand
GGCGACCGGCGGGATCGACGAGATCTACGACTACTGGGTCGAAGGCAGGACCGAACAGTTCGAGCCCCCGCGGTGGTCCGTCATACGCGACGTCCTGGGGTGGGTCGAATAGGCGATCGGCACCGGAACATCGGTGTCTGTCCCTTCCGCAGTGTCCGGGGGTGTCGGCTGGCTTTACATATTGTTGCCGCGGCGTCCGCTGATGACTTCGGCCAGATTCGCAGGTCACTAAAAACTCAATAAATCTTCAGACTGGCCCGAGAATTGCATAACCCTAGTCCGAGAGCGTCTGAATAAGTCCTGCCTGTCTCCGGGGAAGAACATGATCAAGCAGTTGATGAAAGTCGTCGCCGCATTCGCACTGTTGGCCTGGGCCGGTCAGGCCTCGGCGATACTTCTCGAAGCCAGCGGCGGCACCAACGACAGCGCAACGATCTCGGACCAGACGATCGGCAATTCGCTGACTGTTCAGTACGACGTTCTGAGCTCCGGCGCAGCTAGCGGGGACCCGTGGCCGGTGTTCCTGGCTCGTTTGTTCGGACCTTGCTGTAACAATCTGTTTCAGGATTCCCTTGCGCCTGGGGTGACGGGCACGGAAAGCCGAACGGTCAACACATCGGCTTTCAACGGGCAGATTCGAGACCTTCGCTTTGACATCAATCTGTTTGGCAGGACGAATTCGTTCGCGAGCGTCCGGATTCTGGATGTCCTGATCGATGGCCAAAGCATTGGCGTACCCGAGCCCGCCGGCCTCGGCCTCCTTGCCATGGGATTGCTCGGTTTGAGTCTGGCGCTGCGACGCAGGTCGGCCGCCAAGGCGTAAATCCGAGGTCGGCGCCGCTACCCCATCTTTGGCTTAAGGCGCACCTGCCCGTTCCACGCACCGGCATAAAACGCGCCGCGCGGCGCGATTCGCGGATGCATTCCCGGCACCCGGCTGCCTCGTTGTCCCGAGCTGTCAAAGCCATAGCGCTTTGCGGTCGCAGCGCGCGTTTGTCGAGCTGCTAGCCCACATTGGCCGGGGCCGGAATCTGGCCGGCCGCTTTCCTTTCGAAGGGAGTGCATGGACTGAGAGCAACGACTCCAGAGCTCTCGCTCGCAGTCCATTCTTGCATTGAGGCTCAGGGCAGTTTCCTCGGAAAGACCGCCAGAGAATAGCTGCCTCCTTCGATTCTGACATTCAGGCACCGATTCGCATTCTCGGATAATGTGCGCTGCACACCGATGCCATTGCTTGCACTCGAAGGAATTCCTCTATGGACAAGACCCCTGCTATCGCAACACTGACCGTTGCTTTCTTCAGTTTCCTGGCCGCGTGCACGCAAGATAGCGGGCCCGCGCCGGCTGCCGTTGAGGCGCCCGCACAGGCGTTGCCCGCCGGAGAAATCATGGAAGCGCCGGCCAAGGACGATCTGGCCGGACAGGTCGCCCGGATGGGCGCCATCGGGTATTCCACTGGCGGCGCCTTTTCGCCGGACCGGGCGCGCATCGCCTTTGTCAGCAATGCATCGGGCGTTCCGAACGTCTGGATGGCCGATGCCGACGGCGGCAATCTCGAACAGGTGACGCGATCCGAAGACCAGATCGGCAACGTGAGATGGTCGCCAGCCGGCGATACGCTGGCCATCAACATCGCGCCCGGCGGCGGCCTGAATTCGCAGATCTATCTGATGCCGGCGAATGGCGGGGAGAAGGAAATGATCACGGCCGGCGGCAAGGTCAACAACTGGCTGGGGGACTGGAGCGACGACGGTCGATACCTGAGTTTCTCCAGCAGTGCCGAGAGCGAGAACGGCATGGATTGCTGGCTCCACGACACCGAGACCGGGGAGAACCGGCTGATCGTGAGGAACCAGGGCATCGGTGTGTGCGTGCTGTCTCCGGACAACCGGTTTGTGCTGGCCTGGCGTATGGTCAGCCGCGGCAACACGGACCTCTGCCTGGTAGAGCTGGAGTCGGGCGCCGAGCAGCACCTGACCCCTCACGAGGGCGTGGCCCTCTCCCAGGGAGGGCGCTTTCTCGACAACGAGACGCTGGTGTTCGCCACGAACGTCGATCGCGAGATGCTGGCCCTGGCCCGAGTCCACGTGGCTGACGGGATCGCGGGACCCCTGGAGATTCTGCTCGGCCGCGACGACGCGGTGCTTGAAGGCATCGCCGAACTGGCGGATGGTCGGCTGCTGCTCAACTGGAACGCGTCCGGACGCAGCGAACTCGCTTATTTCGATCCGGCAAGCGGGAAGATGTCGCCGGGGCCCTCGCTGCCGGCCGAGCTGGCGGGCGCGCCGGAAGCCTCTGCCGATGGCGCACAGGTGCTGTTCACGATATCTGGCTCTACCGTGCCCGTCGATGTCTGGCGACTGGATCCGGGCAGTGGCCAGTTCACGCAGATTTCAAGGACACCTCACGACGGCGTCGACCTGGCGTCGCTGGTTCGGCCCACGCTGAAAACCTACAGCGCCCATGATGGCCTGGAGCTCAGCGGCTGGCTGTACCGGCCTCATGGTCAGATGGAACCCGGGCCCATGGTGCTCAGTTTCCACGGCGGTCCCGAAGGCCAGGAACGGCCACGTTTCCGTGCCACCTACCAGGCACTGCTGAGCCGCGGAATCAGCGTGTTTGCCCCCAACGTTCGCGGCTCGTCGGGCTTCGGCAAGACCTTCGTCAATCTGGACAACGGTGCTCTGCGCTTCGACGGTATCCGGGACATCGCAGCCACCACGCAGTTCGTCACCCAGGTCGGTCTGGCCGACCCCGACCGCATCGGGATCATGGGCGGCAGCTACGGTGGCTACATGGTCATGGCCGGGATCACGGAATACCCGGAGATGTTCGCCGCAGGCGCCAACCTCTTCGGCATCGTCAACTTCGATACCTTCTTCGCCCAGACCGAGCCATGGATGGCGGCGATTTCCACCGTCGAGTACGGGGACCCGGCTACCGAGCCGGAGCTGCTGGAGCGGCTCTCACCGATCCATCGTATCGATCGCATCGTCACCCCGACCATCGTTCTCCACGGCGCCAACGACACCAATGTGCCGGTGGTCGAGGCCGAACAGGTGGTGGAGAACCTCGAGGTGCGGGGCGTGCCGGTGAAGTACGTGCTGTTCCCTGACGAGGGCCATGGCTGGCGAAAGATCGAGAACCGGGTGACCTCGGACGTGGAGATCGTGAAGTGGTTCGAGACGCATCTCTAGGAGGCTGGGCGGGGTCAGACTTATGGGGTCCCAGTAAGGATCCGGCCCGGTTGGTGCCTGTCCCACTCTTGTGAGGTGCCTGTCCCCCAGGTGCCTGTCCCACTCTTGCCTGGTGCCTGTCCCACTCTTGTGCCCCACTCTCTTGCCCGGTGCCTGTCCCACTCTTGCCAAAAGTAAGGATCCGGCCCGGTTGGTGCCTGTCCCACTCTTGTGGGTGTGGCGCAGGCCTCGTCGGCCAGCCGGCCACCGGCTTGCTCCCGATGCTCGCGGCTCCCGCTCCATTCGTCCGCGCCGTTGTTTTCCCGGCGCAGGTCAGTGATTCTGTATGGACTTACATCCCGGAGAATGCCCGTGCGTCTGATATTCCTGGTCCTGGGTCTTTTTCTCGCGGCGACGGTGGCCGATGCGGCCAGTGTGCCGTTCTGGGGCGCCAAGGCCCCGGTCCCCTATGACACGCTCACGCAAGACCTGAAGCCAGGCGAATTCACCTGGGCGCCGGAGATTGCGCCGGAAGGACCGATCCTCGTGGTCGTCAGCCTGGGCGAGCAGCGGGCCTACGCCTATCGCAACGGCGTGGAGATCGGTGCGAGCACGATCAGCAGCGGCAAGAAGGGCCATGAGACGCCGACGGGGGTGTTCCACACCTTTCTCAAGGACAAGGACCATCATTCCAGCCTCTATCACAACGCGGCCATGCCCTACACCCAGAAACTGACTCGCGACGGGGTTGCCCTGCACGCGGGCGGCATCCCCGGCTATCCCGAGTCTCACGGCTGCGTTCATCTTCCGAGTGAGTTTGCGCGGCGGTTGTTCAACGCCGCGCCGCTGGGCATGACAGTCGTTATCGGCGACCCGCAGACGGCGCCCGCCGACGTGGGCCATCCGCCCCTGCTGGTCCCGGTGGACGCCGAGGGAGCACCGGTGGATACCCCGCGGCTGGCGGCGACCGACGACTATCGGTGGGAGCCCGAAAAGTCTCCGGCCGGATCAGTGGCGATCATCATGAGCGGCTACGACCGCCGCGCCGTCGTGCTGAGAAACGGCATCGAAATCGGCCGCTCCACCATCGCCATCGACGATCCGGATGTTCGCCTGGGCACGCACGTGTTCACCATGAAATCGGCGCCAAGCGGGAATCCGGAGACGGCGGAGGGCGCGGCACAACAGCCTCGCTGGGTTCGGGTGGGGATTGCCGGTCATATGAACTCTGCCGATCAATCTCCGGACCCCGAGGCGGACCGAAGGATCCATCTGCCCGACGAGTTTCTTTACGTGCTCAATGCGGTGCTGGCTCCGGGAAGCACGCTGCTGATCACTGACGAGCCGATACTCGAGAGCACCACGGGCGTGGAGATGGCCGTGCTGAGCTCCTCTCCGCACGACGCCGGGGACGCCGCCGCGGACGACTAGTCCAGCGCGCGGGGAGGAGCGGCGCGCGTTAGCGGCTCTCGTCGTCGCTGCGCGGCGAGACCCCGGGGCTAAGGGATCGGTGCGCGGCTCACTGTTTCAGCGAAGCCGTGGTGATGCGGTCGGGCCCGCATTGCGTCAAACGCTCGGTGCCGGGACCGTGTGAGTAGATGAAGTGGCCGCCCTTGAGCGCGTCGATCATCGGGATGGCGACCTCGCTGCGAACGGCGGGGCATCCCCAGGACCGGCCCAGGCGACCCATTTTCTGTGCGGCGGCCGGGTTCACGTACTTGGCCCCGTGCATCACGATATAGCGGCGCATGGCCGATTCGTTGAAGCCCTTGCTCAGGCCATGCAGCTTCAGGGAATAGCCGTTGCCTCCCTGGTAGGTCTTGTCGGTCAGGAACAGACCGAGGCTGGTCTGGCGGCTGCCTTCGATATCCGAAAACGCCGTCGGGATGTCGTGTCCCGAGCCTTGTCCATGGGCCACGTGTTCTTCGAAAAGCAGCTCTCCCGCCGCAATGTCGATGACCCACATGCGCTGCTCCCGGGACGGGATCGTGTAGTCGATGATCGCCAGACGCTCGGCGTCCGCCCCAATCCCCCGGGTCTGGGCGCATTTCATGGCGGCCACCGCCTCTTCCACGACGGCGGGGCGGATCTCGGGCGCCAGCGTCGAAATCAGCGTCGCCTCGTTGGCCTCGGCCTGGGCGGCCAGGGTGAGGCTCAAGGCAAGGATCCAGTGTCTGCGCATGAAAACCCTCCGCAGGTCAGAATCGGTGCTGTGAGTGCGAGATCGGCGACAACGCAGATCAGGATCGCATCCCCGGCGAACGACGGCCAATGATATTCGTCACGATAAGGGGAATAAAGCGTTTGGCTCTTTGCCGTTTCCGTCAAGAACTTGTTCGAATCATCGGGCTCGGGTCAGGAGTGCATTCCCATAATGGCCGCTCTGGCCGCTCTGGCCGCTCTGGTCGCTCGCATAATTCTGCGGATTTTTTGCGGTGGGATGTCCTGTCCCTCCTGCCGTTTCTTGTCCAGTGCTTGCGCTTCGGGCCGGGAGCCCTCAATGCGAGCTGGCGTCTCTCGACAGACTGCACCCTGACAATCCGCGGGCCACAGCCATTCGCTTGGGCCATTGTCCTTGCTGCCTGGGTCGGTCAGACTTTGTCCTGACCCCGTCGCGTGTTCACGCTGATGCCGTCTGCTCAGCGGAGAAACAAGAAACCGGAGAGCGCTCCGAGCGCCATCAGCCAGGGCGCCTTGATCTTCGTGAGCAGGATCGCCAGGGCCACGCCCACGGCGATCAGGGCTGGCGCAGAGGGCGCAATGCTATCTGCACTCACGCCAGGAGTTCAGTCCCCGTTTGTCGTGATTACCACCAGGACCCCAGGTGGACCGCCGTCGTGATCTGCGTGATGCCTTCCTGCGAGTGAATTTCGAGATGGACACGCTTGTTACCGGCGCGAAACTCGGCCACGGAAAACGCTGCGCCCATTCCCGGCGCCTGGCTGAGCACGTCCTTGCCGATCTTCTCGCTGTAGAAGGCCAGTACCCGTTCATATGGCAGGTCCGTCTGGATATCGATGACGTAGCCTCTTCCGTCTTCGAACAACGTACGTCGTCCCGAGAGGACATTTCCGTCGACGATGGGAATATCGGGTGCGAGCCCCGGAGGTAGTTGCGGCCCGAACTCTGCGCTGTTGAATTGCAGATAGGCGACCGCGGGTATTACCAGGCATAGGACGGCCAGAAAAGCTTGTTTCATCTTGCGCCAGCGAAGCTGCGAATCGAAATATTATGGGCTGCCTGATTAGGCTTCGATTCGGAGGGAATAGTTCACTCCGGGACTTGAAGCAGGAGCAAGATGTTCCACGTCATGCAGGCTTTGCAGTCACACATGCTCGCGGACATTGCCGCAACCCATCCGCAACGCAATGGCCAAACGGCTGTTCGCAGGTCGTTTCCTTCAGCGCGTGTCCAGGAGTCCCTCTGCCACCGCGGAGTCAAAGCATGATGCCGCTACCGTAGACGAGGCAGCCTTGGCCTGACCGAGCCGGGCAGCTCTCAGGCCTTACCCCACCCGATCCATCTGTCCGGCCAGAGCTAGGAGCCCGCTCAGTCCTCCGCCACGTAGGGCCGGTATTCCGGCTGCCAGACGGCGTCGGCGATCCGGCCGTCGATGTCTTCGCGGGAAAGTTCGTCGCCGTTGTTCTCGCTAGAGGCTGCCGACATGACGGCTGCGGCAACCCGATGGCAGACGTCGCGCAGCCGGCTGACCGAGGGGTAGAGCATTCCGGCGGCAAGTTCGTCCGCCGTAACCGCTTTCGCCACGGCATCGGCGGCAGCGCCGATCATTGTGTCGCTGACGCGGGTCGCGCCGGACAGCAGCGCACCGAGTCCGAGCCCGGGGAAGATAAAGACGTTGTTTCCCTGCCCGATCCGCAGCCGGCGGCCTTCGTGCTCGACGTCCGCGAAGGGGCTGCCCGTGGCCACGAGCGCCTTGCCCCCGGTCCAGCGGATCACCTCCTCCGGTCTTGCCTCGCTGTAATCGGTGGGATTCGAGAAGGGCATGATTACCGGATGCTCGCAGCCGGCGGCCATGGTTTCGACAATCTCGCGGTTGAAGGCGCCCGGCTGACCCGAGGTGCCGACGAGCACGGTCGGCCGGAATCCTTGTACGACGGAGAGCAGATCGTGCTGCCCTTCGCCGCAGCCGAGTTCGGCGGCGCGCTCGGCCGGTACGGCGAGCTCGACCTTGTAGTCGTCGGTGATCTTGTCGCCGGCCACGATCAGGCCGCGACTGTCGAGGGCAAGCACCGCACCGGGGTCCCCACCCGCCACCCGGAGTGCTGCGCGAATCTGGCGGGCGATACCCAGCCCTGCGGCGCCGGCGCCATGGATCACGAAGCGCTGATGCTCCAGGCGCGCGCCCAGGCGGCGCATCGCCGCCTGAATGCCGGCCAGGCAGACCGCGCCGGTGCCCTGGATGTCGTCGTTGAAGGACAGCAATCGATCCCGGTAACGGTCGAGGATCGTCAGGGCGCGATCCTTGCGGAAATCCTCCCATTGCAGCAACGCATCGGGGAATACCTCGGCGACGGCGGCGGCGAACTCCTCGATGAACGTGTAGTACTCCTCGCCACGCAGGCGCCGATGGGGCCAGCCCAGGTAGAGATGATCGTCCAGCAGCGAAACGTTGTTGGTCCCCACGTCGAGGCTGACGGGCAGGGTCAGGGCCGGATGAATACCTGCACCCGCACAGTACAGGGCCAGCTTGCCGATCGAGATCGCCATGCCGCCCGCCCCCTGGTCGCCGATGCCGAGGATGGACTGATTGTCGGTGGCCACGAGCAGGCGGATGTCCCTGCCGGCGGCGCCGGCGCGCAGAATGTCCGCGATCCGTCCCCGGTGTTCCGGCGTGATCCACACGCCGCGGCCGCGGCGGAACACGTGACTGTATTCCCGGGTCGCGAGCCCGACCGTCGGTGTATAGACGATGGGCATGAGCGTCTCGAGATGATCGGTCAGCACCCGGTAGAACAGCTGCTCGTTGCGGTCCTGCAGGTCCGCGAGTATCACGTACTTGTCGAGCGGATCGCGGTGGGCGGAGAGCTGATCGACATTGCGGAGGACCTGCTGCTCCAGACTGTTGACCCGGCTGGGCAGCAGCCCGTCAAGCCCGAACTTCCGCCGCTCTTCGGGCGTAAAGGCAGTGCCCTTGTTCAGCAGCGGGTCGCGGATGAGATCGAACCCTCGCTGCTGCACTCGCTGCGGCTCGTCGGCCGCGGGGGTGCTCCACGCACGATGACTGGCCATCGACTCTTCTCCGTAGTCCGGTGGGTCTGACCGAAGGTTAGCCCAGGCCGGGGTCACCGGAGTTGATGCCCATCATCTTCCCGCCCGAAGTATCCCCTCATGAATCCCTCATGCAGCACGGGGATGCAAACTTGGACTATGCTTTGAGTTCGACCTGTCGAAATGCCAGGGGTGAATGATGGTTTGTACCAGCAGTCTCGACCCGCAGCGCAGAGCGTCGCCATTTCGGAGGGTTCGGGCGTTTCTCTGTGCCTGTCTCGCACTGGCGGTCAGCGGTTGCGAACTGAATGTGACCGCGGACGATGACGATGCCCCGGTTGTCGGCACCACCGTCTTTGAACTGTTCGCCATCCAGCCGGATCGCGACGAGGCGTTCAACATCGTGTTCGTGCCGGACAACTCCTACGGTGATCTGTCGGTGCTCGCCAATCGGCAGGCGTTTATCGACGACCTCACCAACCTGATCGAAAACTCGTTCTGGCAGAACCAGGGCTACTACTTCAACCTGGCCTACTTCAACTACTACTACATGAACGTGGCGGGCTCGGTTGTGGCGAGGTCTCCCGACGCCAACGGGAATTTCCGGTGCCCCACGGTGACGTGGCCGGCCGCGGTGAGTACGGACGCGGCGTTTGCCGATGCGGTGCTCCTGATTCACACCAACAACCTCCGTGACTGCGCCAACCCGTCGAGCGGCAGGGCGACGACGGAGCCCACGAGTTTCAGGACCGCGGCGCATGAAACGGCTCATGCCATTTTCGGTCTGCCCGACGAATACTGCTGTGACGGCGGCTATTTTTCGATTGCCCCGGTCATGTATACCTCCCAGGCCAACTGCACCGGTGACGCGGCGAACGCGGGCTGGCGGAACTGCGTGTCGATCACCTCGTCTCGTGACAGCAGTGTCTGGTGGCGCTCCGAGGGCGATGTCACCGGCAGCGCCCTGATGATCAGCAGCGGCAATACAGTCTGGGAATTCGGGCCGGGTGACTGGGCGGTGATGGACGCTGCCTACCAGGGCCTGCCCGGATCCTGCGGCGCGGGCTGCACGGGTGACCCGAGCGTCATTGCGCCGGCCAACTGGAACCGGCCACCCCCGCCCTGAGGCCCGCCCGGCACCACCGATCACGGAGTACAGACATGAACAGAATGCTGGCGATTATCGGGCTGGTGGCTGTTTCGGCACTCGCGGCCCACGCACAAAATGCCATCGAGGTCGGCCCCCGCGACGAGCCGCCGAAGATCCGTCCGGGCGGCGAGCCCAAGCCCGTCGTACGCCCAACTGACGGGCGCCAGGTTGCGGTGCTCAACATCCGGCTCACTCTCGACCAGGGCAAGGTTCGCGGGGCGGAGGTTGTCGAGTCGAGGCGGATCGATTCGATCGCGCCAAAGGTGTTCAGGCGCCAGGGTGGTGACTGGGAGGTTCGCATCAACGGCAGCGCCGAAGACGCGTTCTTTGTTTTCAGCCCCGCCTACCTGGAAGCGGAGACCGGGGAGGGTGCCCGCAATCCTTACACCTACGTGCCCCGGAACGGTGTCGTGGACTGGCCACTCGTTGTGCCGCTTTACAGAGGCTCGAGAACCATCAGGGCGGAATCCATTGTGGTGGTCGACCGCAGGACCGGTGAAAGAGTGATGGAGGCGAGTCTGGAGCCAAAGTAGCCATTCTTACCCGGATCCCGGACAGAGATTGCGCAGGTAGCGGCTCTGCGCCTCATCGTGATCAGAAGCACGGACTATCCGGCAGACAGCAATGTCGGGGCGCCGGTATGAGGGGCCCGGCCGGACCGGAATCGCGGCTCTCGACCGTACGCCCGATTACTCCGCTGCCTCCACGTAGTGCTCGTCGAGGAATTCCACGAGCTTGTCCGCCCAGACTCCGAACTCGCGGCGCGCGTCCGCTCGATTGGTGACCCGGTTGGCGACGGTCTGGAAGCCCGTCACCCCGCGGGCGGCCCGGCGGTCGACCGCGCGGCCGATGAGATCGCCGGTGATCGAGTCGAAGACCTCCAGCACCAGGGTCGCCGCACCGGCACTCGACGTATAGGTCCGCTGACGGGCGCTGGTGCGCACATCCGGTGCAGCAACGTCCAGGTCCACAATGGCGGGGAGCAGCACCAGAACGTCCTCGCCCGCGTAGTTGACTACCTCATAGCCGGCCGCCTCCAGCCGTTCGATGAATACGTTCTTGAATATATCGGCCACATCGCCCTTGATCCGCTCCACATCGGAAGCGCGGACGTTCCGGCTGCGAGAGCGATTCTGATCCCGAAGCCAGTTGCTGCGGAATGCCACGTCCGGATCCAGTATTGCAACCCGCCGAAAGACCGAGAAATCGGCTGCCGGGTCGACATATACCGCGTGCAAACCGGTCTCCTCAAGAGCTACCAAGCCGTCCCAGCCGGGGATGGTTTCCTCTTCTTCGGCTGTCGCCGGAAACGCGATGAAGAGCAATCCGAGCAACCCCGCCCACAACCCCGTGTACTTGAACATCGGTTCTCACATGGTGATTGGACCTTCCGGAGCATAGCTCATGTGTGGGTCATCCGGTTCGGTCACGCAGGCATCGCGCGGACCGTGGCGGAGCGCGCCGGTGCCTGCGGCCGCGAGGCGTCGCTTGCCCGCTCGCGGTGACGACAGCCCTTGTGGCGGGGACTTCAGTCTACCCAGAAATTCACGGCGTGGGCCCGGGCCAGCATGCCGCCGGAGATGTTCCGCGCCCGGAAGCCGGACTGCGCCAGGATGCGGGTCGCGTAATACGCTCGCTGGCCGGAACGGCAGAACACATGGATCTCACGATCGCCGGGCAATTCGCTGAGTCGCGAGCGCAACTCGCTCAGAGGAATGTTCAGCGCCCCGGGCACGTTTTCCAGGGCGAGCTCCGCCGGCTGGCGCACGTCCAGCAGGAACGCGTCGCCGGTATCCGCCCAGTGCCCCAGCGGCATGTCGCCGTCGAGGACGCCCCGGGCCACCATGCCGGCGAAGTTCACCGGGTCCTTGGCGCTGCCGAACTGCGGGGCGTAGCAGAGTTCTGCCTCCGCCAGATCGTCGATGGTCCCGCCCATCTGCAGGGCCATTGCCAGCGTGCTGATGCGCTTGTCGACGCCTTCCTGGCCGAGGGCCTGGGCCCCCAGCAAGCGACCGTCGGACTTGCGGAACAGGATCTTCATGGCCACGGGGCGAGCACTCGGGTAATAGCCCGCGTGGGCGTTCGGATAGAGGTAGATCTTTTCGTAGTCGGTCTCGCCGATTCGCTGGAGCGTTTTCTCGCTGGCCCCGGTCCAGGCGGCTGCTCCGCCGAACATGCCGATAATGGAGGTCCCCTGGCTGCCGCGGAAGCGGGCCTGCCGGCCGGCGATGACGTCGGCGGCGATGCGGCCCTGACGATTCGCGGGTCCGGCCAGCGCCACCAGTGTCCACTCGCCGGTCACCACATCCCGGACCTCGACGGCATCGCCGACGGCAAAGATGTCGGGGTCACTCGTGCGCATCTGCTCGTCGACCCGGATCCCGCCCCGTTCGCCGATATCCAGACCGGCCGCTTTTGCCAGCGTCGTTTCCGGGCGCACGCCGAGGGACAGGATGACGAGGTCCGCCGTGTGGGTCGCGCCGGACTGCGTGTGCACGGCGATGCGCTCGTCCCCGGTTTGCTCGAAGGATGCCACGCCGTCGTTGAGCGCCAGGCGGATGCCATGATTCCGGATGTAGTCCTCGACGATGCGCGCCATTTCCCGGTCCAGCGGTGCCAGCACCTGGTCGAGCATCTCTACGACGGTGACGTCGAAGCCGCGATGCACCAGGTTCTCCGCGGTCTCCAGGCCGATAAAGCCGCCACCGACCACGACGGCGCGGGCCTTGGGCCGCGTGGTCTGGAATCCGGAGTAGCGGTGCATGCCGGAGAGAATCTGCGAACCTTGTTCGATCCACTCGCGAATGGCCCGGGCGTCCGGCACCGTGCGGACCTCGAAAATGCCCGGCAGATCGATCCCCGGGAGCGGCGGCCGCACCGACGCGCCGCCCGGCGACAGCACGAGACGGTCATAGGCCTCGATCGTAATCTCGCCCGTTTCCAGGTCCTTGAGATCCACGCTCTTCCTGTCCCGATCAATGGCCACCGCCTCGCAGCGGGTACGGACCTCGATGCGAAAATTCCGGCGGAAGTGCCCCTCGTCGGCCACCAGCAAGCTGGACTCTTCTTCGATCACGTTGCCCACGTGATACGGCAGCCCGCAGTTTGCGAAGGATACGTAGGGTCCGCGCTCGACCATCAGGATCTCGGCAGACTCGTCCAGCCGGCGCAGTCGCGCGGCGCAGGATGCGCCGCCGGCCACACCACCCACGATAATCACTTTCACGATTCACGCCCTCCCGGGTTGCCATTGCGTCGGCCCCGGGGATACGCCACGGACTCCGGTCCGGCTCGGGGCTCGCGATTGATTCAGAAGACGATCATAGACGGGCGTTGGTAGTTTCGCCGGTTCCGGGCGGACGCGCCGGCTCCCGGGCTGGCGAATCCCGTCACCAAAAGAAAAGGCCCCTCCGAAGAGGGGCCTTTGCCGTTCATCCGGTGAACGATTTACGGACCAAGGTCCGGCCCGTTTATTTGCCGAACCCGCCTGGTCGGCCGGCCGGAGGCGGCTCCGCGGTGATCAGTAGCGCTTCCGATTCCTCGGTTGCACCACCCCTTGCGCCGGTACCGCGATCACCGTTGGTGAACAGCAGCACGCCGAGCTCCTCGGAGTTGCCCGGGAACGGTCCGAAGTCCGTGACCTCGAGCACGCCGACCTGCCCCGGGGGGATATCCGTCGGCTCACCGAAGTACCGTTCGCCCAGGGGCGTGATGGTCAGACCGTCGACCGAATCGCCCGGACCGCCGTAGTAGAAGTCGAAGGTCTGGACAGACGCATCCACATTCGTGGCCAGCAGGTCGGTTCCCGTGAGACCCACCTGCTCGCCGCAGACCAGCAACACGGTGTTCCCCGTGTTGGTGGCGTGCTCCGTGAAGAAGAACGCGCTGGCCGATCCCGACGAGAGATTCGCCGCAACCGTGACCTGACGAACATCATCGAGCGCTCCGCCACCCTGGAAGAAGCTCAAGGGGTAGTTGTAGACCTGATAATCCGCCGTTCCGTCCTGGTCCGTGTCGAGATTCACCACGTGAAGCACCGGCAGCAGGTGCTGCTGGCGTTCCCAGGTGTTGATCGCGAAGGCCCATATGAAGGACGGCTCCGCAGAGCAGAACCCGGCGGGCACCGGGAAGGTGTTGACGCCCACGGCCCGGATATCCGGTGTCGGAGCCTGCTCACCCGGCCCGCCTTCCGGCAGGTTCGGGCTGACCGCAAGCAGGGAGTAGGCATCGTTCTGCGCCGTGCCGGCCCCATTGTTGGTCAGCAGGATTTCGTCCGTGCCGTCGGGCTGGAACGTCAGCACCCCACGACCCACCACGTTGGCCGCCTGCCGGGGCAAAATGTGCCAGGGCATCGTGAGCTGGTGACTTCCCGCGTCGAGGACCAGATAACCATCGTACTCGTTCAGCGTCAGCGGGGCCGGGTTCACACCCTCGGATCCCGAGTTCATGGCATTGCCCCGGAGCGCATAACCGTCGATGGTCATCTTGACGTTGAAGGTGGCGTCGCTGCCGGCCTTCACGCGCACCCGCTTGGGCGATGCCGACACCGACACGGCACCGTTGTCCGCGTCGTCCTGATAGCGGAACGTCGGCGAAATCCCGTACGTCACGTCCTTGTCGGAGAAGTTCCGCACGCGGACCTTCTTGTGGATCGTCGAGGTCGCCTTGTCCACATCGGCAAAGCCGAAGCTCAGACCGCCCTGCAGGGTGGCCTCGTCCCAGGCCGCCGCCGGGGCCGCCAGGGCACGGTCCACGCGGACCTCGCCGCCGCCGATCCGGGTGATCGGTGCCAGACCGCTAATCGGGTCCGTCTCGATCTCTGTCTCGGCGGTGTTCATCAGCTTCGCACGGACCTCGGCCGGGCTCAGGTCCGGGAAGGCTTCCAGAAGCAGGGCCGCCGAACCCGCCACCATGGGCGAGGCGCCGGACGTGCCGCCGAAGGGCTCGACACCGGTGCCGGAGCCGGCCACCGCGGAGATCGATGCGCCCGGCGCGCCGATTTCCGGCTTGATCAGCGTCGTGTCCTCGTGCTGCGGTCCCCTGGACGACGAGCTGACCATCGTGCCCACCAGCGGGAGGACGAGGTCCGGGCCGAAGGCGACGACGGCCGAACCCGTGCGCAGTATGTTGCCGGTGGCCTGGCTCACGTTGAAGCCGGGGATGCTGATGGGATCACCGCCGCCAAAGGCGCCGTCGAACGGATCGCCCGGAGCGACCAGCATGACGATGCCGAGCACACCGCCGCCGTTCTCGATGTTGCGGATCTTGTCGCTGAAGAAACAGGCGCCGCGGTCGACCGCGACGATCTGCCCCGCCAGGCTCCCGGGCGCGAAGGGCGCACATCCGTTCAGGTTGCCGCCGGCGCCGTCGCCGTACAGCACGGGTCCGCTGATGGTCGTGGTGGGATCCGGAGTCCACGAGTACTTCACGGCGTCGTAAAGGCCGGCGGCACTTTCCGGTTCGATGACCTCCATTTGAAAGACCGTTGCGGACGGCACCGCCGTCTGGGCGACGGCGATGGCGCTCGGCGCCGACGACGGCGTACCGGTCACGTAGGGGCGGTCGCCGCCGTTGCCGGCCGACGATACTGTCAGCACACCCAGCGCGGTTGCGCCTTCAACCGCCTGCGAGAGATCGTCGTCAAAGGGCTGGCCGTAGTCCGCGCCCAGCGACATGTTGATGATGTCGACCGCGTCCGACGGATCGCCGTTCCCGTCCGGGTCCACGGCAAATTCCATGCCCTGGATCAGCGCGACACCGTTACAGGAAGAAGACAGGGAGGCACAGACCTTGACGGCAACAATCTCGGCACCGGGAGCGACGCCTTTCGCGCCGCCGATGATGTCCGCCACGTGCGTCCCGTGGCCCGCGAAGGCGCCGGGCACGAGGGCGAGATCGTCCAGCGGATCCGGGTCCGGGAGCACCGGGCCGAAGGGCCACTCGTTGCCCAGGAAATCATAGCCGTCGACGACCTTGGCCGTCGGGAACGAGCCCGGCTCGATCAGCGTCGGATCGTCGGCAATGTAGTCTGCCTGGACACCGGAGCCGCCCAGATCGGCATGGTAATAATCCACGCCGCTGTCCAGCACCGCGACCCTGACGCCCGTCCCGTCGAAGCCCGCGCCCTGAACGGCGCTGGCGCCGATGTACGGCACGGTCTCCGTCAGGTGGAGCTCATAGTCGCGAACCCGGTGGATGGTCAGAACGTCCCGATCGGTGGCCAGCTCGGGGATGTCCTTTGCATTCACCTCCAGGAATACGGCGTTCAGTACGGTCTGCACGCCGGAGACCTGCTTCATGGACCGGGCCTTTTTCCCGGCGCGCTTTACGAAGGCCGACTGTTCGATCTTCAGCTGTTCCTTGTGGGCCATCCGTGCAGCCGCGGACTTGCCCTTCGACTTGGCCACCGACGGCGTGCGCAGCCGGACGATGACTCGCTGCTTGCCTTTCGCATCGATGAGGGCGGGATCCACCGTGGCGGCCCCGATGCCCTGGCCCTCGAGCGGCTTCGGCAACTTCAGCTGTTCAACGGAGGCTGGCAGCTGCTGCTGCAATCGCTCCGAGGTGCGATCTCCCGGCGGGGCCGCCGAGACGGCGAGCGACGCGCCAAGTAGCGCCGCACCGCCAAATCCGATCATTCGTCTGTGATTCATCTGGTTCAGATCTCCCGATAGAGGGCCCTTTCCGGAGACGTCTGACCGGACACGAATTTTTCATCCGCGGCAGCCAGGCGAAAAGGGCTCGTGGCGTGGCTCCCGCAGTCTCAGCGGACAGCGGGAAACCATCGGTCATTTCTTTACGATCGGGCAGCATGCGAACCGGTCGGTCCGCGCTATACCCCCCCAAGGCCACTGTTATATCGCAAACTCGAGCGTGACGCACGTCACAGTCAGAATCGGGGATTTTCTGCCATTTTCAAGAATTTAACTTAATGCAGGGCGCGGCCCATGGCAAAGCTTGGAAAGCATGGGGTCAGAGTAAAAACAGGCTTCCAGAAGCCGCGCCTGCACCGGTGCGCAGCGTTGCTCCGGGATGGCGACCCGAAGATCCGTTGGCGACGTCCGGGTTTTTTCTGACTCCACTCACTCAGGCCGTGCGCAGGCAGGCACGCACCGCGGTCGGATTTTCGGGCGTCAGGGAAAGGGCCTCGTCCACGTGGCAGAACTCCAGGCCGGGGCCGGACAGCAGGCGGTAGGTCGTCTCGCCGTCCCGGATACACACCTCGAGCTGGTTACCGCGAAGGCGGAAACGCACGCGGACGTCGTGGAAGTCGTGGGGACGCAACGGCCGGAACGAGAACTCGCCCCCGGCATCACGGAAACCGACCAGCCCCTGGGCCAGCATCATCCAGGTACCGCCCATCGAGGCGATGTGGCAGCCGTCGCTGACGTTGCCAGCCACGTCATTGAGGTCCATGAGCAGGGCGTGGCGAGCGTACTCCCGGGCCTTCTCCATGTAGCGGAGTTCCGCGGCCACGATGCCCTGGATACAGACCGACAGGGAGGAGTCCCCGGTGGTCATCGGGTCGTAGAAGTCGTACGTCCGCTTCATCTCCTCGGCATCGAATTCGTTGCGCAGGAGAAACATGGCCAGCACCACGTCGGCCTGCTTGATGACCTGATGCCGGTAGATCACGAGCGGATGGTAGTTCAGCAACAGGGGGTATTTCTCCGCCGGCGTGTTCTCGAAGTCCCAGGGCTTGCGCTCGAGGAAATCGTCGTCCTGGAGATAGATGCCCAGCTTCTGGCTATACGGTAGATACATGTTCTCGGCCGCCCGCCGCCACTGGTCGGGCTCCTCCGGCTCGAGGCCGGTGGCGTCGGTCAGCGCCGCAAAGGCGGCCGGCAGGTGTTCGGCGAGGTATTCGACTGTGCTCACCGCGTAGCGCAGATTTTCGCGCGCCATCAGGTTGGTGAACGTGTTGTTGTTCACCACGGTGTTGTACTCGTCGGGCCCGGTGACCCCGACAATGCAGAATTGCCCGCCGTGGTGCTCGGAGAAGAAACCCAGGTCCAGCCACAGGCGCGCGGTCTCGACGAGAATTTCCGCGCCTGGCCCGTGCAGAAAGTCGGTGTCGCCGGTTGCGTTGACGTACTTGCGGATCGCGTAAACGATGTCCGCGTTGATGTGGTATTGCGCCGTGCCGGCGGCGTAATACGCGGAGGCCTCCTCACCGCTGATCGTTCGCCACGGGAACAGCGCGCCGCGCTGGTTCACTTCGCGAGCCCGTTGCCGCGCCTGGTCAAGGGTCCGGTAGCGGAACATCAGCAGGTTTCGCGCGAGCCGCGGCTGGGTGTAGATCAGAAACGGGAGCACGTAGATCTCCGTGTCCCAGAAATAGTGGCCCTCATAGCCGTGTCCGGTCAGGCCTTTCGCCGCGACGCCCGCGCCGTCGGCGCGGGCTGAGGCCTGCAGGATCTGGAACAGGTTGAAGCGGATGGCCTGCTGGACGGCGTCGTCGCCCACCTCGAAGTCGCTGTCGGCCCAGAAGGTCTCCAGGTAGTCGCGCTGTTCTTCCCGGATCGTGGCCACGCCGCGCCGGATCGCACGGTCCAGGGTCCGGCGGGCACGATGTCTGAGTTCGCCCATCTCGGGGCCGTCGTCGTGATGGTAGGTGATGTATTTCACCAGCCGGACCGGCGTTCCGGGACTGGCGTCGACGGAGAACGTTACCGAAGCCTCGTTCTCGAAGCAGCGAGACTCGAGGGTGTACGGGCACTCCGTCTCGAGCTGATGATCGACCCCGCAGGCCAGCCTGAGACCGCTCCGGCCGGTCTCATGGCACAGCACGGCCCGCAGGCCGTCGGCGCTGTGTGACACCGGCTGCAGCACGCCTTCACCCAGCGCCCGGGACTTGCGCGGATCGTCGCCGGCCCCGGTGTAACCAGCCGGCACCGCCGTGACCGAGCGAATGTCCAGCGCGGCCGCCTCGTCGAGCATTGTCACCTCGTACTCGATCATGGCGAGGTGGCGATCAACGAACGATACGAGCCGCGTCGACTTGAGCTTCACTCGCTTGCCCGAAGGCGTGGTCCAGATCAGCTCTCGCTCCAGCACGCCGTTGCGCATGTCCAGGGCGCGCTCATAGGACTCGATCTCGACTTCGGCCAGGTCCAGGGGTTCGCCGTCGACAAACAGGCGGATGATCCTCGCGTCCGTGACGTCGACGATTGTCTGTCCCGTCTTGGCGAAGCCGAACGCCTCCTCCGGGTATTCGATAGGCCAGGACTCGTAAAAGCCGTTGATGAAGGTCCCGGCGTGGTGCACCGGCGCGTTTTCCTCGACGCAGCCGCGAATGCCGAGGTAGCCGTTGCCCGTGGAGAACAACGTCTCGGCCTGACCCAGGAATTCGGGATAGAAGTCCTTCTCCACGAACCGCCAGGGTTCGGCGGGGTAGATGTAGCCCGGGCGCTCGACACCGGTCCGATACTTCATCATTTGCGCAATCTCCCCGCCGCCCGGTGGGCGCTCGTCGCCGCCGTGTGGTTCATGACCCTCAGTGCCGCGTGGGCACCCGTTGCTCGGCCCGTGCCGGTCGGCTAGCCGGCAAGCTCGCCGAGATCGGTCACCACGAGATCCGCGCCCGCATTGCTCAGCGCGCCTTCGTTGTCGGCCCGCGCAACGCCGATCACCAGTCCGAATTGACCGTTGCGGCCCGCCTCGACCCCGGAGATCGCATCCTCGACCACGACGGACTGCTCGCGGGGCACGTTCAGACGGCGTGCCGCATCGAGAAACGTATCCGGCGCGGGTTTGCCGGGCAGACCGGCTTGTGCGGCAACCGCGCCATCGACAACGGTCTCGAAACGCTCCGCGATTCCGGCGGCGGCCAGCACTTTCGGCGCGTTTTTGCTGGAGGAAACGATGGCCATGTGCACACCGGCGGACGCCAGCTCGTCGAGGAGCCGGATCGAGCCGGGATAGGGCGTGACCCCGTCGCGTTCGAGAACTTCGTTGACCAGCGTGTTCTTGCGGTTGCCCAGGGCGCACACCGTGTCGCTGCCCGGTGGGTCACCGGGGTCGCCGTCCGGCAGTTCGATGTTGCGGGAGGCAAGAAAACTGCGGACGCCGTCGTAGCGGGGTTTGCCGTCGACATAACGATGGTAGTCACCCGCAATGTCGAATTCGACGAAGGGTTCGCCACTGCGCTCGGCACGCTCGCGCAGGAACTCGTCGAACATGCGCTTCCAGCAGTCGGAGTGGATGCTGGCGGTATCCGTCAGGACTCCGTCCAGATCGAACAGCACGGCCCGGAAGCCGGCAAGCCGTTGGTCCATCGAGTGACCCCCTTGATCTGCCGAAAACTGAGGTAAACAGGCGAGCTTGCATTGTGCCCCGAACCGCTGGCGTGTTGCCACCGGCGGCGCGGCCACGGCGGGTCATGGAGAAGGGCGTCTGGAAGCGGCGGCGGGCAGGCGGCGAGGAGCTGGATCGTATCCGCGACCGCGTCGGCTATGGGATTGCGGGATGCCGCACTTGGACTGGGACGCCAACACCGCGACAATCTCAGTGATGGGCGACTCAACGACGGACGGTACCGGAGACAAAAGGCAATGACAGAAGTGGAGGGTACCGGCACGGCGACCGGATCACCGGAGTCTCAGGCCGGGGAAATCCTGCAGAATCTGAATGGCCGGAGGCTCGTGGTGCTTCTGGACTACGACGGGACCCTGTCGCCGATCGCCCCGCGGCCCGAAGACGCGCTGCTCCCCGCCGCGACCCGGGACGTGCTGGATCGTCTCGGCGCGCGCTGGCCGACCGCCGTGATCAGCGGCCGCTCCCTGGCCGATGCCCGCGGGCTGGTCGGTCTCGACCAACTTTTCTACGCGGGCAATCATGGCCTGGAGATCGAGGGGCCCGCGGGCTCCGGCATCCGCCGCAATCTGGCGGAGGGCTTCGTGCCCGACGTGGCCGCGGCGGCCGCCGAGCTCGACGCGGCGCTGGCGGACGTGGAGGGTTCGCTGGTCGAAAACAAGCGTTATTCGTTGTCGGTGCACTATCGGCTTGTAGCCCCCGAGCAGGTCCCGTCGGTGGAGAGCGCGGTGGACGCGACGGTGGCTCGCCACCCGACACTCAACAAGCGGCTCGGCAAGAAGGTCTTCGAGCTGCGTCCGAATCTCGCCTGGGACAAGGGCAAGGCAGTGCGCTGGGTGCTTGAGACCATCGACGAACAGGGCGCCGGACTGTTGCCGGTCTATGTGGGTGACGACGTGACCGACGAGGATGCCTTTGCCGCGCTGGCGGGCGACGGTGTCGGGGTGCTGGTCAGCGAGGACCCCCGCGATACGGCGGCGACGCATCGACTCGTCGACACCGATGAGGCCCGCCGATTCCTGGCGTGCCTTGCGGAAGGAGCAGGCGTGTGAGGAGCTGGCAGTTCGTGCGGGAGGGCTATGCGCCCGAGGAAGAAGGCTACCGAGAGGCCCTGTTTACCCTCGGCAACGGCTACTTTGCTACCCGCGGCTGTGCTCCGGAATGTGTCGCTGACGGCGTTCACTACCCGGGCACCTACCTGGCCGGCGGGTATAACCGGCTGCAGACCGAGATGGCGGGCAGAACCATCGAAAACGAAGACCTGGTCAATCTGCCCAACTGGCTGCCGTTGCTGGTGCGTGCCGAGGGGGAGCCCTGGTTTCACGTCGACCGCGCCAGGCTCAGGGACTATTGCCAGCGACTGGACACCGAGCGCGGCGTCTTCGTGCGCGAGCTGAGTTTTGCCGACGGACAGGGCCGGATCACCCGCCTCTCCGAACGGCGGCTGGTCCACATGCGTGCGCAGCACGTGGCGGCCATCTCGCTTGATGTCACCGCCGAGAACTGGTCGGGAACGCTCGAGGTCGCCGCGGCCCTCGACGGCAGCGTCGTCAACGGCAACGTAGAGAGGTACAAGAGCCTTGCGAGTCGGCATTTGTTACCCGTCACCAGCGAGTCCCAGGGCGAGCGGCTGTTCCTGCGCATGCGGACCTGTCAGTCTGCCCTGGAGGTCGCGCAGGCCGCGCGCACCCGGATCTACCGCGGCGACGAGCTTGCCGGGAGCGTCTGGATTCCCGAGAGCACCCATGACCGCGTCGCGGCTCATACGAAGCTGCCGATTGCCCAGGGCGAGACGGTCCGGATCGAAAAAATCGTCGCCCTCTATACTTCCCGCGACCGCGGGCTGAGCGAGCCCGGCCTGGCCGCGCGGGAGGCCGTGGACAGCGTGCCCCGTTTCGGCGAGCTGCTGACCGGACACGAGCTGGCGTGGCAACAATTGTGGCGGCGCTTCGGCACCGACTGGAAACTGACGGACGGGCAGCAGGACGATGAGATCCAGCTCGCCGTGAAACTGCACGTTTTCCATCTGCTGCAGTCCGTCTCGATGAACACCGAGGACCTGGACGTGGGGGTTCCGGCCCGCGGCTGGCATGGCGAGGGCTACCGCGGCCACATTTTCTGGGACGAACTGTTTATCTTTCCCCTGCTCAACCTGCGTATCCCGGAAATCACCCGCGCGCTGTTGATGTATCGCGTGCGGCGCCTGCAGCGGGCCCGGCGCAACGCCGGGGAAGCCGGTTTTCGTGGCGCCATGTTTCCGTGGCAAAGCGGCAGCGACGGCCGGGAGGAGACCCAGCAGGTTCACCTGAACCCCGAGTCGGGCCACTGGCTGCCGGACAACAGCAGCCTGCAGCGCCACGTCAACATCGCGATCGCCTACAACGTCTGGCATTACCACGAGGTTACCCACGACGAGGAGTTTCTGGCCTATCACGGTGCCGAGATGTTCCTGGAAATCGCCCGTTTCCTCGCCAGCCTGGCGACCTACGACGAGGCGAACGACCGCTATGAGATGCTCGGCGTGATGGGCCCGGACGAATACCACGAAGGCTATCCGGACCGGGCCGAGCCCGGCCTCGACAACAACACCTATACCAACGTCATGACGGTGTGGGTGCTCGAACGGGCCCAGGCCCTGCTCGCGCATCTGTCCCGGCACCGGCGGGCCGAAATTCGCACCATGCTCGCCCTGTCCGACGAGGAACTCGCCCAGTGGGACCGGATCTCGCGGCGGATGCGGGTAGTCTTCCACAAGGACGGCATTCTGAGCCAGTTCGAGGGCTACGAGGACCTCGAAGAGTTCGACTGGGACGGCTATCGGGAGCGTTACGGCAACATCCAGCGACTGGACCGGATACTCGAGGCGGAAGGGGATACACCGAACCGGTACAAGTTGTCCAAACAGTCCGACGTGCTGATGCTCTTCTACCTGCTCTCGGCCGAAGAGCTCACGGCGCTTTTCGCGCGTCTGGAGTACGACTTCGATCCGGAAAGCATCGTCGACAACATCAACTACTATCTGGCGCGAACCTCGCACGGCTCGACCCTGAGCCGGGTCGTGCATTCCTGGGTACTTGCGCGCAGCGACCGGACCCGCTCCCTGGAGTTGTTCCAGGAGGCCTTGATGGCCGACCTGAACGACTCCCAGAAAGGCACGACCGCGGAGGGTATCCATCTGGGCGCGATGGCCGGCAGCGTCGATATCATGCAGCGCGGCTACACCGGCATCGAGACCCGGAGCGGCGTCCTGCGGTTCAACCCGGCGCTGCCTAGCGAAATCGAGAAATTTTCGATGCGGCTGCGCTTCCGGCGGCATCTGCTGAAGCTGGACCTGGGCCACAATCACCTGCGGCTGCGCAGCCTCAAGCCCGATGCCGGCCCGATTGCCGTCCACGTGCATGACCAGGCATACAGCCTGTCGGGAGGCGATACGCTGGAATGTACCTTCTAAGCGCCTTCTTGCCGCAAGCCCGGCGCATGCGATGCGTCGCATCGCCGGCGGCTGACGTGGCGGGCTTATCGTGCGGCTGATTCGAGGCGCCGCCGCCGCGCTGACCGTCATCGTCGCACTGTCCGCCTGCGAGGCCCGTACTCCAGGGGACGATGCCGGAGCCACGCTGGCGATCTCCTGCGGGGCGGTCGGGCAGGAATTCGAGATCTGCCGCCGGGGCGTGGACCGCTGGTCCGCGGCCACGGGACATCGGGTCGAACTCGTCTCGACGCCGAACTCGGCGACCGAGCGCCTCGCTCTCTACCAGCAGCTCCTGGCTGCCGGCGCGCACGACGTGGACGTGCTGCAGGTGGACGTGATCTGGCCGGCCATCCTCGCGCCGCATCTGCTCGATCTCGGCCCGGTGGCCGGCGCGGCCATCGACGGGCATTTTCCGGCGCTCGTTGAGAACAACTCGGTGGACGGCCGCCTGGTGGCGCTGCCCTGGTTTACGGATGCCGGCGTGCTCTATTACCGGCAGGACCTGCTCGAGAAATACGACGAGGCAGTCCCGGCCACCTGGCGGGAACTCGCCGCGACCGCGGCCCGCATCCAGTCGGCGGAACGGGCGGCAGGCGATACCCGGATGTGGGGGTTCGTGTGGCAGGGTCGTGCTTACGAGGGGCTCACTTGCAATGCCCTGGAGTGGGTGGCCAGCCACGGGGGCGGGACGATCGTCGATGCCGACGGCCGTGTCACCATCGACAACCCTGCTGCGGCACGCGCACTGGAAGGCGCCGCAGCGTGGGTCGGCACGATCAGCCCGCCCGGCGTCCTGAACTACGCGGAAGAGGAGTCCCGCGGCGTGTTCCAGTCCGGTCATGCCGTGTTCATGCGTAACTGGCCCTATGCGTGGGCGCTCGTGGAGAGCGATGACAGCCCGGTTCGCGGCCGCGTCGGCGTGGCGCCGCTGCCCGCCGGTGACGCGGGACGGCCCGCGGCTACTCTCGGCGGCTGGCAGCTCGCGGTCTCGAAGTACTCCCGCTATCCGGCGCTGGCGGCCGACCTGGCGGCATTCCTGACGAGTGAAGCGGAGCAGAAACGCCGCGCGCTCGCGGGCGCCTTTCAGCCGACGATCGTCGCGTTGTACAGCGACCCGCAGGTGACAGACGCCAATCCTTTTTTCGCCCGTCTGGCAGCGTCATTCGACGCGGCCGTCGCGCGGCCGTCGGCCGCCACCGGCGTCCACTACAACCGCGTCAGCAATGCGTTCTACGGCGCCGTCCACGATGTGCTTTCCGGTCGCCGGGACGCAGCCGATGCGCTGGCCGATCTGGACGAGCGGCTGCGCGTGACCCTCGGCGAGGGTTCGTGAAACACGGGGTCGAACGCCGCGCGACCCGGGGCCGGGCAGTCTGATCCGCTTGGCCGGCCCACCGCGCTCGCTGCGTTTGCGTCGTGACCGGCGAACGGCCTGGCTGTTCCTGGCGCCCATGATCCTCGTGCTGGCCGTGGTCGCGGGCTGGCCCCTGCTGCGGACGATCTGGTTTGGCTTCACGGATGCGCACCTGGCCAATCCTGGCGGCGCAGTCTGGGTTGGCTGGGACAACTACCTCCGCCATGAAGAGGATGCCTGGCGGGGCCTGCTCGCCGATCCCCTGTGGTGGCGGGCCGTCGGCAACACGCTGGTGTTCACGTTGATCTCGGTCAGCCTCGAGACGCTGCTCGGCCTGGTCATCGCCCTGGTTCTCAATGCCTCGTTCGCGCTGCGCGGCTGGGTGCGGGCCGCGGTCCTGGTTCCCTGGGCAATCCCCACCATCGTCTCCGCGCAGATGTGGAGCTGGATCCTCAACGACCAGTTCGGAATGCTCAACGACCTGCTGCTGAGGCTGGGCATGATCGCCGAACCCCTGGCCTGGACGGCCGACCCGTCGCTTGCGCTGTTGTCCGTCATTCTGGTCGACGTATGGAAGACCACGCCTTTCATGGCGCTCCTGATCCTGGCCGCGCTGCAGATGCTGCCCAGGGACTGTTACGACGCCGCCCGCGTGGACGGGGTCGGCCCGGTCCGGACCTTCTTCCATATCACCCTGCCGCTGATCAGCCCGGCGCTGCTGGTCGCCGTGGTGTTTCGGGCCCTCGACGCGCTGCGCGTCTTCGACCTGATCTATGTGCTGACGCCCAATAGCGCTCAGACCATGTCGATGTCGGTCTACGCGCGACAGCAACTCGTCGACTTCCAGTCCGTCGGCGCGGGTTCCGCCGCAGCGACGATGCTGTTTTTTGTCGTGGCGACCTGCATCGCCGTGTTTCTCGTCGCGTTCCGCGGGCGGCTCGAGCCGGGTGCGAACGGATGACGGTCCGGATCCGGACGGGGAGCCTGATCAGACGAGCCCTTTTCGGGCTGCTGGTTACCGGCATCGTGCTGTTTGCGACGTTCCCCCTCTATTACGCCGTCATTACCTCGTTCAAGTCGGGCGCCGCCCTGTTTCGGGTGGACTACCTGCCGCGGGCTATCGACTGGCAAAACTATATTGACGTCTTCCGCGAGCAGCCCTTCGGAAGAAACATCCTGAACTCGGTGGTGGTCGCCACCACGGTCGTCGCAGCCGGGCTCCTGCTCAGTCTGACCGCGGCCTACGCGCTGGCGCGGCAGCGATTCCGTGGCCGCCGGCTGCTCCTGCTGACGCTGCTCGCCGTGACCATGTTTCCCCAGGTCGCGGTGCTCTCGGGGCTGTTCGAGCTGGTGCGCGCATTCGGCCTGTACAACCGGCTCTCCAGCCTCGGTCTCAGTTACATGCTTTTCACGTTGCCGTTTTCGGTCTGGATCCTGACAACCTTTCTGCGCGAGTTGCCAAGGGAACTGGAGGAGGCTGCAATCATGGACGGTGCCTCGCCGCTCACGATCCTGCTGCGCGTGTTCGCGCCGCTGATGGGGCCCGCGGTCGTGACCACCGTGCTTCTGGCATTCATCGCTGCCTGGAACGAATTCCTGTTCGCGCTCACCTTCACGCTGACCAGCGAGCAGCGCACCGTTCCGGTGGCCATCGCGCTCATCAGCGGTGCCAGCCAGCACGAGCTGCCCTGGGGGCAGATCATGGCCGCTTCGGTGGTCGTCACGGTGCCGCTTGTTCTGCTCGTGCTGGTGTTCCAGCGCCGGATCATTGCGGGCCTCGCCGCCGGTGCCGTCAAGGGTTAGGGGCGGGGACAGAGACCCTGGCCGCCGCCGGCCGCTCGGGCTGGCAGGCGCCTCACTCCTGCGCGACCTCGCTGTCACCGGCATACTTTCTGCTCGTATAGTGCCGGTAGAGCGCTTCTTCGTGGCCGATACACAGCCGGTCGAGACCCTCGAACGGGGGCGCGCCGGTTACCGCGGCAGCCGGAAGGTCCAGGGACAGGCACTGCCCGTCTTCGCCGAGCGACGAGCACCATTCGATATCGGTCAATACCCGGCCCGTGCCGGTGCGCACAACCAGGTAGCGAAGCTGCCACGAGTCGATGTTGACGATCAGGTCATCGATGCTGCCGGCAACCTGGCCGCCGCCGGCGACCTGGCGGCCGAGCAGGGCCGCCGCTTCTGCCGGGACCGAGTGGCCGGGGCCGCCGGCCGGAAGCACGGCTTCACCGGCATAGTCGAAGCACAATTCCCGGCGCTCGTCGGCGAGCGCGCGGAACAGGCCGATGGGGATCTGAACCAAATCCCGGGATGTCACGGGGTCGTCAACGACGGCGGCCCGGATCGCCCAGTCGGCCGGGTCGAAGGCGAGCCCGGTGAGCTTCCCGAGCGGCTTGTCCCCGGACATGACCGAGTAGCCAAGAAGGTCCCGCAGCTGTCGTAACTGGTGGCTGATCATACCGATTCCCCGGTGGGTGCAACGATTCGGGACCGACGAACCTGCGTTTCGGGCGGTGGTCCCGGGACGTAGTCCTGGATCTTGGGAAAGTCCTCCAGGTTTCTTCCCGCGATAGCCTGGAGGTAGGAGTTGACCCAGTGGTAAATGTCGTGACGCCTGATCTGGCGTCTGAGTCTGCGCATCCCCGCAGCAATGGACGAGTGATCCATGGTCATCGCCTCGTGGATCCTCTGCGCGGTGCCCTCGCGGTCGAAGGGGTTGATCAGCAGCGCGCCCTTTTGCAGTTCGGCCGCCGCGCCCGCGAATTCGCTCAGCAGGAGAATCCCGTCGTTGCCGGGATGACAGGCGCAGTATTCCTTGGCCACCAGATTCATGCCGTCCTTCAGCGCGGTAATCAGCATGACGTCCGCTCGCCGGTAATACGCGATCAGCTCGGTGGGCGTGAGTGAGTGGTAGTAGTAGTGAATCGGGATCCATCCGGGGCGCGACCAGGCACCGTTGATTTCGCTCGTCAGTTGTTCGAGCTGGACGCGCTGGCGCTGATACTCCGGAATGTTCTCGCGGCTCGGGTCCACGTGCAGACTCAGGAAACACGTCTCGCGGAGATCCGGATACCGTTCCAGGGCCAGCCGGAAGGCCCGCAGCTTGTGCAGCAGCCCCTTCGTATAGTCGAGCCGGTCGACGGAAAGGATCATCTTTCGATCCCCGTGGGTCTGGCGCAGCCGGCTCACTTTCTCGATGGCCGCCTTGCTCATGGCCAGCTTCTCGTAGTGCGCGAAGTCGATGCTGATGGGGAAGCTCCCGACCCTGAGGCTCTGCCCACGGCCATGGGCCGCCTCACCGCTGAGCGGCGTGGCCTGCAGGCGCTGGACCTGCCCCTGGCCCTCGACTCTGACCTTGTACAGCGCGCGCAGACAGCGCTGGAAGTTCCGGCAGTCCCGCAGGGTCTGGAAGCCAATCAGGTCGTACTCCAGCATCCCGCTCAGGATATCCGCCCGCCAGGGCAGCTTGAGGAACAGGTCGGGGGGCGGGAAGGGGATGTGCAGGAAAAATCCGATCCGGTTGGTCAGTCCCAGACGGCGCAGCCCGGCGGCCACACCGATCAGATGATAGTCGTGCACCCAGATGAGATCGCCGGCCTGACGGATTGCGGCGACCTTGTCGATGAACTTGCGGTTGACCGCCCGGTAGGTTTCCCAGTATTCCGGCCTGAAATGGCAGTCTACCGGGAGGTCGTGAAACAAGGGCCAGATGATCTGGTTGGAAAAGCCCTCGTAGAAACCCTTGATCTCCGGCTCGCTGAGATACACGCCCACCAGCCCGTAGCCCACGTCCTCGGAGAGCTTCTCCAGACAGGGCGTGAGCGGGCCCTCATTGTCGCGCATCCCGGGCCAGCCGACCCAGATGCCGCCGCGATCGCGCAGAACGGGCATGAGCGCGCTCACCAGCCCCCCGCTGCCTGTTTTGCTGGACCAGACGTCCGTATTCTTGTTTTTCTCGAAGACAACCGGCAGCCGGTTCGAGACAACGATGAGCCGATCAGGAGAACGCGATTTCGCGAAGGACGCGACCTTGTTCATGACACCTGCAGCCTGTACCCCCAGTATACGCTCTGGTCTGCCCAACTTCAGCGGAATTCGAGGCCAGGCTGGCCCTGCAATTGGGCGCGTCATCCTGCGGCATGGTGCGGTTTCAGCGCCCGGCGCCGGGGATCAGGGACTTATCGACGATCAACGGGGGTCCGCTCGAGTGAACGAGCCCCGCAACGGCTTTCCTACGAATAGATCCGCTTCATCAGCGGCCCGATCTTTTTCGCACCGGCCATCGCGGTCACGGTCAGCAGGCCGGCCATCATCGCGCCGGTCACGCCGCAGGTCAGAATGTCCTGCCCGGTCAGCCACAGGCCCGGGATTTTTGTTCGCGGAGTCAGCCAGTCTTCCTGCAGCCGCTCGGGAGTGTGATCCAGGCCGTAGAGCTCGCCGTGCCGATACGCGGAAAACCACTCGGTCGACAGGGGCGTGGACAGCTCGAAGTAGTCGATTCTGCCCCTGAGTTCGGGCAGCTTGTCGTAGAGATGCTCCAGCAAGCGCTCGCTGAGGTCGCTCTTTAGGGACTCGTAGTCCTCACCCCGCTTGCCCCAGATCGTCCCCTTCCACTGCTCGAACTGCTCGTAGGGTGCGGGGGCGACGATTTCGATCGTGGCGGTGCCGGGATGGCGTTCGAGATACTCCGGGTCCTTGGCGGACGGAAAAGACACGTAGACGACCGGAAACGGCGCGGCGGGATCCGCGCGGAAATCGGCCACCGCCTTGTCGTAGTCGTTGTGCGGGTAAATCCAGAAGTTGGTCTTCGGCAGGCCCAGCTCTTCAGCGGTTCCCTTCAGGCCGATGTACAGGCAGAGGTGGCCGATGCTCGGGCGCACGTTCCGTATTGCGCGGTCATAGCCCGTGGCGCTGACCACTTCAGCGGGCAGGAGGTGTCCGAAGGTGTTGTCGACACCCGCGGAGGAAATCACGACAGGACACTCGATCACGTGCTCGTCGGACATCCTGACGCCCTTGACCCTGCCGTCGTCAACGAGGATTTCTTCGACATTCGCGTACGTGAAGACTTCGCCGCCGGCCGCCTGAATCTTCGGAATGATGTAGTCAGCGATCTTCCAGCTGCCCCCGATCGGGTAGTAGCCGCCATAGAGGTAGTGGCGCGCGATCATGGCGTGGACCATGAAGACCGACTGTCTGGGCGGCAGTCCCATGTCGCCCCACTGGCCGCAGATGACTGCAATCAGGTCCTGGTCGTCGGTCAGCTCGCTGAGGACGTCGTAGGTGTTGCGATAGATGAAGTCCGGCGTTTTCCACTTCAGATACGGGCCGGCCACGGTCTTTTGCCATGGCTTGAGGACTCTCGCCATGCCGAACATGGACAAGGCACCGCCAACCTGCGCGAGAAGCTCCAGGTAGCGGTCGATCGCCTGTTCCTCGGCCGGAAACTGTGCCACCAGGTTGTCCCGGAACTCGCTCTTGCCGGCGACGGCGTTGAAGACCTTGTCGCCGACATAAAAGCGATCGTACTCGTCGTCCATCGGCGCCCATTGCAGCTGGTCATCCGTGAGGTAGTCGAAGAGTTTCCGGGTCCGGGTTTTTGCGCCGACATCGCCGATGTAGTGCACGCCGACGTCCCACTCGTAGCCGTTGCGCTCATAAGAATGGGTGTATCCGCCCGCCGTATAGTGCTGTTCGAGGACGCAGACCTTCCAGCCGAGGTCGCTCAGCAGGGCCGCCGTCGTCAGGCCGCCGATGCCCGAACCGATCACCAGGGCATCGTAGGCGGGGTCCAGTCTGCCGGGCCGATAGCGCCGGCCGATTCTCAGCGTGCTCGGTTTCATGCTCATGGCCGCATGCTACCGCATCCGATCCCGTCGTCGGGCTGAGGCACTCAACGGCTGCCGCGGGGAGCGCCCGCTGCGCTGAGGGAACGGATCGATTACGGGGTTTTCCCGTCGGCAGCGAGTCGTTCAGGGGCTATTCGCATCCGGACGAAAATACGGCAGCAGGTCTGTCCAGGAGGACGCACTGCCGCCTTCGCGCTTCAAGCGCTCGTTGATGGCGTCGGAGACGGTGAAGAACGGCCCGGTTATCTCCCACCACTTGCGTCCGCCCGGGGTATTGATCATGGCAAAGCAGACATCCCCGAAGATCCGCACTTCCTGGGAGTCCACGAGCGATTTGGCATCCATTCGGATCGCCGAGATGTACGTGTTGACGAGCCGGGCCATGATGACGCTGAAACGCGACTTCTCCAGATTGCTCAGCGAATCGAAATCACCGAGGCCGCGCTGGAAAATTCCGGTGATTCGGTCATCTGCAGTCAGCTGGGATATCGCCTGACCCCAGTTTTCCAGCAGTTCCCGCTCGGACTCTGCCAGGGCCATCTGATTACTCTGCTTCACCTGGATGGCCAGGTAGAACAGCGAGATGACAACCAGGGCGACGCCCACGACATCCGCGATCGCGCTTATCGCATCCCAGTTCATAAAGAGTTCCTTGAGCGTCCCCTCGTAGAGACATGACGTGCGATGGATGGCGCAGGTCAGCGTAGCGGATGCGCAAGCCGCTGCAAACCCGAACGCGGGCAAGCGGCTGGGGCAATCGCGATGGACAACATTCCGGTTCCCCGGCCGTTCGGCGAGCCGATTCCCCGGATCGGCGCCGGCACCGGCTAGTTCGTTCGTCGTTCGTAGGCGTCGCTGTACAGAAGAATGTCCCGGGTATCGAGAGTGTCACCGTGGCTGATGCTGTCGGCGCGCGCCGTCATTTCCAGCATGGCCTGACCGATCTGTACCGCCTTCACCGCGGCCCCGACCGGGGCGAAGAACCCATAGAGCAGGCGCTGCCCTGGGTGTGCTTCCTCGCGGGTCGGACCGATGTAGTCGGGGCGGTAGAAAACGACGTTCAGCGACGAGCCCTCGGCCAGCGCGAACAGCGTCTTTTCGGCGCGGACCTTCTCCCGGGCCCACATCATGCGCGAGTCCTCGGAGATGTCGCTGGAGCTGATGTAGTGGAACGTGACCGCCGGCTTTCTGCTCACCTGCAGCCACTGGGTCACGAACTGCCGGGGAAAGTCCACGTGAATGCGGCCGTAGGTTTCTTCGTCCACGCCGCGACTGCTGATGCCGATGGCCCAGAACACGGCATCGGCCTCGGCGACCTGCTCGCGGATCGCCGCGTAGTCCAGATAGTCCATGTGGCGCGTCACCTGAACCTTGCCGGCGGCCTCCCCGGATTCCATGCGGGGAGTCACCCGGCGAGTGATGACATGAATCCTGCGGACGCGCGGATCGGCCAGGGCTGCCTTGAGGATGCCGTCGCCGGCCGTGCCGCTGGCGCCGAAGATCGCGATCGTGTCGGTCGGGGCGGGCGCGACCCGGAGTGCCTCGATGGCCTCGTCATCCAGCGCCAGCAACAGGGCAAGTACCCCGTAGAAGGCCGCGAACAGCCCAAGGAGTATCAAGAGAACGCGACGAAGTAGAGAGCGTGTCATGGTCCGTAGATCGTAGCACCCTATGTCGACCAGCCGGCGGGACGGGCCGGCGGCTGGGGCTGCCGCCTTGTTAGCGTATTGCGTCGGCGGCGTTGCCGGCAAGCCGACCAGCATGGCGCATTTTTTCCGGCCCTGTGGCGTGGTCCCGGCCGGCGGGGAATAATCGGGATTATGGACGCAGAATCGTGACGGGGCCGACCTGGCTGTTCGGGTACGGGTCGCTCATCTGGCGGCAGGATTTCCCGTTTCTGGACGCGCGGCCCGCGTTTGTGACCGGCTGGGAGCGGCGATTCTGGCAGGGATCGCACGATCATCGCGGTGTGCCGGACGATCCGGGTCGTGTCGTTACCCTCATCCGGTCATCCGGGCGGCGGTGCTACGGCCGGGCCTTTCTGATCGAGCCCGACGTGTTCGAGCACCTGGACCACCGGGAAATCAACGGCTACCGGCGCTACCCGGTGGATCTGGGCCTGCCGCAGGCGCAGGTCCCGGGCGTGATGTACGTGGCGGACACCGACAATCCGGCTTTTCTCGGCGACGCACCCATCGACGCGATGGTGGCCCAGATCCGGCGCTGCGCCGGCGCGAGCGGGACCAATGTGGAGTACGTTCTCGAACTGGCTCGCGCGCTGCGGGCACTCGATGAGACCGATCCTCACGTGGAAGACCTGGCCGCAAGGCTGGGGACGACGCCAGAAGGCCACTGAGCGGACCTTCCGGCTTCGCCCTGTCCGAGCTGCGGATGCGTGCATGCGGCATTCTTTGGCATGCCCGGTCCGCCGGCGCGCCCGTGGAACAGGCGCGTCATCCAGGGGGAGAACACCCGGTCCTCGCAAAGCGGTCGGGGCGGTTACGGGCATGGAGGAAAATCCAGTGCGGCCTCGGCGGGGCAACAGGGAGAAAGCGACGGCCCGATGAAATCCGCGAGGGTCGCAGGGCGCCAGGCGCTCGGTGCCGGGCGTCTGCAGCCCGTACAGGCTATAGTCCGTCAAACGAAGGAGGGGTCATGAGAAAACGCAATATCGTATTCGTCCTGCTGATCGCGGCAGCGGGTCTGTCCCAGGCCCGGGCCGGCGGCCTGTGGATCACGGAATACGGCCAGCCCAGCCAGGGCCGCGCCGGCGCGGGGGAGGAGGCCGGGACGGGGACCGCGGCTGATGCGTTTCTCAATCCCGCGGCCATGACCCGACTCAAAGGCCCCCAGCTGATGTTTTCCGTCGGCGCGATCGCCTCCAGTGTCGAGTTCGACGTGGAGAACAACGGCATCGTGAACGGCGACGGCGACGGCGGCGATGCAGGTTCGCTGGCGCCCGGCGGCAGTATCTTCTACGCCCACCCATTGAATGACCGCTGGGTCGTGGGAATTTCGGGGCTGGCCCTGACAGGCGCGGCCCTCGACTACGACAACCAGTGGGCCGGCCGCTTTCAGACCACCGAGGTTTCGCTGATCGTCGCCGGCGTCGTGCCCACCGTGGGGTATCGCGTCACCGACCGGTTTTCCGTCGGTTTGGGTCTCCCCGTGATGTATTCCAACCTGGACATGGACGTGCGCGTACCCAATCCGCAGACGCCGGTGGAAGGCCCGGAGGGCAAGGTGAACCTGGACGGCAACGATGTCCAGGTTGCGGGCTCCGCCAGTTTTCTCTACGAATTCAGTGATGCCACGCGTCTTGGCGGGCGGGTCACCTCGAAATTCGACTTCGACTACGACGGCGATATCAGCGCGGACCTTATTGGTCAGGTGGGCGTTGAGACGAATCTGACCATGGCGGCCATGGCCCGTGTCGGATTAAGCCATGACTTCAACGAAAAATGGAGCGGCTACCTGACCTGGGGCTGGGACAACTGGAGCGAACTCAAGGACGTCTTCATCTCCACGAACACCGGTGGTGCCAGCCTGGCGAGGAACTGGCGGGACACCTACCACTATGCGGCGGGTGCCGACTATCGGCTCAACAGCCAATGGACGCTGCGCAGCGGTGTGGCCTACGACACCAATCCCGTGGACAAGGAGGACCGAACGGCGGACCTGCCTATCGACCGGCAGATGCGTTATGCCTTCGGCGCCGACTACGTGCGCCAGAGCGGCCTGAAAATTTCCGGCAGCCTCGTCTATGCCGACTATGGGGATGCAGCCATTGTCAGCGAGGGCATTCCGCCGGCCTTCGGCTTCGAGGGGGACTACAAGACCAACGATTTCTGGTTTGCCAGTGTGACCTTCGACTGGCCGCTGGCCGGACAGGGGCGGCCGTAACCGGTATCAGCCCGGGGTCAGCCCGATTCCGGCCCGGCCACGCTCAGGCTCGAGTAACCCATGCCGTCGGGTTCCCTGCCGGCGCGCAGAATCCGCAGAATCTCCCCGCTGGCGAGGTCGATCTCGGTGATGACGTCGGCATTGGCGTGAGCGACAAAGGCGCGCTCCGCGGCTGGGTCGGCTATCACTCCGATGGGGACGGAGCTGTCACCGAAACGATCCCCGAACAGCCGTTCTTCGACATCCATCGTGCCGATCTCGAAGGCTATGGTGCGAACGGTCTCGAAGGTCCCTGCGTCATAGATAACGAGATCACCGGCGCGGGCGCGGGTGACGAGTACGTGTCCGGCGGGAGTGGCCGTCGCCCGGATCGGAAAACCCGTTGACTCGATCTCGCGAACGACTTCGAATGTCTCGCCGTCAAGGACGGTGACGGTGTCCGCCCCCCGGTTCGTGACCCAGATCTGCCGGGTGCCGGGCGCCACGGCCAGGCCCTCGGCGCCGTCGCCGGTGGGAATATTGCGCACCCGCTTGCCGGACGCCAGATCCAGAACCGTGATCGAACCCGAGCCGATGTTCGCGGTGAAAGCGCGCCGGCCCTCGGGGTCGAGGGCCACCATGTGGGAAATGTCCTGATCGGTTTCCAGCACCTGGACGATGTCCCCGGTCGGCACGTGGACGACGATCAGCGCCCGGTTGGCTTCCACGGTGACCGCCACCCGTTCGTCGTCGAGCCACTCCACGCCGTGGGGCATCGAATAGTCTCCGAGGTTGATGGCCTTTACGACCCTCGCGCCGGGCACGTCGATGAGAGTCAGGCTGTTGCCTGCCGAATCGCGGCGGCCGTAATTGGTCACCACGGCGAGCCGGCCGTCCGGAGCCACGGCCACCTCGTGCGGGCCGTCCCCCGTGGGCAGCGTGGCGCGGACCGCACCCGTGTCCAGGTCGATGAGACTCGCCGTGGCTTCGGCCTTGTTGGCAACAATCAGGGTCTCGGCCGCCAACTGACAAGGCAACCCGAAAATCAGGAACAGAACGGCGGCGTGTGAGGCGCGGAGGGTCGGGTAGAGCGGCATGAAGACTCCTGAGGGTTGTCGGCTGGTGCGCTTATTCGACGGCGTCGCGCGGTTCAGAGCCACGCGGACCTCTCCGGCGGCCCGGGCCGGACCGGCTGCCGCGGCGCGGACGATTCGTGCAATCCCCGTCCTCTGCGCGCGACTACCCGGATCGGCCTCTTTTATTATCCATGGATTATGGCCGTCGATCCGACAACGCGGCGCTGGATCACGCAGAGGAGCCCGGCTGCAGGCGCAAAGCCCGGACAGGGAGAATTGATCCTGATCAATGCATGTCGATACCGGATTGGGGAATAGTCGATCCCTCAGCGCGCGCCCCGTGAGGGCCTGCGCTGCCATGATTCCTCGGCTTCCGGGGCAGTGGGGGGCTTTGATGAGACTGACGCCTGAATTACTGCGCGAGATCTCCAAATTGCCACCGAGCGAACTCTGGTCGGTGGATGACTCTTCGGTGGCCTATCTCGGTACCGATGGCCTGATCTACGCTATCCACATTGGCGAACCGGTTGCCGGCCGGCCAAAGGACCATGAACTCGGATCATTGCTCTGTTGGGAGTTGTCCGTCGCCGCCTGAGGTCCCCGCACGGAAGCCGCCCCTTGGCCTGGTCTGCCGCTATTAGTCCCGGGCTATCCAGCATCGCAACCGGGAGTGAACCTCAGGGTGGCCGAGGAGTTCGAGGTGCCCCATGCGGTACCCGACCCATTGACGTTGCTCGGGGATTCCAAGGGTCGGACCGGCATCGGGATGATGTCCCAGGGCACTGCGTATGGGCACCAGGCCGTCACCGACCAGTCTCTCGCTCAGCAGCCCGCGCTGGGCGCCGAGGGTTGCCGCGGCCGCATAGCACTTCACGTTTTCCGGTAAGGGTTCGATCCGTGGAGCGCCATGGGTGATTCTGCCATGGCGCAGATCGGTGATCCCGGCGCTGCGCCGCCTGCCGATCTGTGCCAATGGGGCGGAGTAGGGGCTGATTTCCAGCAGGCGATCGAGCCGGTGACCGCCACGCTCCAGCGGAGCGCCGTAATGGGGGCTGCCGAGAAATATCAGTTTGCGCAGGTGCTGTCGCCAGGTTTGTTTTTCGAGATCGGCAAAATGACACGCGCTGCGCGCAACCAGCCCGCCCATGCTGTGGCCGATGATGACCAGCTCCGTAACCGGCGCCGGCCAGCGGCTCACCAGGGTTTCGAGGCCAACGGCAAGCTCGCGCCCGTTGTCGGCGATGCGTCGGCCGGTGTTGTAGCGCAGATAAAGCGGGACATAACCGAATTCTTCTGCCAGTTCGGCCCCGTGATCGTGGCCGTCGCGAAGCCAGTGATCGTCGTTGAGACACAATCCGTGAACGAGCAGCAGAAGTCTGCCTGAAGAAACGCCGGGCTGACCTGCGGCCGAAGCGGCGGCCGGACCGCGGACGGTACTGGCCGGAGGGTTCTCCAGGTCGATGGGAGTGCCGGCATGGCGCACCGTCATGTCGATCGCCAGCGGGTTGTTCCTGTCAGCCAGGAAGTCGCCATACACGCCGTTGAGCGCCGACAGCAACGCGTCGCGCTTCTGCGAGGATCCGGTCTCGCTCTCCGGCAGCCACTCGGCCACCTGTTGCAGACCGGCATCGATCCCGAGACCGCTTAGCCGAATGCCGGCCATGACACTGCGATAGACCAGACCGGTAATTCCGCCCGGCCGGTCAGTCGTCTTTGCACCGGCCGGACCGGGAACCCGCTGGATAGTTCGGTGCATGCGCTCGACGACCCTCGTGACGCCAGAGGTGGCGTCCACCATCAGGGCGGCCGCCCCGCGGAGGTCGGTCATATGAGTGCGGTTGGGTCCGGGCATGTCGGGTTTCTCAGTGGCGGGAGGCCAGATTGTTCTTGCTGCGTTGCCGCATCAGCTTGCGCCGGGGGGAAGGCTCCTGTCCAGTGAATCAATCCAGCGCCGCACCAGCGGTGGCCTGGCGAAGAATCCCTGCGACAACGAAGGGGCGCCCGGGAGGGGAGATAGCCGCCCCGCACCAGGATCTCAAACCCGACCCGGTTCGCGTCCCGAGCGTGTTCAGCGCTGCGCTGCATCATGAGCTATATACGTAGTAGGAGTCCGTTATTCAACGGAGGACATCATGCCCACCAGGACGGCAAAAAATAAGCTTGGAAAGACGAGGAAAACGGCCCGAAAGGACGTGTCCTCGATGAAGAACGCACTGCAGACCGCGAGCGAGTCCCTGAGCAAGGGTGCCAAGGGCTTTATCGCCTGGCTTGAGAAGGGGATGCCGGCGGTCAGGGCCGGCCTTGGGACCTTCGGCAAGTACGCCAAGGACTCGGCGACGGCCATCGACAAGGAACTCCAGGGCGGCTGGGCCAGCATTAAGAAACGTCTGATGGCCCGGAAGGAGCCTGCACCGGCTCGTAAGCCTGCTGCGAAGAAGACCGGCAGAAAGCCCGCGGCGGCCAGGAAGGCCACCACCCGGAAGAAAGCCGCGGTGCGTCGCAAGGTCGAAGTCAAGAAGGCGCCCGCCCGGCGCGCGGCCGCACGCAAAAAGGCGGCACCGCGCAGAAAGGCGGCTGGCGCTCGCAAATAGCCGCTCCGTGCCAGGGAGGGTCATCGGTGGATGACCTTCCCTCGGGAGCGGGTTTGTCTTCATGAACGGGCGGCCCGATCGCGGGCGGTTCGCGGTTACGTGAGGGTTCTACGGGAAGAATCGATATGAATCTGGAAGGGTCCTGTCACTGTGGCGGTGTGCGCTCCAGGCTGGGATCCGCCCATCCGTACCCCTTCAACCGGTGCTACTGCTCGATTTGTCGAAGGACGGCGGGCGGGGGCGGGTACGCCGTCAATCTCGGAGGCGACCATTCGTCGCTCGAGGTGGAAGAGGAAGGCAGCCTCGGCGTTTACCGGGCGGTGATTCTGGATGACAAGACCGGAAACACCAGGACGAGCCCGGCCCGGCGGCACTTCTGCAAGCTCTGCGGCAGCGCGCTCTGGGTATGGGACCCGCGCTGGCCGGAGCTGGTGCACCCGCACGCTTCGGCGATCGACACCGAACTGCCGGTGCCGCCGCAGCAAACGCATCTGATGGTCGGCTCGAAACCGGCCTGGGTCGAGCTGCACGCGGATCCGGACGACAGGGTCTTCGTCGCCTGTCCAGAAGAGTCGCTCGCTGCGTGGCACCAACGAATGGGACTCGAGGAACCGGAGGACTGAGTAGACCGAATGCCTGGATCGTTGCCTACGCAGGATGAGCGCAGACAGGCAGTGTTGCCTGGCCATCTGGGGCTGGCGATAGATTCCATCGATCAGTCTGATCAGAACAATCAATTTAGAACAAGTCTAAATGTTCAGCTAAACTTGAACATACGCAATGCTCACTAGCCGTAAGGGACGTTCCAATGCTCAAAAAATCCATACCTCTGATGGCCGCGCTCGCGGTCGCCATTCTCTCAGGGGTGCCGGCTGATTCCGCTATGGCGCAGGGTACGCCAAAGCCGAACCAGTTCTGGTGGCCCGAAAACCTCAGTCTTTCGCCGCTGCGACAGAATTCTCCGGCGTCCAACCCGATGGGCCCGGACTTCAACTATGCGCAAGAGTTCGCCAGTCTCGATCTCGCGGCCGTGAAGAAGGACATCGAAGACGTGCTGACCACGTCGCAGGACTGGTGGCCGGCGGACTACGGGCACTATGGTCCGTTCATGATTCGCATGGCCTGGCACAGCGCCGGCACATACCGGGTCGCCGACGGCCGCGGCGGAGCCGGCGGCGGTCAGCAGCGCTTCGAGCCGCTGAACAGCTGGCCGGACAACGCCAACCTCGACAAGGCCCGGCGCCTGCTGTGGCCGGTCAAGCAGAAATACGGCCGCAAGCTTTCCTGGGCGGACCTGATGGTCCTGACGGGGAACGTGGCCCTGGAGTCCATGGGCTTCAAGACCTACGGGTTTGCCGGCGGACGTGAGGACGACTGGGAAGCCGACCTGGTGTACTGGGGTCCGGAAAACGAGTTCCTCGCCGATGAGCGCTACGAGGGTGACCGGGAACTGGCCAATCCGCTGGCCGCGGTGCAGATGGGTCTGATTTACGTGAACCCGGAAGGCCCCAACGGCAACCCGGATCCCATCGCTGCCGCCAAGGATATTCGGGAAACCTTCGGCCGGATGGCGATGAACGACGAGGAGACCGTGGCGCTGATCGCCGGTGGCCATACCTTCGGCAAGGCGCATGGCGCTGCCAAGCCCGCGGACTGCGTGGGCGTCGAGCCGGCCGCGGCGGGCATCGAAGAGCAGGGCTTCGGCTGGACCAATACCTGTGGCAGCGGCAACGCGGGCGACACCATCACCAGCGGGCTGGAGGGCGCGTGGTCTGCCAATCCCGTTGCCTGGACCACCCAGTACCTGGATAACCTGTTCGCGTTCGACTGGGTGCAGACCAAGAGCCCCGCTGGCGCGGTCCAGTGGATCCCGGCCGACGGGCAGGCCGCCAACCTGGTGCCGGACGCCTTTGACTCCTCGATGCGGCACGCGCCGATCATGTTCACCACGGACCTTTCGCTGAAGGAAGACCCGGCCTATCGGAAGATCGCCAAGCGCTTCCAGGAGAACCCGGAGGAGTTCGAGCTGGCCTTCGCCAAGGCCTGGTTCAAGCTCACCCACCGCGACATGGGTCCGAGTGCCCGGTACATCGGCGCCGAGCTCCCCGGATCGGCCATGCTCTGGCAGGATCCGGTTCCCGCCGTCGATTATGAGCTGATCGATGACGCTGACATTGCCAAACTGAAGTCCGAGATCCTCGATTCAGGCCTGACCACCCCGCAGCTCGTCAGGACCGCATGGGCGTCGGCCTCCAGCTTCCGCGGCACGGACATGCGGGGCGGCGCCAACGGCGCACGCATCCGTCTGGCTCCGCAGAAGGACTGGCCGGTCAACGATCCGCAGGAACTGGCCACGGTGCTGGAGAAGCTGCAGGCAATCCAGGTGAACTTCAATCGGGACCAGTCCGACGGCACGCGGGTCTCGCTCGCCGATCTGATCGTGCTCGGTGGCGCGGCCGCCATCGAGCAGGCGGCAAAAAGCGCCGGCCACGACGTCACGGTTCCGTTCACGCCGGGACGTACCGACGCGACCCAGGAGCAGACCGACGTCGATTCGTTCGCGGTGCTCGAGCCGAAAGCCGACGGGTTCCGTAACTACTACGGAGACGGGAACTACCGGTCACCCGCCGAAATGCTCGTGGACAAAGCCGATCTGCTGGAGCTGACGGTGCCCCAGATGACCGTGCTCGTCGGCGGCATGCGCGCGCTCAACGCCAACGCCGGCGGTTCCAGGAACGGGGTGTTCACCGACAAGCCCGGTACGCTGAGCAACGACTACTTCGTCAATCTGCTCAGCATGTCCACGAAGTGGTCCAGGTCGCCGACGGCCGAAGGGATTTACGAAGGGCGGGATCGCGCGACCGGCGAACTGAAATGGACCGCCACCCCCGTCGATCTCGTGTTCGGATCTCACGCCGAGCTCCGCGCGGTGGCAGAGGTCTACGCCGAGAACGGCGGCGAGAAGCTCTTCGTGGAGGATTTCATCGAAGCGTGGACCAAGGTCATGACCAACGACCGCTTTGATGTGCCGGAGTCCGAGCGCGGACCGGTGGTCGCCAAGCGCTGACACTTTGCTGTGCTGGCAGCGGCTGACATCTAGCGTTCAGTCGCGAGCTACAAGCGGCCTGGAACAGGCGGCGGCGCGTCATGCGCCGCCGCCTTTTTGTTTGTCACCGGCCCAGCGGTTTGCCTCGTTGTTGCCTGTTCACCGTTCGTATTGTGTCCACCGATCGTACCGCCGGACGATCATGCCGAGTGTTTGTGCCATGCCGCCAGCACCTCGGCCTCTCGTGCCCGGCTGATGCCGAAGCGGGCGTCGGGCCGGGTGGAACGCTCTGCCACCGGGCGGGACAGGTCCCAGGCCGCGGTGTCGGCCGCCGTGTCCGCCAGCGGCCGGAAGGTGAGTCCCGTTGCGATGGCCGGAGCGTTGTCCACGAACATCAAGGGGTCTCCCGGCACCCAGGACGGCAGATCCTGCCAGGGCGAAACCTCCTGTGCCTCGAGGAAATCCGTGGGTACCCAGGTGAAACGCACCGGGCTGGAGAAGGCCGCCCGGATGCCATAGAGCATCTCCGCCATGGACAGGCGCGACGCCGGTCCCACGCCGTTGAAGTTGCCGGTGGTGCCTTGTTCCGCCAGACGAACCACCCACTCGGTCAGATCCCGCTGGTCGATGATCTGGTTGGCGTGGTCCGGGTTGCCGGGCGCCAGCACTTCGCCGCCCTCGGCAATGCGTACCGGCCAGTAGGTGAAGCGGTCCGTATGATCTCCCGGCCCCACGATCAGTCCGGGTCGCACGACCGTGGCCCGGCCCGGGAAGGCCGCGTGCACGATGTCTTCTGCGTAGGCCTTCATGGGACCGTATTCCAGGGGTTCGCCATCCTTCCAGCCCGCCGGTTTCGGCGCCCGGGCATAGCCGGCATCGACCAGCGGCGCAGCCATCACCCGGTCGGGTCGGCTCAAGGCCTCATCGATCTGGTAGGCGGAAATGGACGAGATAAAGATGTACTGACCCACCGAATCCTTCAGCAGGTCGGTGCTGCGCTGGACCCAGCGGTAGTCACGGCTTGTATTGTTGTCGATTACGACGTCCCAGGTGCGGCCTTTCAGGGCCTCGTGATTGTCATTGCGGTCCCCGACCAGCATCTCGACGTCCGGGATGTCTGCCTGGCTCTTGCCGCGGGTAAAAATGGAGACCTCGTGACCCCGTTCCACCGCATAGCGCACCGTGTTGGGCCCGATAAAACCGGTGCCGCCGAAGATCAGGATGCGCTTGGGTCCCTTCAGCCCCGACACGGGATCCGCGACCTTCGCGCGTGCGCCTGGCGCTGCGGACGCCTGCAAAGGGCCGCCGACGCCGGGAACGGCGTTCAGCAGCAGCGCGGTACCCAGTGCGCCGCCGGTTTTCAGAAATTCTCTACGATTGGACGACATGGGTCTCCTCCGGTAACGGT
>JARFQW010000015.1 GCA_029287575.1 Gammaproteobacteria bacterium | reverse complement strand
CCCGGTCACGCCCCGGGTTCGTTTTTGAAGTCTCTTCGCTGGTGCGGGGCGCAGCCCTTCTAGGCCGTCGCAAAAAGGTCCAGGTCCGCACCCGAAAAATTCGCCAGGTTGGGCAGGGTGGACTGGATTGCCCCCTGATCCAGCCCGAACCATCCGCCGAGGCTGGCGGCGTACTGCTCGACGGACACCGACGGAATCAGACGGGGCCGGCTGGAGGTGTAGGCCTCGCTGTCCGGATCCGGGCTCGCGATGTCACCGTAGATGTGCTGGCCGCGGACACCGCCGCCCATCACGAAATGATGGCCGGCCCAGCCGTGGTCGGTGCCGTCACCGTTGTCGTTCAGCGTGCGCCCGAAATCAGACATCGTGAAGAGCGTGACATCGTCCCAGACACCCAGTTCCACCATGGCATCGCGGAAGGCCGACAGGCCGCCGGCCAGCTCGTTGTGCAGGCCGGGAAGGTCCCCGGCCTGGTTGTTGTGGGTGTCGAAACCGCCCATGCCGACAAAGAAGACCTGGCGATTCGCGGCCAGCATGGACCGGACTGAGATCGTCTCGGCCACCGTCTTGAGCTGGCCGCCGAGGCGTCCCCCGGGAAACTCGGTGGCCAGCGGTGCCGCCCCCAGCCGGGCCGCGCGATATTCGTAGCCCGTCAACACACCGCCGGCCCGGGCCGCAAGAAAGTCCCGCTCGAAAGTGTTGGACGACGTGCTGTTGCCCTGGGAAAAGTGCTGCAGCAGGCGCTGACGGACCTCGTCGTAGCGACTGTTCCCACCGAGCAGCCAGCGCTTTTCAACGGCGTCCAGGCCAATGGGGTCGCCGCCGGCGGCACGGAAGGGCCGGGTGGCCTCACCGAACAGGAACACCGAGCTTGAATCGGTGGAGATGGCGGAAAAGGTCGGGTCCCCGACCGCACCGCCCTGCAACGCGGCGTCGACAAAGCGACCGCCCCAGCCCAGGCGGGCGCCTTCGACACCCAGCGCCATCCACGTGGACTGCTGGTCGTTATGGGAAAACAGCCGCTCTGGCACGACGACCGAGTTGGCGTCCATGGCCGAGCGCGTGGTCGGCGCCACCAAGGGGCCCAGTCCGCCCACGATGGACAATTCGCCCTGTTCGAAGAGGCTGTGCAGTGGCGCGAGTTCACCCGGTAGGGCGAACTGCCGGCCGCCAAAGCTGGTGCTGTTGACCGGGTTGAGAGCCAGCAGGTTGTCCCGGTCCCGGGAGGACGTGCCGCTGCCGACGCCGTAGGCGGAAAACAGGCCCTGGCGCAGCCCCGCCAGCTTGTTGTAGGACTCCATGTCGTAGGGCAGCACGGTGTCGCCGTGGTCCATGCCGCCGAAAAGGAACACGCAGACAAGCGCCTTGTAGCCGGACGGATCCGCGGCATAGGCCTGGCTGCTGACGAGAGAGGACAGGGCGCCTGCGCCGCCCATGAAGGTGGCCGCGCCGGCACCGGCGAGAAACTGACGTCGATTGAACTGGCTCATGTCGGGTTCTCCGGTTTAGCGCAGGATGGCGTAGGCAGGGGCATTGACGGCCATGAGCACGGCGACATGCACGCGCTTGAGCCGGTCGGCGTCCTGATCGGTTTCGGGGAGCGGGATGGTGGCCACGGTCTCCGCGATGCTCGTGCGTGTTGCATCGCTCATGCGGCCGCCGGTCAGAAGCAGATCAAGATGGGCCGCCAGCATTTCGGGATCGTCCGCCATCGCCACCTCGTCGCTGTAGTCCGGCAGGAACGTATCCACCGTCTCGCTGCGCGACGGGCTGCGGTTGAACACGAAATCGGTCATGAAGTTCGCAAAGCCGAGCGCGGAAGCCTCGTTCACGATCTGGAACTCCGGCGTGGTCAGCCCGCGGCTGCCCGACTCGGTACCGGGCGCTACAAAGCCCGGCCGGTAGAAATTGAAGACCGACGGGGAACGGAACGGGTGCTGTCCCAGGCGGGTGCCCGGGTCCCGCGTATCGCCGAGCCGATATTCGGAGTACGCGTCGATGTTGCGTACCCGGAAAGCGCGAACCCAGTGCGTGAAGCGCAGCACCGGCTCGCGGATTTTGCCGTCGTCCTCGAAGCTGCCGGCGCCCGGGGCAAGGAATGCCTCATCGAGGAGAACCGCGGCCAGTGTGGCCACCAGGTCACCCCGGCGGCCGCGGCCGAAAGTCTGGCCGTTCTGGGCTGCGTACTGGCCCGACGCGAAGGCCTCGGCAACACGCCCCACGTAGGCCGGTTCGGGATGGCTACGGGTAAATCGCTGGATAAGATGACGGGCGAGAAAGGGCGCCATGTTGGGGTGCTCGAAGAGCGTATCCAGCGCGATGTCGATGCTTTCCTCGGGCCCGGTACCGGCGGGAATCGTACGCCCGAGAAAGGTCTTGTCCAGGGGCGAATGCCGTTCCGGGTAGGCCTGAAGCGGCTTCCAGTTCGCGTCGGGGTCGGCCTGCCACCAGCCCGTGCCCTTGTCGGAGAGGCCGGTAAACACCCGTGCGAGACCGATGATGTCGTCGTTGTCGTAGGTTTCGATCAGCCGGCCATCGCTCCCGAGTTTCGGTTCGCCGTTCATGTCCAGCTCCACGAGCCCGATGGTGAACAGCTGCATCAGCGCGCGGGCGTAGTTTTCGTCCGGCGTGCGGCCCCGGTCCGGATCGCCCTTCTGATTGCGATGGTAGGTCAGGTACCGGGACATGGCCGGTGAATAAGTCACGGTCTCCAGCAGGTCCCGGTAGTTGCCGAAGGCACCGCTGGAGAGAATGTCCATGTAGTGGGCGAGCCGGACCTGGTCGGCGTCGCCACCGCGGCCGGAAACCACGAGGATCTGGGACAGCGCAAACTGCATGCGAAGACGCAGCTGGTCGTTGCCCGTGAGCATCGCGTCCCAGAGCTGATTGAATTCGGTGTTGTAGGGAACGTCGCCGTCGTCCTCGAATTCGGCCTGTACGGCCGGCAGAATTTTCGACGCCGGCTTCGCGAACTCCGCGGCCAGCCAGTCTGCGGCATCCCGGCCCACGAGCGCGTCGATGTCATCAGGTGCGGGGCCGAAGGTTGCGGCGCTCAGGAAGCGAACGGCCTGGGATTCGGATTCGATCAGCGATGCGGATGGCGAACCCTGGGGCGGATCGATCGGATCGGGATCCGCCGGGGGCGCAGGCGGGGGAACCGGAGTCGGCGTCGCAGGTGGCGGGGTTCCGCCCGAGGGCGCAGGGGCGTCCGAGCCGCCTCCGCCGCACGCGGCAAGGACGAGAAAAGACATGGCCACCGCGACGGTAGAAGCCAAGCGTCGTGAACAAACCATCCTGGTCATGGGGCCGCTCCCTGCGTGTATGGACCGTCCCGGTCCGGTTCGACCCCCCGACGGGCGTATTTCGCCATCCGCAAGGGCCGCGAAGCGTGAACCGCGTCACGCTTTCTCTTCAAATCGCTTTATGTCAACGCATTGCGCGTCGAGGCCTGCGGTTCATCTCGATGCTTTTCGGTACACCGGGAATCGAGGCGAAGGATCTGGGGACCGGGCAAGTCAGTCAAGCCGGCGGTTCGAGAGAATCGGGCCGGGAGCCACCGATGGGACCGGCGGTCGCTTGGGCCTAGAGCCCCGTTTTTGGGTGGCCGCCGCGCAGCCGATCCGGGTCAAGCACCCGGATCTTGCGGAACCGCACCTTGATGAGGCCGGCGTTTTCCAGCCGTTGTAGGAGGGCGTTCACCGT
>JARFQW010000100.1 GCA_029287575.1 Gammaproteobacteria bacterium | reverse complement strand
ATGATCGAGGTCTTCCGCCCCGAGCCCGAGTTCTTCCTGTTTACGCATACGTCCGGCGGTGCGGTTGCGCAGGTCGCACCCGGCGACACGGCGTTCCCGCATCGCGAAGCCGAGACCATGATTGGCACGTTTACGACCTGGACGGATCCGGCCCAGGACGAACGCTGCATCCGCGAGACACGGGAGCAGTGGGCCGCCATCGACCCGTTCACGGGCGGTTTCTACGCCAACCTGCGGCCGGAGGACGATCGCAAGAACTGGGACAACTTCGGTCCGAACTATGACCGGCTGGCAGCGCTCAAGCAGACGTACGACCCGATGAACCTGTTTCGCCTGAACGCGAACGTGCCGCCGGCGGCCAGGAGCTAAACGCCGTCCTGGCAGGCGCGATGTATCAGGCGGATGAGAGGACAAGCATCGCGCCGGCCGGTGATGGGCGAGAGTTCCGGGTGTTACTCAGGACCAGTTCAGCCCATAGATCCGGGACCGGTAGTTCCAGGGGGGCGTCCCCCGAATCGTCTCCTCGGGATAGACCCGCAGCAGCTCATCGCCGAACGTGGTCTTCTTCGCCTTCAGCCCCTTCTCGTACTGGAAGTGCCACCATTCGGCGCCGAGCCAGTGCCCTCCCAGGTCGAAGGATCTTCGGGCCCGAATGGGCTTGAATCCCTCGTTTTCCATTTCGGTGGTCAGATCGAGAAACCGGCCTTCAGTCACCCTGGAGCGATTTCTTGACCGGTAGGTGCAGGCCTCTACCTCCATGGCCACACCGCCGTCCGCCCGCACATAGACACGCCAGAATCTATCGTCATCCCTCGCCACGACGTAGGGGTCCCGCGCCGGGCTCTCCATGCCGCTGCCCACATGCAGATCCAGCGCGCGGCCCGTGTAGTGAAATGACGTGACACTGCGCGAGGGGCTCACACGCGCGCTGAGCAGGCGGCGACCACCGGAGCTGGTCAGCCTTCCACCGGCTTCCGTGACGCGTTCGCGTACGCGTTCATAGGCGTGGGCCACGTCTTCGCGGAGGAAGAACCGGTCGTAGCCATCCCGGTATACGTCAGCGTCAACCCGGACAAAAGGCAATCGCTCCCGTTCCTGAGGCACCAGGGAGTCCGGCCCCGGGGACTGCTGCTCCAGGATGAATTCCTTCAGAGCGTCTTCGAGCACCGACTGGGTCACCGGCCCGACGATCCCGTCGGCGTAAATTCCTTCCGCCTCCTGGAACTGGATCACTGCCGCTTCGGTCTTCTCGCCAAAATCGCCGTCTAGCTTGCCCGGGCGATATCCGAGCATTCGCAGGGATTCCTGGAGGGTGCGCACATCGTTGCCGTTGTCGTCGAGCCTGAGCATCGTCTTCCCCCCTTTCCGATGCGGCCGCGGCCGGCCGCGAAACCGGATAGACACGGTCATTCCAAGAATAGACGACAGCCAGCCCGGATGACGCATGCGAGACAGCCTTCCCCGGAGCCGACGCTATTTCTCCAGCATGTAGAACTGCCACAGATCCTTGTGGCTGATCTGCAGAATCGGCTGAAGCGCCCGACGGCCCGTGCGGCCGATACTGCTGTCGAGAAATTTCAGCTCCTCGAACTTGGCGAGGGTCTCCTCGCCGACCGTGGGGGCAAAGCCGCTCTCCCGCATCATCAGGATGCCTTTTGCCCGCAGGCCCAGCTCCACATGCAGGCGCAGGTAGCACAACAGATCGGCCATCACTTCGCCCTCGAAGTGCGCGCCAAGCGACTGGAGATAGCGGCCCACCTGGCTGTCCCGAAAGCCCGGCGACGTGATCATCTCGAGCAAGGCGGCATCGGAGTCGAAATCGGTGCCCAGCCAGTGCCGCAGCGCCCGCTCACTGTGCCGGAACACGTAAAAGAGCACGACCGGCAGCACCAGGAAGATACCCAACGTGGACAGCACCGGCCACAGCAGAAAATGATTGAACGCCGAATGCAGCAAGATGGCGGCGAGCAGTCCGGGCAGGAATACGGCCAGTCCGACACTGTTTCTGCGTTCCACCATCGACAGTGTGATGAGCGCGAAGATCGCGGTCGCACCGCCATGCATGACCGCGGTTCCGAAGCCACGCACAATCCACAGCGCGGTATTGCTGTCGCCCCGGGAAAACAGGTAGTAGAGATTCTCCGCCACGGCGAATCCGGTGCCGATCGCAAAACCGATGATCGCCGCGTCCACCAGCAGCCCGAGCCGGTTGGTACGGATGAGCCAGACCAGCGCAGCGGCCTTGACCGTCTCCTCGAACACCGGCGAGACGTACCGGTAGAAGGTTCTGAACGGGATATCCGTGGAATCGAGTGTCCACTGGTTGGCCACATAGCTGGCCGCCGCGGCCAGCACACCGATGCCGACGGCCATCAGGACGTACTTGAACCGGACCAGCTTGTAGCTGTCCAGGTAGACCAGCGCGCCAAGAAACGCCAGTACGGGCAGCAGGCCGATGGGCGCGCGCATTGCGAGATCGAGGGTCATCGGGAGACGACGATAGCGGATTTGCGGCGTCCGTGGGCGTTCGCCGGCCGGTCTGCGGTCTCTACTGAAGAATCTTCAGTGACAGCATGAATTCGTCTTCGTCCTCGTTGTCGTCATCGAAGGCCTGCGCATAGCCCACCGAGAACATCATTTCCATGTTGGAGAGCACGATGAACTGAAAATCCACCTGCGCGCCGATGTTGGTGACGGTGCGGCGCAGATCGCTGTCACCCAGCTCGGTGCGCAGCGCGGTTGCGAACACGGCAGGCCGCGCCCAGCTCAGGTAAAACCCGGGCGTGCCCACACGCTCGAAACGCACCGGGTGGAGATTCAGCTCCAGCATCGACCTGACGAAGTTTCGCCCGCCGATGTCGTCGATGTCGTAGCCCGGGAAGCGAAGCACATCGCGATAGCGTTTCACTTCGCGGTGATCCACCCAGTTGTTCCCGAACCCGCCAAAGAAAAAGTTCGCCAGCGAATCGTCGGCGTCGCCGTCAGCGATCCCGCCGGCGCTGCGCAGCCATATCGAGGTGTGCCTGAAGGGCAGCGGTATGCCGAAGTCATAGCGCCCGACCAGGGCCGGGTTGAAATCGCTGTCGGCGAAATACGTGTGTGCGTAAATGCCGGCGATGTGGCCCTTCTCGTCGTCCACGTGCCCCAGCGACGAGCGGACATTGCGATATTCCAGCCCCGCCTCGGCTTCGATCAGGCTGCTCTGGCTGGAATCGATTTCCTGGAATTTCGGCAGTTTCTCCAGGTTACCGAAGTAACCGACGGCGGTAGTCAGCTCCAGGGTGCGGGGCTTGTCGTAGAGCAGGAAGCGATCGTAGCCCACTTCCGCCGAGTAGCCCTTCCGGCTGACCTTGGTGGGCCCGAAGAGATCGTAGAAGTCCGCTGCGTTGTACTTGAGGTCCCCCCACCAGCCGCTGATGTGCTCGTAGCGCATCCGGGCATGCCAGTCCTCGCTGTCGCGCAGGTTGTCATTGTCGATGACCGTGTAGCCGGCCTCCAGCCCGATGCGGTGAAACCAGCTGGGGTCGGAGAAGTTGGTGCGGAAGCCGGCCACCACGGAGTCCTTGTAGCCCTGAATCATGGGATACATGGATTCCAGACCCAGATTGTCCAGTGGCTGGTACTGCCCTTCGTAGCGCGTCAGCTCAGCCAGCGGCACATCCGCCGGTGATCCGGAACGCCATTCGGTGACCTCCGGATGGCGGTCGGCAATCCGCTCACCGAGGAACGTGATGGTCCCGAGATCCTCCCGCGGAACCGGCGCGTCGAGCTGCGCCGGGCGGAAACCTTCCCCGGTGAAGCGAAACACAATCATGGACCCGTCGGCGGCGGGCACGGGTCGGAAGAAGCCGGTCTCGGCGTTGGTCAGCGCCTCGAGCTCGCCGCTGGCCCACTCGAACCGGAAGATGTTGGAAACTCCCGTGTAATAGGAGCTGCCCACCAGGTAGCGGCCGTCGGGAGTGAACACGAATCCCTCGGGCAGCGCCGACCCGAAGGTCTGTGTTGCGATCGGTGAAGGCTCGTCCCTCAGCAGCGCATCGATCCGATAGATGCGCAGGGACTGGTCGCCGCCGAGATCGCCGAAGCTGGTGGACAGCAGCGCGCCGTCCGGAGAAATATCCAGATCGTAGATCACCTCGCCGTAGTCGAAGGTGTGGATCTGCTCCCATTGCTCGTAGGGATAGGGGATCCGGACAAGGGTGACCAGGCCGTTGAGATTTCGCACCCCCCAGAGGGCCCGGTCCGCCGGGTTGAACACGAGGTCGCCTATCCGGACGTCCTTCAGCAGCAGGCGCGACCTGCCGTCGGCCAGGTCCAGCGCCATGAGATCCCGGTAGGTCTGATTGTCCGTCGTGTAGAACAGCGTGCGGCGGCCGGGATCGAATGCCAGGGAGGTCACCGTATAGAGCATCGGGCCCTTGATCTCGGTCAGCCGCTCCACCGCGCCGTCGTCCAGCGACAGTCCGGCAATGTGAGCGACAACCCCCGGATAACGCACGCCGGCATACAGGGTCCCGGATGCGGGGTCCACGAAGGCCCGGGACACGGACCCCAGACTGCGTTCGGTCAGATCCCTGTGCGGCGTGACGGGATACTGCCGGACGGCGGCCAGATTCGCGGCCTGGAACTCGCGCTCGAAGTCGATCCAGTTGTCCCAAGCCTCATCCATGGGCAGCCCGAAGACCTTTTTGAACTGGGCCGCGTAATAGCGCTCGCTGTCCTCTCTTCGAGACAGCCATTCGATGAGCATCTCCGGGGAATACTCATAGGCCAGATAGCTCATGAAGCGCGAGCCGTAGAGGTAGGCGTTGACGCCCACCTGGAAATCCACCTTGGTGCCGGCCGCAACCAGCCCGAGCGGATCGTAGAACTGGGCGTCGTCCCGCACCATGGCCCGGAACACCATTTCGTCGTAGGCACCCTGGGCGCGGCCGAGGCCCCCGGACATCCACGTTTCCATGAATACCGCGCTGCCTTCGAGGTACCAGCGCGGCACGGACATCCTGGGCGCCGTCAGGTAGGAATACAGAACGGTCTCGGGATGCTCGGCGATCGGCACCACCTTGCCGCCGAAGAACCTGCGCCAGCGGCGATCCGGTGCCGCGGACATATCCATGGTCGTGATGTGCACCAGCTCGTGATTCATGAGCGTGTACATCCGCTCGCTCGGAGTGAATGTCTCGTAGGCGAAGCTCATCGGCGCCACGTCCACGAACAGGAGATTACGGGGCACGGCCCCGGCCGCGGCGTTGCCGTAATCCGAGAAGTCCTTGAGCAGCACGGTCACCTGCCCATCCGGCTCGAAGCCGAAGCGGTCCTTCTGGCTGAGCATGGAGTTCTCGAACGCCCGGGCGGCGTAGGGCGCGAGGTAGGTGGTCGAGGGGTCGAAGTAGAGAAGCCGCAGGTTATCGGTCTCGATGGACTCGAGCACGATATCGGCCGCCTGGACAGGGGAGGCAGCGAGCAGAATCAGCCCGGCGAGAACGATGCGGCCGGTATGGCGCAGAGCTTCGGCGCGGCGAAGACAACCGCCCCGGAGCCGGGCGCCGGGACCGGGCGTGGAGAACCCGTCGGTGAAGCAACCGGCAGACAATCCGGACGGCCCGCCTCCCCTCGCTGTCGCGCCCCCGGGCCGCAACCGGCGTCGGGAGCGCCACCACGAGCGCTGGATCGTCCGGTCCCCGCCAGCGGCTGCGAGGCCGCCGGCGGGCCGGGAGAATCCGTCAGTTCTGCGAGCCACCCCTGGCCTGCGCGGCCATCGCCTGGGCCTGAACAGCCTGGGCGAACTGGGCGTTCGCCATCGCCGCCGCATAGTTGCTGTTTGCAGCCAGCTGGGCAAACTGCGCGTTGGCCAGCAGGTCAGCCATGCGGGCGTTGGCCATCAGCTCGGCGTAGCGGCCGTCGGCCATCAGCGCCGCGAAACGGCTGTCCGCCATCAGCTGCGCGAACCGGCCATCGGCCATCAGCTGCGCATAACGGCTGTCCGCCATCAGATTGGCATAGCGGGCATCCGCCATGAGCTGCGCGTAGCGGCCGTCGGCCATCAGCTGGGCAAAACGTCCGTCGGCCATCAGCTGCGCCACCCGGGCGTCGGCCATGAGTGCAGCAAACCGGCTGTCTGCCGCCAGCTGTGCGAACTGGCCGTTCGCCATGAGATCCGCGTACCGGCCGTCCGCCATCAGCTCGGCAAAGCGCCCGTCAGCCATCAGATCCGCGTAGCGGCTGTCGGCCGCCAGCTGAGCGTAGCGGGCATCCGCGGCCAGCTGCGCGGCCCGGGCGTCCGCCGCCAGATTGGCGTAGCGGGCGTCGGCCATCAGCTCGGCGAAGCGGCCGTCCGCCATCAGATTGGCAAACTGTGCGTCCGCCATCAGATTGGCATAGCGTGCATCCGCCGCCAGCGCTGCATACTGGCCGTTGGCCATCAGGTTCGCGAAGCGCGCGTCTGCGGCAAGCTCCGCGAAGCGGCCGTCCGCCATCAGCTCGGCGTAGCGGCCGTCGGCCATCAGCTGTGCGTAACGGCCGTCAGCCATCAGCTCGGCGTAGCGACCATCCGCCGCCAGCTGCGCCAGCCGGCCGTCCGCCATGAGCTGGGCATAGCGGCCATCGGCCATCAATTCGGCGAAGCGTCCGTCGGCCATCAGTTCGGCGAGCCGGCCGTCCGCCATCAGCGCGGCAAAGCGGCTGTCCGCCATCAGCTTGACGAAATCCTCATCCTGGATGAGCGCGGCAAACTCGTCCGTCTGGACCAGCTCCTGCAGGGACTGATCGCCCAGCGTGACGTCATCTGCGGTGATCTTCTCGCCCCGGTAGCGCTTCGCCTCGGCCAGGGTTCCCACCGCGTCGTCCGGCGCCGGCGGATCCTGCAGGCCCATGTAAGCCACGATGGCCAGCAATGCCAGGCCGCCACCGATCCACAGGCCCTTTCTGCCGTGCTCAGATGTTCCGGTTCCCATGCTCATCGTCTATCCCCCCTGCGCCCGTGTGAATGGGCGGAAAAAGTCGCCGTTGTGTCTAAATACACGCCGGTCCGGAAAAAGTTGATATTCGCGCCCGATCGCTTCTGCCCGCCGGCCCTCGACCGCGGGAATTCACGTCGGACCTCCTGGCGTTGCCGGGGCCGACAGGGCGCCCTCGGCTACACGCTGTCCCGAGACGGTCAGCGCCAGGGCGATGCGCACGGACGCCTGGTCGCTGGACGTCATGTAAAGGTGATAGGTGCCCTGCCCCTCATCGCCCGAAAAGCGCACCCGTCCGGCGGACACCTCGAAGGGCACCATCTGTCCTTCGGGCCGGCTGACGCTGCGCAGATCGGCAACGGCGGGATCGTAGGACGCTTCAAGCTCCCAGGGCGCATCGCTTTCGATATCCAGCTCTACCCAGAGTGCGGGACCGGACCGGTACACGACCGCCGATCCGGAGGCCCTCCCATCACCGAGACGCACCGTACCCAGGGGCTCACCCACTTTCTCCGGCATCGCGGCCATGGTGCCCACGAGCTGATCCGGATCCATGCCATGCCGGTCGGAGACCAGCATCTGGAACAGCAGCCCGGTCACGATGGCGCCACCGACAAAGGCCGCGGCCATGCGCGGGAGCTGAACGCGCCGGTCGCGTCCGCCGGGCAATGTGCGTTTCGATTGGCCGGGCCCGATAGCCGGCATCCCCTGGAGTATCTCGTTCCTGAGGCTGGCCGGGGGCTCGGCAGCCGGCAGCGCCTTGAGCCACTCATCGACCTGCTGCAAATCGTCATGCAGGGCCCGGACCCCGGGATCCTCCAGCACGTGGCGATTGAGTTCGGCCCGGTCCTGTCCGCTCAGTTCCCCGGCCAGGCTGGCTTCGATGAGCGCCTCGATACGCGGCTGTTTGTCACGGGAGTCGGTCATGGCCTTACGCGCTCCTCGACGATGCGAGCAAGCCGCGGGCGGCGAGCCGGTCACGCAAATGACGGCGGGCCGTGAACAGCCTCGACTTCACGGTTTTCGACGGAATTTCGAGGATCTGTCCGATGTCGTCATAGCTGCATTCCAGGAAATACTTCATCACGATTACCGCGCGCTCACCGGTTGGCAGTTCGGCCAGCGCCGCCTGGAGATGATCACTGACCTCCAGCCGGTCCACCGCAAGGTCGGGGCCGGGCAGCGGAGACGGGATCTCGTCGGTGGTCCGGCCGCCAGCCCGGTCCCGGCGCTTGATCCAGTTGAGCGATTCATTGATCGCGATCCGGTAAACCCAGCTGTAGAACTTGTAGCGCGGGTCATAGCTGGCAAGATTCTCCATGGCCTTGAGACAAACGGTTTGCGTGACGTCACGGGCATCGTCCGGATCCTTCAGCATCCTGAACGCCGCGTTGTAGATGGGCTTCTCGTAGCGTTCGATAAGCACGACCAGCGCATCCCCGTCGCCGCGGAGACAGTCCTCAACGAGGGCCGCATCACCGTGCTTGTTCATAATTACAACGTCGCGCCCGAAAAGTTGGTCATCGGCAGTCAATTTGTCTCGACCAGCCGTTTCCGGCCGGCTAGTCGGCGGCCGGGACGATTTCGAAAATCTGATCGAAGCCCGAGAACCGGAAGATGTCACGGATATGGTGGTTCACGTTGATGAGCCTGAGCCCTCCGCCGTTGGCCATCAGTCGTTTCTGGGTCTTCATGAGCACGCCGAGACCCGCACTGGAGATGTAGTCCAGCGCCGCCATGTCGACGACGTGGGGCGCCGGCAGCTTGTCGAAGAACTGCTGGGCTTTCTCGCACTGGGCCGCGTCCAGCCGGCCGGCCAGCACCACCTCTCCCGCGTCTCCCTGTTGTATATCGAACATTCCTAGTTCACCGTCCGGGTAAAGGTCACGGTGCTGCGACGATCCGCGTACTCGTAGCGCAGCGAATCCACCATTTTCTTGATCAGGTGCAGTCCAAGGCCACCCACCGGCCGATCCTCTATGGGTCCGTCGACCTTGGCGGCCCGGGACTGCGTCGGGTCGAAGGGTTCCGTGTCGAAATCCACCAGGCTCACCTCGACCCCGCCGGCGATGGGCGTCAGTTCCAACAGAATCTCCTCCGGACCTGCGGCGTTGTACTTCACCATGTTCGTGAACAGTTCCTCGATGGCGAAGCTCACCGTCCTGAGTAACGATTCATCCACGTCCTTTGCTTCGAAGAACGCCTCCGTAAAGGCGAATATCGGATCGAGAGATTCGATACTTCGCGGAAAGTGCTGACGCATCACCATCCTCCATTGACGCAGAATCCGCAAACGCTCATGCCGCGGCCTCGACGCCATCGGTCATCCGGCGCAGCAGCACGAGTGTGACGTCGTCCTGCTGGGGCATATCGCCGGCGAACCGGCGGGCCTCCCCAACCAGGGCCTCGAGAAGTTCACTCATCGGCCGGTCGTGATGGTTGCGTACGACCTGCTCCACGCCCTCCATGCCGAACTGCTTGCCCTGCGCATCGCCGTACTCGTAGACGCCGTCGGAAATCAGCCCGAGGATATCGCCGGGCTCGAAGGCGACGACCTCGGCCGGCTTGACCGTGGGATACGCCACGAAACCCAGCGGATAGGTGGACGGGGCCATCCAGCGGAATTCGCCGGTGTTGGCGCGATAGTGCAGCAGCGGTCCCTGGCCGCCGGAGTGGAACGTCGCCTCGTGCTGACGGGTATCGAGAATGCCCAGAAACGCGGTAATGAAATGCTCTTCGGGGAGATCCTCCACCAGCTGATTGTTGATGTGGTTGAACACGCTGTCGAGATCCGCGCCCAGACGCAGTGCCACGCGCAGCATCGCCGTCATCTGGGTCGCGCTCAGGGCCGGCCCGATACCGTGCCCCGATGCGTCGCCCAGCAGGAGAAACAAACGGTCCTCATCCAGCTGCACGAGGTCATAGGTATCGCCGCCGGTCTGGTCGGCGGGCCTGAAGGCCGCTGCCACGTCATAGCCCGGCAGGACCGGCATCTCGGGCGGAAGCGTGCTGATCTGGATTTCCCGCGCCAGAGCGATCTCCCGATCCAGCTTCTCCGCCCGCACCATGGCGCGCGTCATCCGCTCCCGCTGAATGGCAACCACGCAGTGAGCGGCAAGGGTGACGGCGACGTGTTCGTCTTCCTCGGAAAACATCCCGTCCACCTTGTCCACCACCTGCAGTACGCCCACGAGATTCTCGCCGTCCATCAGCGGGATCGACAGCAGACAGCGCACGTCATTGTTGCGATCCAGGTCCGCCTCGGGATCGAAATCCGGCTGCGACTCGACCTCCCGGACATTGACCACCTGGCGCGTCCGGGCGCACCGTCCCAGCAATCCCCGGTCCAGGGATACCCGGACTCCGTTGCCGGCATCCGCGCCGCTGAGAACCAGCATGGCGTCAGCAGGGTCGTACAACCATACCGTTGCCCGCTCCGCCCGCAGCACCGACTCCGCCGCGCGGCCTACCTCCGCGAGCAGGGTCTGCAGATCGAAGGGCCGCGCCAGCTGGCGGGTCACCTCCAGAATTTGCAGCAGCGTTTCCGGCGACAGGCTCTGCGCCGGTATTCCGTACCCCTTATCCATAGCATTCCCGTTCTCGGGCGGGACTAGTCTCTCAATATAGCCGTTTGCCCTCCCGGTCGCCCGCGCTGTCCGGTTCGTGGCGGCCCCGGCCGCATGCCGAGACGTGCTTTCTGGCCTGATTCCGGCATCCGGGCTGTCGCCGTCCTCGTGTACTTCCAGGATGCTTCCCGGGCGGCAAAACACGCCTCAGCCGCTCGAACCGCTTGACCCGCGTCGGGTCAGGGCGCAGTCTGTACATACCCCCGGTGGGGTATCTGACAGTTCTCAACAGGAGACGACACCGCGATGATGGAGCCCGAGACGCGGTCACAGGTCGAGGCCAGGCTCAAGCGCATAGCCGGACAGGTGGGAGGGCTTCAGCGCATGGTCGAGCAGGAGCGCTACTGCGTGGACATCGTCATGCAGATCTCCGCCGCCCGGGCAGCCCTCGCCAAGGTCAGCCAGATGGTTCTCGACGCCCACATACACACCTGTGTCGCCGACGCGTTCGACAGCGGGAACCCGACGGATCGGGAGGAAAAGATCGCCGAACTGATCCGGGTATTCGACAAGAACTGCCGCTGCTGAGGCCACGTCATGACGCACTGCCACGCCGAACACGCGGATCGTCGCGACCCGGCGGATCTCCGGGATCCGGTCTGCGGGATGCGCGTCACGGCGGACTCCCCGCATCGCTTCGATCTTGGCGGGACCACATGGTGGTTCTGCTGCGCCCGTTGCCGGGACAAATTCGCGGCCGATCCGGAAGGCTACCGAAGGCCGGCTGCCGGTGTTCGGGAGTCGGCGCCGGCCACCGGCCGGCACACCTGCCCCATGCACCCGGAGGTGGAAAACGACGGCCCGGGTGACTGCCCTGCCTGCGGCATGGCCCTCGAGCCGGCCGGGCTTCCGGCCCCGGCGAAGCGCACCGAATGGACCTGTCCGATGCACCCGGACGTCGTGCGGGACGAACCCGGCGACTGCCCGTTCTGCGGCATGGCCCTCGAGCCCACGACGGTCAGCGTTGAGGAGTCCAACCCGGAACTCGACGACATGACCCGGAGGTTCCGGATCGCGGCCGCGTTCACCGTGCCGCTGGTCGCCATCGTCATGCTGGACATGCTGCCGGGGCGCCCCGTCTCGGCCCTGCTGCCCGGCCGACTGCGTGCGCTGGTGGAACTGGCCCTCGCGCTGCCGGTGTGTGTGTGGTGCGCCTGGCCGTTCTACGTCCGGGCGGTGAATTCGATAAAAAACCGCAGCCCGAACATGTTTACGCTGATCGGGCTGGGGGTCACGGTCGCCTTCGGCTACAGCGTCATCGCCACGCTCGCGCCCGGTATCTTCCCGGCGGCGTTTCGGGGTCACGGCGGCGAAGTCGCCGTGTATTTCGAGGCCGCTGCCGTGATCGTGACGCTCATCCTGCTGGGACAGGTCCTGGAACTCAGGGCACGTAGCGCGACCAGTTCGGCCATCCGTGAGCTCCTGTCGCTTGCGCCGGACACCGCCCGGCGGCTCCGGGCGGATGGCAGCGAGGAAGTGCTGCCGGTGGATCGCATCGCCGCGGGCGACCGGCTGCGCGTCCGGCCCGGCGAGAAAATCCCGGTGGACGGCGTGGTCGAGGAAGGCGCCAGCCCGGTGGACGAATCGATGATGACCGGTGAGCCCATGCCGGCCACGAAACATCCCGGAGACCGGGTGATCGGAGCGACCCTGAACGGCACCGGCAGCTTCGTCATGCGGGCGGACCGGGTCGGTGCCGACACATTGCTGTCCCGCATTGTCGCCCTCGTGGCCGACGCCCAGCGCAGCCGTGCGCCGATCCAGCGTCTCGCCGACCAGGTGGCCGCCTGGTTCGTGCCGGCGGTCATGCTCATCGCTGTCGTCACGTTTGTGGTGTGGGCGTTCGCGGGACCCGCGCCGGCCCTGGCCTACGCCCTGATCAACGCCATCGCCGTACTGATCATCGCCTGCCCCTGCGCGCTGGGTCTGGCCACGCCCATGTCCATCATGGTCGTAACCGGCCGCGCCGCGTCCATGGGCGTGCTGTTCCGCGATGCGGAGGCCATCGAGCGGCTGCGCGACGTGGACACCCTCGTCGTGGACAAGACCGGGACGCTCACCGAAGGCAGGCCCTCGGTCGTAACCGTCGATACGGCGCCTGGCACCGACGACGACACACTCCTGGGCCTTGCGGCGAGCCTGGAACACGCAAGCGAACATCCCCTGGCCCAGGCCGTTGTGGCGCACGCCCGGGAAACCGGCGTGGCCATCGATGCCGCGGACGGGTTCGCGTCGGTCACGGGCCGAGGCGTACGCGGCACCGTGGCCGGGCAGCTCGTCGTGCTCGGCAATGCCGCCATGCTCCGGAGTGCCGGGATATCCATCGATTCCTGGCATGAACGCGCCGAGGCGCTCAGACAGGCGGGCCAGACGGTGATCTACGTGGGCGCCGGGGACAGCCTCCTCGGGCTGATCGGCGTCGCCGACCCGGTCAAGGACAGCAGCGCCGAGGCCATCGAGCAACTGCACGCCGAGGGCCTGGACATCATCATGCTGACCGGCGATACCGGGACCACGGCCCGCGCCGTCGCCGATCGCCTGGGGATCGACGAGGTGATTGCCGGCGTCCTCCCGGACCAGAAAGCGGATCATGTGAGGACGCTACAGGACGAGGGGCGCATCGTGGCCATGGCCGGTGACGGCATCAATGACGCGCCCGCGCTGGCCCGGGCGGACGTGGGCATGGCCATGGGCACCGGCGCGGACGTGGCCATGGAGAGCGCCGGCGTCACCCTGGTGCAGGGGGATCTGCGCGGCATCGTGCGCGCCAGGCGTTTGTCCCGCGCGGCCATGAGCAACATCCGCCAGAACCTGTTCTTTGCGTTCGCCTACAACGCGGCCGGCGTGCCGATCGCCGCCGGCGCCCTGTATCCGGCCTTTGGTCTGCTGCTGAACCCCATGGTGGCCGCCGCCGCGATGAGCCTCAGCTCGGTGTCCGTCATCGGCAATGCCCTGCGCCTGCGCCGCACCCCGATCTGAGCTCCCGACCGAAGGCCAGCCGCTTCGAAAAGGCCATCATGGCCGACCGACCGGATGGCCGCGGGATGCACGGCCCGCCGTGCCCGCCGCGGGTCTCCCGACGCGCCGCCACCGCGCGTCAACTAGACTACCGGTAGAAGGCCGGCAGCAATTCGGCCTTCGGGAGTAGGGGCATGAGCCGCAGTGGCCGTTTTCGCCACGGGATGTCACCGGTCCTCAGGGCGAGGCTGGGACGCCTGATGGTCTTTGTTCTCCTGGGACTGATGGCCTATCAGGTCACGATTGAGGCCGCCACGGCGCTGTGAACGCATCCCCTCGGCTCGACAACGGGCCATTGAATGGGGGCAGCGTGGGGCGGGGCTGCGCCCTTCTTCCCGACCGGCGAGGGTCTGTTCAGTCGGCTAGACTCTTCAGTAGGAGGCCCGTGGCAACGGGGCCTTCGGGAGTTTCGGCATGACCGTTCGCGATCCCTTCCATCACCTCCTGTCACCATCCCAGCGAGCGCGCCTCGGGCACCTGATCGTGTTCGTTCTGCTGGCCCTGGCCGCCTACCTGGTGCTCACCAACACGGCTGCCGGCCTCTGACCCAACGCGGAACGAGGCGCTGATACCGCCGGCCCCCAGGGCCGGGCCGGCCGGGCAAAGACGTGGTGTTTCACCCGAGCCGATGCAGCGCGTTCCGGCGCCAATTCAGCCGCCGGCGATTTCCGGCCCGGGCAGGCCGCGGCCCGCAAAGGCAAACGCCGCCTTCAGACCCCTCGGGCTGCGGCCCAGCACACGGCTGGTGGCGATGACGCCCTTTACCGCCCGGCGCGACACCTTCACGTCCGTCCCCTGCGTGAAATGCGGATTCGCGTGGATGCGGCGCAGAGTGAGCAACGCCAGCCCCATGGGCCAGAGGCAGGAGTCGCGGATGCCGGTCTCGTTCTTCGGCAGCAGCAGGGTGTAGCGCAGTGACGTCTCGAGATGCCCGCGGGCGATACCGATCAGTTCACGCAAGCCCGCCGCGAATCCCGGTGTGTCGCGGCCGGCGGGCAGGGCCGACAGGTCACAGCCGTGGCGATCGAAGACCGATCGCGGCAGCCAGCAGGCGCCGGCCGCCCGGTCCTCCCAGAGGTCCTTGAGGATATTGGTCATCTGCAGACCCTGGCCAAAACTTCGCGCCATGGGAAACAGCTCGGCGTGCCGCTCACGGATCGGCGCGGACTGCACGGCGAACAGGTCGGTCAGCATTTCGCCGACACAGCCCGCCACCACGTAGCAGTATTGGTCGAGCTCGCCGATATCGGTCAGTCCGTCCAGGCTGCGGCGCGCGGCAAACTTCGCCATGCCCTGGCTCATGATGCGCACACAGCGCTGAATCGCTCCCCGCGACGGCGGCGCAAAGCTGTGAGTCAGGCCCACGACCCTGCCGGTCCGCGCGACGAGTTCCCGCTCGGCCGGGAGAACCGCCGGGCTCAGCCGGGCCAGCGACGTCGCCACGAAATCGTCGCTGGGCACGGTCCCGTCCACGACCTCCACGAACCGCGCCAGCAGCGCGTCCTTGTCCGCGGCCGGGATCGACAGGTCGTCCTCGATCGTATCGGCGATGCGGCACAGGAGATAGGCGTTTGTGACCTTGTCCGACAGCGGCCGCGGCATGCGCGGAATGGTGAGCGCAAAGGTCCTCGAGACCCCCGGGAGCAACTGCGCCTGGTACGCCAGCTCGCTATCGACATCAACGGATGCGGCCATCCGGGATCCCCCCCAAGACAACCCACAGTTTACTCAATTGCCTGAGGCTACGGTGCGCAAACGACGGGTTCGGCGCAGGCCTGCGGCGGGACAGGGGCGGTGCACGCCGATCGGATCCGGCGAACCGGCGGGTCGAAGCATCGGTTGGATAACGGGGACGGTCCGGGAGAACCCGGCCATGGCCCGGGGTTCGGCAGCGAGGGTCCTGCCCGCCCGGGAAGGGCGGCGTGGAGGTGTCCCGGCCGGCAGCAGCTGTCGTTGCAAACCTGCGGAGACAACCGGAAACTGTTCGCCCTCTTCAGACACGGGACAGGGCCATGACAGCAACCTTCGATTTCTCCGGGAAGACGGTTTTTGTCGCCGGCGGCACCAGCGGTATCAACCTCGGCATTGCCCGGTGCTTCGCCCGCAGCGGCGCCGCGGTGGCGGTGGCCAGCCGCTCCCAGGAGAAAGTCGATGCCGCCGTCGCCGAACTCGAGACCCTGGGTTCAACCGCCCGCGGCTATGCCCTGGATGTGCGGGACGCCAAGGCCGTGCAGGAGGCCTTTGCCGCCCACGCCGAGGCCGCCGGCGAAATCGACGTGCTCGTCTCCGGCGCGGCGGGCAACTTCCCCGCTTTTGCCAATGACATGTCCCCCAACGGCTTCAAGGCCGTGGTGGACATCGATCTGCTGGGTTCCTTTCACGTCCTGCGCGCCGCCTACGCCTTCCTGCGCAAGCCCGGGGCCTCGGTGATCAATATCTCCGCTCCCCAGGCGTGGGTCGCCATGCCGATGCAGAGCCACGTCTGCGCCGCCAAGGCGGGCGTGGACATGCTGACCCGCACCCTGGCCCTGGAATGGGGTGCCGCGGGCATCCGCATCAACAGCATCTCCCCGGGACCCATCGCCGACACCGAAGGCATGAAGCGGCTGGCGCCGAACGAGGCAGTTGCCGAGCAATACAGGAAAAGTGTGCCGCTGCAGCGCTTCGGCACCGCCGACGAAATCGGTCAGGCCGCCCTCTTCCTGTCCTCGGATGCCGCCCGGTACGTGAGCGGTGTCGTGCTGCCGGTGGACGGCGGCTGGTCGGTTGCCGGTGCGAGCGCCGCCGCACTGGCGATGACTCAGAGTCACGAACGCGGCTGATCCGGGACAACTGGCCGGCTGGCGGCCCACGAAACCGCGCTCGGGCCCGGGCCTTCCCGCGATGCGGGCCGCCAGACGGGCAGACGACGGCAGCAGGCATTCGGAAGGCGGAAGACTACGGAACTGATCGGGCTTCCGGGATCCCGGAAGCGACCCGGCGCGGGTTGCTCAGCGGCAGAGCCGCTCGCAGGGCACCCCGTCACCGTCCGCGTCGATGCGGGTAAAGCCGCAGTAGCGAAGGTGAAATTTCGCTTCCTCACAGGAGCGCATCTCCCGGCAGTAACGCCGCTCCCCGCAGGCAAACGGCCCGACCGCCGGCTCGGCAAGCGAGGCGACCCTGGCCTGCTCCCGGACCCTCCACGGGGCCACCGCCTCGGATTCTGGCAGGCTCCACAGGCCGACGGCGTCGGCACGCGCCGCCGCCTCGTCATCCACGAGCGTAGCGTCACGCAGGTAGCCCTCATAGGCCCAGGCATGGCCCTCGCGCACCATCTCACGATGGATTTCCCGGTCGCCGAGGCGAACATAGCCCACGGTTCTGCCGAAACGATCGCGGGTCAGGGGCTCCACCGTAACGGTCTGTTCGAAGACCTTGTCGGACAGCGCCTGCCGGGCGCGCATCGACCAGGGCTGGCCCATCTCGGGCGCATCGATCTCGGCGAGCCGGACCGTGACCGGACGGGAATCGGACAACACCGTGAGCGTATCGCCGTCGGTTATCCCGACCACCGGGCCGGAAAAGCTGGCAGCTACAGCGGCCACGACCAGTAATGCAGATACCAACGCTCAGACTCCCGAAGAATTCCAGAGTCTGAATCCTGCCTTTTCGCCTGGATTCGGCGCA
>JARFQW010000179.1 GCA_029287575.1 Gammaproteobacteria bacterium | reverse complement strand
TGTGGGACATCAGCTCGTTGGCCTTCTTGGTTGCTGCATAGAACGACAAGGGGTGATCGACATTGTGATGAACGGAGAACGGCATCCGGGTATTGGCGCCATAGACCGAGCTGGTGGACGCATAGACCAGGTGCTCGACCTGCTGTCGACGACAGCCTTCGAGGACGTTCAGATGCCCCACGACATTGCTGTCCACGTATGCCCTGGGGTGGTCTATGGAGTAGCGCACACCTGCCTGGGCGGCAAGATGGATCACGCGATCGAATACATGGTCCTCGAACAACGCAGCCATCCCGGCGGTGTCCACGAGATCCAGTCTGACAAACGTCCAGCCATCGTAATCAGCGAGCTGTGCCAGCCGCGCCTCTTTCAGACCGACGTCGTAGTAGTCATTGAGATTGTCCAGACCGATGACTTCGTCGCCCCGCTCCAGGAGGCGCCGGGCCGTGTGGTAGCCGATGAAACCGGCTGCGCCGGTTACTAGCATTTTCATACCGATACTGGCCTTTTTTGGGACCTGGTTTTCTCAGATCGCGCCGTACGGCGAATGCCGGCGGATTGCCGTGGTGCCGCTAGAGTCTGCCATCCGACTCGCTCGCGTCGAGCAGATACTTCACATCGTAGAGAACATGCGGGTCGCGCCCCAGCTGCCGCAGCCTAACCGCCCCGAGATTGCGGAACTGATCGTGGGCCACAGCCAGGACGATCGCATCGTAATGCGCCGGCTGAAGGTTCTCCACCAGTTCGAGGCCGTAGCATCGCCATGCCTCCTGCGGATCTACCTGCGGGTCGTGCACCGAAACCTCGGCACCGAATTGCTCCAGCTCGCGGATCACGTCGATAACCCGGGAATTGCGAACGTCGGGACAATTCTCCTTGAACGCCAGCCCCATGACCAGAATGCGGGATCCCGAAACGTGGATCCGCTGCCTCAGCATCAGGCGGGCGACCTGGCTGGCGACATACAGGCCCATATTGTCGTTGATGCGCCGACCGGCGAGTATCATTTCCGGGTGATAGCCGATCTGCTGGCTCTTGTGGGTCAGGTAATAGGGATCGACGCCGATACAGTGGCCGCCCACAAGCCCGGGACGAAACGGCAGGAAATTCCACTTCGTGCCCGCGGCTTCCAGCACCTCCTGGGTGTCGACATCAAGGCGCTGGAAGATCATGGCCAGCTCATTCACCAGGGCAATATTGACGTCGCGCTGGGTGTTTTCGATCACCTTCGCGGCCTCGGCCACCTTTATTGAAGAGGCCCGGTGCGTCCCGGCCGTGATAATACTCGCGTACAGCCTGTCCACCGCCTCGGCCGCGGCGGGAGTCGAACCGGCGGTCACCTTGACGATGCTCTCCAGCCGGTGTTTTTTGTCGCCGGGGTTGATCCGCTCCGGCGAATATCCCACCGCGAAATCCAGGTTGAGGCGCAGGCCGGAGCACTCCTCGAGGATCGGCGCGCACTCCTCCTCGGTGGCCCCCGGGTAAACGGTCGACTCATACACGACGAGGTCACCGGGCTTGAGGGCCGCCCCGACCGTGCGACTGGCGAGCCGGAGCGGGCCCAGATCCGGTTGCTTGGCGTCGTCTATGGGAGTTGGCACGGTGACGACGAATACCGTGCAATCGGCGAGGGCGCGGGGATCCGAGGAGAAGCTCAGCTTGTCGGCCTTTTCGAGATCACCGACAGGCACTTCGAGCGTCGCGTCCCGGCCAGCCGAGAGGGCGGCGATTCTGGCATCATCGATATCGAAGCCAAGGGTCGGATACTTTCGCCCGAATGCGACAGCCAGGGGCAGGCCGACATAACCGAGCCCGACAACGCCGATTCGCTCGCTCGACTCTCCGCTCATGACAATGGCCCTTGATTCGTGTGTTCAGGCTGCGCTCCCGCCTATTCTAGTGCGCCGCATCAAGCGGACCCAAACCGCATTGTGACCCACGCTAATATCGCCAGGGTAGCCGGCCGCAGGGCCGGATGCATGACCCTGGCAGCGAGTTCAATAACGTGAAGAGAGTCCGAAGGAGGACCGGGAATGTTTCACCACGTCATTCTCCGGATCATCGCGAAGGTCCTGATTCCGGTCATCATGCTTTTCGCCCTTTACGTCCAGTTTCATGGTGACTACGGCCCCGGTGGCGGTTTCCAGGCCGGAGTGATTTTTGCCGTGGCGATCATTCTCTGCTCCTTCGGCTTCGGCTTCGGCTTCGGCTTCGGCTTCGACGACGCGCTGGCAGTGGCGCCGCCGCCTGTGCCGAAGGTCACGTCCTGCGCCGGCGTGCTGATCTATGCCTCCGTGGGCGTCGAAACGGTGATCCTGGTCGGGAACTATCTTGACTAAGACGTGCTGGCTGTTTCGGCCGTAGGGGGCCAGCATCTCGGCATCCTCCTCATTGAACTCGGCGTCGGCATCACCGTTGACTCGGTGATGCTGCTGACCTTCTTTGCTTTCAGCGGGTGGCCCGAGAACCGATGAGGTTCCTGGAGCTTTATAGCTACGAAATCGCCATCCTGCTCTCGATGGTGGGTTTCTATGCCGTGATCGAGAACGATCTGCGACGCGTGCTGGCCTACAGCCTGATCAACCAGCTGGGACTCATGGTCGTGGGCATCGGAATCGGGACGAATCTCGCGCTCAACGGCGCAGTCGCCCACGCCTTCAACGATGTCATTTTCAAGGGCCTTTTGATGATGAGCATGGGCGCGGTTCTGCAGGTAACCGGTGAGATGCGGGGTTCCGAGCTGGGCGGCCTGTACAAACGCATGCCGAAAACGGCCCTGCTCTGTATGGTGGGGGCGGCCTCGATCTCCGCCTTTCCTCTTTTCAGCGGCTTCGTCAGTAAATCCATGGTCGTTGCGGCGGTGCTGGAAGAAGACCGGGTGCTCGTCTGGCTGGCGCTGCTGTTTGCTTCGGCCGGTGTCTTTCACCACGCCGGCATAAAAATCCCGTTTTTCGCCTTCTTCGCTCACGAATCAAAATTCGTCGCCACGGCGCACGAACCGCCACGGAACATGCTGCTGGCCATGACTCTCGCGGCCATTCTCTGTATCGGCATCGGCAGCTTTCCCACCGTCTTGTACAGCATCCTTCCGTGGACGATGGAGTACAGCCCCTACGACGCCACTCATGTCCTCGCGCAACTCCAGCTTCTGGCCTTCTCCGCGCTGGCCTTCACTTGGCTGAAGTTGTCCAACATCTACCCGCCGGAACTGCGCTCGGTCAACCTGGACGTGGAATGGATCTACCGACGGCTGGTGCCGGATCTGATTGCCTGGTTCAGAATTCACTTTGGACGGCTGGATGCTGCGCTCCGGTCTCGAGGGGTGGGGCTGGTGTCGCGCGCCGTCGACGGACTGGTGAGGCATCACGGGCCCCGCGGCGTCCTCGCCCGGACATGGCCGACCGGAAGCATGGTGTTATGGGTCGCCGCGCTGCTCGCGGTGCTGATCCTCGCCCGCTATATCTGATCCAGAACCAGACCCGGACCCGTTGCGGCCGACCATCCCGCCGTCGGGGCCGGGTGGGAGAATCGGAAGAAATCCAGCAGGCTGCCTACAGGCCCAGACGCCGCCAGGCACAGGCCTCGCCCAGCGCCTGGTCCAGGCGGTCCAGGCAGTCGTCATGGCGGCGGCGCTCGTCCTCGCCGGCTCTGAGCACTACCAGCTCGACTCCCGGCGGCCGTTCCGCCCGTCTCTGGGTCTGTGACTCGGTAGCGTCGCCTGAAGCGGTGTCGAGCGAAAGCGCGGCCTGCCCTCCAGTCATGATGAGATAGACATCAGCCAGGATCTGCGCGTCGAGGAGGGCTCCATGGAGTTCCCGCCGGGAGTTGTCCACGTCATAGCGCTTGCACAACGCATCCAGGCTGTTGCGCTGGCCCGGGTGCCGCTGGCGCGCCATCACCAGGGTATCCAGGACGCGGCAAACGCCGCCCATCGACTGTTTCTTGCCGGACAGCCTCAGCTCGTGGTCCAGGAATCCGACGTCGAACGGCGCATTGTGGATGACGAGCTCCGCGCCCTCTACGAACTCGAGAAATTCGTCCACGACGTCCTCAAATGCCGGTTTGTCGGCGAGAAACTCGTTGGTCAGGCCATGGACCTCGACAGCTCCCGGGTCGATGGTACGGTGGGGGTTCAGATACTGGTGAAACGTTCGTCCCGTGGGGCGCCGGTTGACCATTTCAACGCAGCCGAGTTCGATTACCCGATGACCGTCTTCCGGCTCCAGCCCGGTCGTCTCGGTGTCCAGCACGATTTGTCTTGCCGACACGGTCACGGTCCCTCCATCTCATCAATGCCGCGATTGGCCAGCTCGTCCGCCCGTTCATTGTCCGAGTGGCCGCTGTGGCCCTTGACCCAGTGCCAACGCACCGCGTGCCGCGCCGCCTCCCGGTCCAGCAACTCCCACAGGTCCTGATTCTTCACGGGTTTGCCCGCGGCGGTTTTCCAGCCCTTGCGTTTCCAGTTGGCCAGCCACTCGGTAATGCCCTTGCGCACATACTGAGAATCCGTGTACAGGTCTACGTTGCAGGGCCGTTTCAGGGCCGCCAGAGCCTGAATCGCCGCGGTCAGTTCCATTCGGTTATTGGTTGTTTCGCGTTCCCCGCCCCAGAGCTCCCGCTCGTTGTCGCCATAGCGCAGGAGGGCTCCCCAGCCGCCGGGCCCCGGGTTACCGCGGCATGCCCCGTCCGTAAAGGCCTCTACGTCGTTCAATGGAGTTCCCGGGCCACGCTCAGGCAGTCTGAGGACCGGGCCAATCGATCACCGGCACGCACCCGCCGGAACATCAGAAGCGGTTCCTGGCGGTGGGTTCCACAACCCGCGCCCCGACCCGGGCCGGACGGCGCCAGAGCCTTCGCATGGGCGTTACGACGAATACCCGCTTCACTGCGGTAAGGAAATAGGCACCTTGCAGGATTGGCAGCCGCCACCCACGCTGCTGGCGTTCAGCTGTCAGGCGAAAATACTGGACGTCGGTGACGTCGAAATTCAGCAGGCTCAGCCAGTCCCGGATGCGTCCCTCGCTGTAGAGATTCACCAGGCCGGGGGGCCAGGCGCCGCGCCCCATGAGGCGCCGAAGGCCAAGCGGACTCAGCGGATTGAAACCCATGATCAGCAAGCGCCCTCCCTCGGTCATCACCCGATCGGCCTCGCGCAGCACCTGATGCGGATCGGAGGTCATCTCAAGGGTATGGGGCAGGAAAAGAGCGTCCACCGACTGGGCATAGACCGGCAGCTGCCGGGGATCCGCGATGAAATCCACCTCGGCTCCCGGCCCGGCGTCGCACATGGCCCGCCTGGCGGTGGCCGGATAGGGCAGAAACTCCCCTGCGGCGCCCCAACGCCCGACCTGAAGAAACTGGAGCCCGAAAATCCGGTTGAGCCGCTCGGCGGCCACGCCACGCTCGACCTCCCGCAGGCGCCGGCCGGCCGGGCCGAGCAGCCAATCCTGAATATGGGTCTGATATACGGGCATAAGCGAAGGATACCCTGCTCCGGAGCGGATAGGCAGAGCTTGAACAGGGCTCATTATGTGACATATTGCATGGTCGGCGCACCGCATGATGACTAGACTGACTGCATGCTTGAAGTAACCCCAGTCCCTGCATTTCGAGACAACTACATCTGGCTGATCCATTCTCCGGAGGATCGAACTCGCGTAATTGCGGTAGATCCGGGCGATGCGAACCCGGTCCTGTCGCTGCTCAATACCCGGCGCTGGGAGCTTTCCGGGATCCTGGTCACCCATCATCACGCGGACCATACGGGAGGTGTGCCCCGTCTTGCCGGCCACTACGGCTGCCCGGTCTACGGTCCTCGCAGCGAGATCATTCCGGCTCGGACCCGGGCGGTCGAAGACAGTGAGACAGTCGCTTTTCCGTCTCTTGGACTGAGATTCTCCGTCCTGGAAGTACCCGGCCATACGGCGGGCCACATTGCCTACTACGGCCACGGCGCGGTTTTCTGCGGCGACACCCTGTTCAGCGGCGGTTGCGGGCGGCTTTTCGAAGGCACGCCGGAGCAAATGCTCAGGTCACTGGACGCGCTCGCCGCATTGCCCGAGGAGACCCGGGTCTACTGCACCCACGAGTATACCGAGAGCAATCTTGCGTTTGCCGCTGCCGTGGAACCGGACAATGGCGACATCCAGGCCTATCGCGAGCGCTGCGCGGATATTCGTGCCCAGGGGCAGCCGACGCTGCCGTCGACGCTCGAACGGGAAAGAACGATCAACCCCTTCCTGCGGGTCGATGAGGCCAGCGTGCGGGCTGCCGCCCTGGCGCGGGGTGCCGCGGCCGGGAGAGTTGGGGTATTCGCGGCCATTCGCGCATGGAAAGACGAATTCTAGGGACGGAAGAAACAATGATACGAAGCACCCGGCTCAAGCCCCTCCACGGGGCCCTCCTGGTCGTTGCCGGCCTCAGCGGCTGCGCCCAGGTGGATACGGTCACGGAACCGGTAACCGCTCCCGTCACCCATGTGGAACAGACGACCCCGGCCGTGCCGGAAGCTGCTCCGGAGCGAGCCCGCACCCGCCGCGTGGAGGTCACGGCCCGGATCGAAGCCGGTTCCCTGCCGGACGGGCTCGAAGTCCCTCCGCCAGAGGCCGATCTGATGGACCGGATAAGGTCCGGGCTCAGCCTTCCGCTGGTAGAGAACAGCCGCGTCCAGACCCATCTCTCGTGGTATCGGCGTCATCCGGAATACTTCGACCGCGTGTTTTCGCGAGGCAACCGCTACCTCTTCCACATCGTGGGCGAACTGGAAGCCCGCGGAATGCCCGTGGATCTGGCCCTGCTCCCGATCGTGGAGAGCGCCTTCGATCCCTTCGCCTATTCCCATGGCCGGGCTTCGGGGTTATGGCAGTTTATCCCGGGCACCGGCCGGCGTTTCGGGCTCAAGCAGGACTGGTGGTACGACGGGCGTCGCGACGTGCTGGACTCCACCCGGGCGGCGCTGGACTATCTGGAGGTTCTGTCGGACCACTTCGACGGTGACTGGCTACTTGCCGTGGCCGCCTACAACTCGGGCGAGGGCAACGTGCTGCGCGCGATTCGGCGCAATAAGAAAGCGGGCAAACCGACCGACTTCTGGAATCTGAAGCTGCCCCGGGAAACCCAGGCTTACGTACCGCAGCTACTCGCCCTTCGGGCGCTGGTCGCCGACCCGGCCGCCTTCGGCATGACCCTGCCGGTTCTGCCCGACCGCCCCTACTTCAAGGTAGTTCCGCTGGACGGGCAGATCGACTTGGCTTTGGCCGCCGATCTCGCCGAGGTGGATATCGACGCGCTTTATCATCTGAATCCCGGCTACAACCGGTGGGCCACGGACCCGGCAGGGCCGCATCGGCTGCTCGTTCCCGCCGACCGGGCCGACGCCTTCGCAGCCCGGCTGGCGACCTTGCCGGACGATCAGAAAGTCCGCTGGGCGCGTCATCGCATCAAGCCCGGCGAGTCGCTGATTGCCATCGCCGCAAAATACGAAACCACACCGGCCGTCATTCGCCAGGTCAACGGCGTCTCCGGCAACACCATCGTTGCCGGGCAGTGGCTCACCATACCGACGGCGACCCGCGACCTGGACCGCTACAGCGGCAGCGCTGACAGCCGCCTGGCGCAGATCCAGCAGCGCAATCAGGACCGCAAGCGAATCGACTACCGGGTCCGCTCGGGAGACTCCTTCTGGACAATTGCCAGGAAACACCGTGTCTCCTACAAGGCCCTGGCCAAGTGGAACGGCATGGCACCGGGAGACACGCTGAGGATCGGCCGCAAGCTGGTGATCTGGAAGGGTGGTGAGGTGCCGACCGGGGCGGTGCCCGCGGTGACAGTCGTGCAGGCGTCAACACCGATGTCGCGGGCGGCCCCGGCGGAACGCCGGCGGGTCAACTACACGGTCCGCAACGGGGATTCGCTGTGGACGATTTCCCGGAAGTTTCGGGTAACCGTTGGTGACCTCAAGGAGTGGAACACCAGTCTGGGCGGGCAAAAATACCTGCGGCCGGGACAAAGGCTCGTGATGTACGTGGACGTGATGGCCCAGTCCGGAGGCTAGGCGGGGCTGCCCTCCTCCGGCTCAGTCACCGAGCACCATGCCGACGTGGCTGTAACCGTTGTCCACATAGAGGATTTCGCCGGTCACGCCCGAAGCCAGGTCTGAACAAAGGAACGCCGCCGCGTTGCCGACGTCCTCGATTGTAACGTTGCGACGCAGCGGCGTTTGTTCCGAGACGTGGGAGAGTATCTTGCGGAAGCCGCCGATACCCGCTGCTGCAAGCGTCTTGATCGGGCCCGCCGAAATACCGTTGACACGGGTCCCCTCAGGGCCGAGGTCCGCCGCAAGGAAACGGACGTTGGCCTCGAGACTTGCCTTTGCGGGGCCCATCACGTTGTAGTTGGGTATTGCCCTGACCGCGCCCAGGTAGGTCAGCGTCAGCAGGGCACCGTTTCGGCCCTCCATCATCGGCCGGCCCGCTCGCGCCAGCGCCGCAAAACTGTAGGCGCTGATGTCATGGGCAATCCGGTAACCCTCCCGGGAGACCACGTCCACATAACGCCCGGCCAATTCTTCCCGCGGCGCAAATCCCACGGAATGGACGATGATGTCGAGACCGTCCCAGTGCTGCCCCAGGTACTCGAACGCGGAGTCGATCTGGGCATCCTCGGCGACATCCAGCGGGCAGGTCAGGGCCGAACCCAGTTCCTCGGCCATCCCCTCGACCCGGCCGCGGAGCTTTTCCGTCTGCCAGGTAAAAGCGAGCTCGGCACCCTCTCGACGGAAAGCCTGAGCGATTCCCCAGGCAATGGAGCGATTGCTCGCCAGGCCGACGATGAGGGCCCGCTTCCCGGTCATGAATCCCATGTGCATTCTCCTGACAGCGCTACTACAACGGCCCGCCCTCCGGGACGGCAATCCGGGCCCGAAACCCGGTCCCGGGGCGCTCAGCCATGTCGGGTAGCCCCTTCCGGCAGTGCTGGCGCCAGGACGCCTTCCTCGCCCTCCCGATGGGCGACGATGACGGCGGCGGTCGCGTCTCCCAGCACGTTGATGCTGGTCCTCGCCATGTCGAGGATCCGGTCAAACACGAACAACACGCCGATGGCTTCTACAGGCAGGCCCACCGCCGTGAGAATGATAGCGATCGCCACCAGCGAAGCGGAGGGGATACCCGCCACCCCGATCGATGTCACCAAAGCGGTAACAACGATGACAAATTGCTGGCCCAGGCTCAGGTCCAGCCCATAAGCCTGGGCGATAAAAATAGCCGCGACGCATTCGTAGAGCGCCGTCCCGTTCATGTTGACCGTGGCGCCCAGGGGCAGGACGAAACTGCTGATACGGTTGGACACGCCGGCGTTCTTCTCCACGCATTCCATGGTAATCGGCAGCGTTGCCGAAGAAGAAGCCGTAGAGAACGCCGTAAGGAGCGCGGGAGAAACCGATCGGTACAGCGCCCAGGGACTGAGACCCGCCGCGGCCTTCAGAACCAGCGGGATGGTCACCACGGCATGAATCGCGAGCGCCGCCAGAACGGTAAGGCTGAAAACGATGAGCGGCTGCGCCGCATCGAACCCGGTCTTCGCCACGGTCCGCGCCACGAGGCCGAACACGCCGATGGGCGCGAATCGCATGACCCATTCGGTGATCCGCATCATCACCGCAAATACCGCATCCCAGAACCGGTAGAGGATATCGGTTTGCTCGTGCCCGATCCGGGTCATGAAAAAGCCGAATACGATGCTGAAGAAAATCAGACCCAGCATCTGGCCATCCGCGGCGGCCTGCACGATGTTCGGCGGCACGGCCCGGAGCAGCAGTTCGACGAGCTGTCGCGCCCCGCCTTCTCCCGTGACCGCGTCGCCAACCACGGCGGCGCTGGCCTCGAACGCGAGCAGTTCCCGTGCCGGTTCGCCGTCCACGATACCCGGCTTGGTGATGTTGACGAGAACGAGACCCACCATGATGGCGAGCAGGCTCGTCAGCGCATAAAAAAGCAGAGTGCGGCCGCCGAGGCGGCCAAGCCGGCCGGAGCCGCCGATTCCCGCCACGCCCACGATGATCGACGACATGATCAGCGGCACGATCAGCATCTTCAGGGCGTTGATGAACAGCGTGCCGACGAAGTCGTAGACGCCGTAGGCCGTGATACCGAGGACCTTGCCCTCCGGACCGGTGATCCAACCGGCGACGATGCCCAGGATCAGGGCAATCAGAATCTGCCAGTGTAGAGCGAGCCGGGGCATGTCTTCTCCGGAAAGGGGCCCGCGCCGGATGCTACGCGAACGCTTCGGCGAGTGCCATCGCGCAGCCGGCGCGCGGCGCGTCAGTGCCTTCCCTATTCGATCTGATTATCCACCACGACTACAGCCGCCTCGCTGCGAAGCTGAGCCATGTAGGCACTGAGCTCACGGAACGCCGCTTCCCTCGCCAACCGTTCCCGAAGCGCCTCTCTTGCCTCCTCATCGAGGTCGGACATTTTTCCGGGGCTGACCGAGAACAGCCGCAGAACTGCTACACCGCCGGGGACATCCACGGTCTCGATGACCGCCGATTCGTCAGCCGGAACCGATGCCGCAAACAAGGCCGCCGTCAGCTGAGCGGGGATCCCCGTGGATGTCCTGCCCAGACTCTCCCGCGGGCTGTACTGCCCGCCGATGTCGTCTGCCAGGCCGCGGGCGTCCTCCCCGTCCTTGAGCCGCTTTTCGGCCTGCTCCGCGAGGAGCCGCAGTTGTTCTCTGGCCGCCTCATCCTTGAGTCCCTGGAGGATCGTGTCGCGAACTTCGGCCAGCGGGCGCGTTTCCGGAAGCCGGTGATCGGTAACCCGAAGTACCACGGCATGGTCCTCGGCGAGCTCGATAATGGGGCTGTTTTCTCCACCCTCCAGCACGTCGGTGGAAAACGCCGCATCACGCACCTGCGCCTCGGCCGCCACGTCCGGCCCGGCGGCACGGGTCACACCGGTCACGCTCTGCACGTCAACACCCAGGGCCTCGGCCGCAGGGCCCAGGCTGTCCGGATTCTCGAAAGCCAGCGCGGCCAGCTCTTCGCCACGATCGTAGTAAAGGTCTTCGGCCATGCGACGACGAAGCTCCTCCTCGAGCTCGGCGCGGGCACTGTCAAAGGTCTTCTCTGAACCTGCCTCCAACTCGTCCAGGCGGATAACGTGATAGCCGAAACGGCTGCGCACCGGCTGGCTCAGCCCGCCGGTGTCCAAAGCGAAAAGCGCCTCTTCGAACGGCGCCACCATCATGCCCCGCTCGACCCAGCCCAGGTCACCGCCCTCCGCAGCCGAACCCGAGTCGTCGGATTCAGATGTGGCCACCTCCTCGAATGACTCGCCGGCCTTCAGGCGCGACAACACACTTTCGGCCTTTTCCAGGGCGGCCGCTTCGTCGGTGTCATCGTCCACTGCGATCAGCACGTGGCGCGCCTTGCGGCGCTCTTCGGTCACGAACAGCTCGGGCGAACGGCTGCGCTCGGCCTCGTAGAATTCCATGAGCTCGTCCTCGGAGACATCCACGCCCGCGGCGAGTTCGTCGAGGCGGATCTCCACGTACTCGATATCCACCTGGTCTTCGGTCTGGAACAGCTCGGGGCTGGCCTCATAGCGCGCTTCGATGTCGGCGTCGGCAATCTCGATATCGTCGATGAAATCCGCCGCCTGGAACCCGATCCAATCCACCTCCCGGCGCTCCTGATCGAGGCGGACGTAGCTCTCGAGTTCAGCGTCGGTGACAAAGCTGCTCTCGACGATCGACGACTCCAGCTGCTGCATCTCGAAGCGACGGCGCTGCTGTTCTTCAAAGGCCTCCGTCGTGTACCCAGCGGCCCGGATCCTCGCCTGGTAACTGTCCATGGAAAACTGGCCGCCCACCTGGAAGACCGGCATTTCCCGGATCGATCGGCTGAGCTCGATGTCACCCACCCGATAACCCTGTTCTTCGGTGCGTTGCGCGAGCAGTCGCTCGAGAACAGCCTGCTCCACGACCTGGTTGCGGATCTGGGTTTGCAGTTCCTCGGGCAGGTCGCCGGGGAAATTCTGCTGGGCCTGGGAAATCTGGCTCTGGACCGCCTGCCGTATCGGCTCGGCGGGAATCTCTTCCCCGTTGACCTTCACCGCGAAGGTCGTCGGAGTGAAATCCATGTTGATGCCCCAGACCGCAAAAACGAGCGCCAGCAGTCCGAGGATTGCCCATGCGACCGGGCCCGAAATTCCTTCTCTGATTCGCTGCAGCAAAGCCTATCTCCAACGGCATCAGCAATTGCATAAAGAAAGGGCGCCACGTGGGCGCCCTTTCGGTCTTTGGCGGAGTGGACGGGACTCGAACCCGCGACCCCCGGCGTGACAGGCCGGTATTCTAACCAGCTGAACTACCACTCCATACCTTGGTGGGTGCTGACGGGATCGAACCGCCGACCCTCGCCTTGTAAGGGCGATGCTCTACCAGCTGAGCTAAGCACCCGAAACTCCGTGAGATGACTCAAAGCCAAACGCGGCTGGAAGCCGCTCCCACACTGGGCCCCGCTCAAGCGGCGCGCTAGTTTACGGCATCCTTTAAAGCTTTGCCAGCCTTGAAACCGGGTACGTTACTGGCGGCAATATGGATCTGCTCACCCGTACGCGGGTTACGGCCCATGCGTGCCGCACGTGCTTTTACCGAGAACGTGCCGAAGCCGACGAGCGACACCGAGCCGCCGCTGGCCAGTGTGGACTGGACCGTATCGAGCGTGGCATCGACAGCCTTGGTCGCGTCTGCGCGCGACAGACCGGCCGCACTGGCCACTGCATCAATCAAATCTCCCTTGTTCATGCTATACACCCCTGAAGAATGGTTTGTGACTGAAAACGTCTGCTTCTCTTCAGCGTGTTCCCCAAAGAGTTGCAATCCGCAAAATGCTGCCGGAGGCTCCGTGCACCCGCCGACGGCTGCGAAGCTTATACCAAGCGGCCTATAAAGCGTCAAATTTCCTTTAACGACGCGGGTTTCAGCGCCTTAGTGGGGACGGACCACATCCTCCGATTTCGACTCCGATTCACTCGACTTCGACTCCGCCTCGGGCTCCTTTTTGGACGCATCCGGCATCGGCAAATGGATCAGCGCGTGTTCGAGCACGGCATCAATCCACTTCACTGGAACTATCTCCAGCTTGTCCTTGATGTTCTTGGGAATTTCGGCGAGATCCTTTTCGTTTTCCTCGGGAATCAGCACCTTGTTTATGCCCCCCCGATGGGCCGCCAGGAGCTTCTCCTTGAGGCCGCCAATCGGCAGGACTTCACCCCGCAGCGTGATCTCGCCGGTCATCGCGACATCGCTCTTGACCGGGATGTCGGTTAATGCCGACACCAGTGCTGTACACATGCCAACGCCCGCACTCGGACCGTCCTTTGGCGTCGCGCCTTCGGGCACATGAATATGCACGTCGAACTTCTGGTGGAACTCCTCGTCGATGCCCAGGACTTTTGCCCGGCTGCGAACAACGGTCATCGCGGCCTGGATCGATTCGGTCATGACGTCACCGAGCTGACCGGTGTACGTATGCTTGCCCTTGCCGGATACGACAGCCGCCTCGATCGTCAGCAGTTCGCCGCCGACCTCGGTCCAGGCCAGCCCGGTAACCTGCCCGACCTGGTCCTTTTCTTCCGCCCGGCCGAAGCGAAACTTCCTGACACCGAGATACTTTTCCATGCTCTTCGGCGTCACCGATACACGCGTCTTGCGCGGCTTCAGCAACAGCTGCTTGACGACCTTGCGACAGATCTTTGAAATCTCCCGCTCGAGGTTGCGCACACCGGACTCGCG
>JARFQW010000169.1 GCA_029287575.1 Gammaproteobacteria bacterium | reverse complement strand
CCCTTGGGGCATCCGTGGGCTCTGCGAGTCCCGTGATCTTTGAAAGGGTTGGCGAGATGCTACGGATTTGTGGCTGAGGCCCGGCTCAGCGCCTGCGCCCGTGCCATCTCCTTCTGTGCCTCGCCGGTACGTCCGAGACGGGCGAGCACCTGGGCCAGCTTCTGGTGGGCGGCGGCACTGGGCTGATGGCGTATCAGCTGCCGATAGGTTGCCGCGGCCTCTTCGAGCTGTTCCTGCTCAATAAAAATCGTGCCCAGCGCGTCATAGGCGGTCGCATTCTCCGGGTCCGTTTCGATCGCGGACCGCAGGCTGGCTGTGGCTTCGTCATTTCGGCCTTGCTGCCACTGCACGAAGCCGAGGCCGGCATAGGTCTGGCTGGTCGGGTTTTTTTCGACGGCAGCGAGCAGGTGGGTTTCCGCTTGCGGGAACGCACCGCTGCGCGCCAGTGAGGCGCCCAGGTTGTAGTGGGCCGAGGCCGAATCGGGATCCAGCTCCAGGGCCTGGCGATAGGCCACCACCGCGTCCTCCGGCAGGCCCTGGCGTTCGAGTACGAATCCGAGATCGTTATAGATCGCCGGCTGCGGCTCGATGGCCAGCGACTCCCGATAGTGCGCCTCGGCCATCTCGAGCTCGCCGAGATCGATGGAGGCCAGCGCCAGGTTGTTGTGGGCCTTCCAGTGCTTTGGATCGACCTCGATGGCTTTCTCCAGCGCAATGACGGCTTGCTCGCTTTCGCCCTGCTGAAAAAGGGCAAAGCCCATGGCGTTCAACAGCTCCACATTGTCGGGCTCGGCTTCCAGGCCGCGCCGGTAAGCCTGCACCGCGGCCGGGTAGTTGCCGGTGCGCTCGTTGGCCATGCCGGCGCGCAGGAAGGAATAGGCGTCGAGAAACTGTTCCTTAATCCGCGCGATGGCGTTCGCGGGCAGCGGGACGAACTCCGGAATATTGGCGGCGCCATAGGTGCCGGTAAAGCGGTCGAGCACGACCGGCGGGGTGGAGCGTCCGTCGTCGTCGATATGGGTGAGGAACAGCTGGGTGTAGGGGGTGTTGGCCTTCGAAGAGAACACAAGCCAGCGGCCGTTTGACGAAAAGCTGTGCCAGGAGTTCATCCGCGGTGTGTTTGCGAGCAGGCGGCGGGCTTCTCCGCCTTCCGCCGGGATGATGTAAAGCTCGCTGTCCGGCATGAGCAGCATGTAGTTTTCGGCCTGCGTGAAGACGATCCACTTGCCGTCCGGGGAGAACTTCGCGAAGAAGTTGCTCATGCCGTTATGGGAGGCGCCCTCGATGGGCTCGGCCTTGCCGCCGCGGCCTTCGTTGAACGGCACACGGTAAAGGTCGAACTTGAAGGGCTCCTTGTCTTCGATGAACTCCGGAACGTCTTTCTCGTCCAGCAAAATGCTGGTGGCATCGGCAATCGAGTCTTTCCGATAGGCCTTCGTCCGGGCAAAGACAACCCACTGGCCGTCGGGGCTCCAGGTCGGGTTGCTCTGCACATACTCCGGGTCGTCGGCGCCGGGCAGCGGTGCGTAGGTCCCGGTCACCGTGTCATAGACGACCAGGATGCCCTTGATGGGGAAAAACAGCTGGGAGAACTCGATTCCCGGTGTGGCCACGAAGACCGCCCGGTCCTTCACGGTGCTGATGACGTAGCGGCCGTCCGGCGAAACCTGGGAAAGCAACCCGAACGTCGGTTCCTCGTCCTCCTTCTTGTAGTCACTCCAGGTGATGATCTTTTCGTCGTTCAGCACCATCTCCGGTTCTACGGACAGGATCGCGTAGCCGCCCTTGTCGTTGCCGTAGTCCACGTCCAGGCCCAGGGTGCCCCCGTCCCCTGAAAAGGAGTGGCAGTTACCGCAGACCGGCAGGTCTTCGAGGACCACGGGCGGCTGATCGATCGAGTCGACGCCGCCGAAGCGCCAGCGGATTTTCGCCGGGTCCTGGACGGCCGCGATGAACGGCAGAGGAACCTCGCGATAAAAGATGGAGTCCCCCACCGGGTCCGTTGACGTTCGAATGCTGATGCGGGCGCCCGAAGCCGGAAGGCCATCGCCGGAGAGCCCGGCGATGGACACCTCCGCGGGATATTCCGTGGAGCGGCGCTTGATCTCGGCCCAGTCGCTTTCCGAGGGACGCCAGCTCGTTTCCGACGCAGCGAACTCGAGCGGGTCTTCCCCGCCACCAAATTGCAGTGCCACCCGCCATTGCTCGACGCCACGTGTGTCATCGCTCCAGACGAAGGTCGGCGCGACGATTTCGGGCGGAAACAGTGTCTGGTCGAGGGGATACCGGATATCGAGCGTGCCGGAAACCTCGGCGGGTGGTTCGGAGAGTAGCGGCGCCGGGTCTCGGCCGCAGGCGCCCAGGGTCAGTGCGGCAACAAGGAGCAGTGCGCGACAGATCGGGCGGGATTTTGCTGGAGCCATTGGCATAGTGCACGCGCTTTCCATAGGTTCAGATGCTCCGAAAGTCTATCCCGGCAAGACGGTCACGGCAGCCAGCGGGAACTGTTCTGGGTAGCTGCCCGGCAAGAATAATGATTGTCAGTTAGCAGGGAAGGCGTCGTCAATCGAGCCGAACAGAGCAACAGGGCCAATCCGCATTGCTTCGTCCGAACGCAAGATCCCATTTTCCATAATCCTGAAATTGACAGCGCCCGGCACAGCGCCCAGAATGCTGCGCATTGGGGGAGTCTGTGCTGCGCTTGAAATCCGACGAATCCTCGCCGGGCAAAGGCCGCACATTGGGGGGAATACAAGAATGAATCCGCGCCGTATCGGCATGCTCTTTGGCGTTGCCACGTTTATGATTTCCAGCGCCGCAAATGCTGCGGTGCATCGCGTTTCACCGGGTGAATCCATACAGGCAGCGATTGACAAGGCGCTGCCCGGAGACACTGTGCTCGTCGAGCCGGGTACGTACCAGGAGGTCGACAACGGCCGCTACGGTCTGCGCATCTCTACCGACAACCTCCGACTGATCGGCAAGGTGAAGAAAGGCAGGGGTGAGGCCGGCAAGGTACGCATCCTGCAAAACGAAGATCAGGAAACCGGCGTCTACGCGGCGCCGTCCGGCTGTGACTACGACGTGAAGGATGACACGCCGGAGGGCCAGGAATGCCGCAGCAGGGAGCTTCAGGGCTTCTACTTTCGCGGCTTCTCTGTCGAAGAGTTTCCGGTGAACGGAATCCAGACGCGCTGGGTGGACGGTTTCGAGTTCGTTCGCAACGTATCGGTCAACAACCTCAATAACGGGATCTACCCGACCCTCTCGGCCAACGGGCTGGTGCGTAACAACGAGTCCTACGGTTCTCTTGATACCGCTATGTGGGTGGCGGGATCCGAAAACGTTCGCGTCATCGGCAACGAGCTCTGGGGCAGCGTGATCGGCTTCGAGATCACGGTGTCCAACGACGTCACGGTGAAACAGAACGAGATCTACGACAACACCGTGGGTGTCGGCCTGTTCCATCCCAACGGCGCGGGTAACCCGCCGCTGCCGGTGATGGCGAACTGGCGTATCGAGCAGAACGATATCTACGACAACAATCGTCCGAACGAGGCACCGCCCGGCACGTTCCAGTCCGCGCTGCCGCCCGGGGCCGGGGTTCTGGCGCTCGGCGTTAGCGACCACGTGATTGCCAAGAACACCGTCGAGGACAACGATTTCGTCGGGATCGCAGAGCTGGACTGGTGTACGCCGAACAGATTCGATCCGGCCCGCAACTGCTTGGCTTCGCCGCCAATCACGAATCCGCAATCGAACAACAACCTGGCCGCCCAGAATTAGGTGAGCGGCAACGGTTCCAATCCGCCTCCGGGACCACTCGTGGGTCTCGCCGCGGACCTGACC
>JARFQW010000142.1 GCA_029287575.1 Gammaproteobacteria bacterium | reverse complement strand
GCTCATAGCCGTTCCCCCCTCAATGATCGACTGGGATTGGAAGCGAAGATAATGGCGCCCGGCCCGGTCGGCTCCAATTGGCCATTCGTCGTACGGGCAACAACCTATGGGGAATGCGGCAGTGCCGCGCAGTCCCATTCTATGCGACCATTAGCACCGCGACCGCCAGCCGTGATAACGCTCGGCCGCAGCAACGGTCGCTGGCAGGGACGATGGGCAGGGCATCGAAACGCAGGCGACGGCGAATCGGGGCCGGCCAGCCCTTGATCGAGGGGGATCGGAGGCTTGAAGGAAACGGAAGCGCTGTTCCAGCCGGGACAGATCGGGGATATCGATCTGCCTCACAGGATCGTCATGGCGCCGTTGACGCGATCGCGCGCCATGCAGCCGGGGAACGTTCCCTATGGATTGAATGCCCGCTACTACGCCCAGCGAGCGGCGTCGGGTGCCTTCATCGTCTCCGAGGCCACCCAGATCTCCGAACAGGGCCAGGGCTATGCCTGGACGCCGGGTATTCATTCCGAAGCCCAGGTGCAGGGCTGGCGGCTGGTGACTGACGCGGTGCACCAGGCCGGGGGCCGGATTTTCTGCCAGCTCTGGCACGTCGGGCGCATATCCCACTCCAGTTTTCAGCCCGAGGGAGAGGCGCCGGTGGCACCATCGGCGCAGCGGCCGGACGGCCAGGCCTTTGTCGAGGACGAGAACGGTAACGGGGCCCTTGTTCCTTTCGAGACCCCCAGGGCGCTGCAGGTCGAGGAGATCGGCGAGATCGTGGCCGACTACCGGCGTGCCGCGGAAAACGCCCGTCGGGCCGGCTTTGACGGTGTCGAGGTGCATGGCGCGAACGGGTACCTCATCGACCAGTTTCTGTGTTCCCGCACCAACCGTCGTCACGACAGCTACGGCGGCTCGGTTGACAACCGGATGCGATTTCTCCGCGAGGTCGTGGCCGCGGTCCTCGAAGTGTGGCCCCCCGGGCGGGTCGGCCTCAGACTGTCGCCGCTGGGCACGTTCAACGATATCGATGACGAGGATCCGGAGACCTTGTTCGGCCGTGTTGCGGAAATGCTCAATCCGCTTGGCCTGGGCTACCTGCACCTGGTCCGCCACCTCAGCGCTGAAGATGGCGCAACCGAACAGCTGACCGACAGGGGCGTGAATATGCTCGGCCTGCTCCGGGAGCGCTGGACGGGACCGCTGCTGGTTTGCGGCGCGTTTTCGCCACCGGAAGCCGCCCGCTGGATTGCTGACGGACGCTGCGATTTTGCCGTGTTCGGACGGATGTTTCTCGCCAATCCCGATCTCCCCGCGCGCATCCGCAATGGCTGTGAAATGAATGTCCCCGTTCCCGAGACGTTCTATGGCGGCGGCGCCCAGGGCTACACCGACTATCCCACCCTTGCCCAGGCCGGTGGGGAAGTCCGGCCCGAGACCGTCACCGACTGCGACCGGGCCGGCATCCGCCCGGGAAGCGGAGATCTCATGACCGAGGCGGACCGGATCGCCGTTGTCCGCCGGTTCTGGAACGAGGTCTGGAACGCCGGTGATCTCGATGCGCTCGACGCGCTCGTGGAGGAGAACTTCGTGCTGCATTCAGCGGGCCAGAACTTCTGGCCCCGACGCGTATTCAGCGAATGGCTGAGTGAATTCCGCTCGGCGTTCGAGGGACTTGAGCTCCGGCCCAAGGAGCTGTTCGCCCACCATGACCAGGTGCTCACGCGCTGGTGTCTCGAGGGTCGCCTGACCGGCCGGCTGTTCGGCCTGGACGGCCATGGGCAGCATGTCCGCATGACCGGCATGACGTTATTCATTGTTCGTGACGGCCGTCTTCGGGAAGGGTGGGTGGAACGGGACGCCCTCGGGCTCTTTCAGCAGCTGGGCGGTCCCGCCCCGGCCTGAGCGCAAGCCTCCGATTGTCCGCCGGGCCCGGCCGCCAGGATTCACGGCTTACCAGTAAATTCAAGGCCCTCCGCATTTGTGACCGGTTTGGTCAATACAGCGAAGTCGCCTGCCAAGCCGCGGGCGGCCGACGGATCTAATCTGTGCTCATCCCGCCGGGACGTCCGGCGACACTCTGGCGAGTACGATGGAGATCAAAGACATGCAGATGGGTGAAGACATCGTTCGAATCGGCACCGTGTTGCGCAACCGGATGGCCCGCGGCTGGCTGGACGGCGACCCGGAGAGCCTGATTATTCGGCCCCTGGCGACCGCCAACCGCTGGTACGTGGTCCAGTTCGAGACCGAGGATGGGCGCCAGTTCTGGGAAGTCGACGCCAGCAAGCCGGGGATTGTGCTCGTGCCCGCGGGCAAGCCCCGCGGCAGCACGGATCGCTCGGATCATCACGTCTCGAATATTGTTCGGGTGATCAAGAGCCATCACGCCGAGGACACCAAGCGTACCCAGCTAATCCACTATCGCAGCGTGGCCGAGAACGAAGGATTTGATTTCCTGACCCTGTTCCAGCTTGCGGCCCGCGTGCTCGGCAACTCGGACCTGGACATGGAAGAAGTCATGACCGGTGGAGAGATGGTGGAAATGGCCCAAGCCGCCTGACCCCTCGAACGAAGCGCTCGAGTTCGAGCGTTCGCGAGTGTCTTTGAATGCGCCCCTGCCGGCCTGGCAGGGGCGTTTTTTTGTTGCCGGGGGCGGGGACGCGGCGGCCCGCGGCTTCGACCGGTCCGGCGACTGGGCTAGACTCTTTGAAATCGGCATTCAAGCAACCCCTGGGGGAGGGGCCATGAGCGAGACAGAGAATCCCGCCACGCCGCCGTCGGAGGAAACACCCTTTGTCGCGCCCTGCCGTGAGCTGACCAACGGCGCGCCGTTTCGCTGGCTGGGTGCCGGCTGGCGGGACCTGACCGCGGCGCCGGGGCAGAGCCTCGCCTGGGGCGTGTTTGTTCTGGCCCTGTCCTGGGGTGTGAGCCTGCTCGCCTATGGCCTGGGACGATACATGCTTCTACTGAGCGTGCTCTCGGGATTCGTGTTCATCGGGCCGCTGCTCGCCGTCGCCCTGTATTCCATCAGTTCCCAGCTGGAGCGGGGCCGGGTGCCTACCTTTCAGCGCAGCCTCCTGGAGGCCCGCAGACACCTATCCAACTGCATGGTGTTTGCTCTGGTTCTGCTCGTCATCTTCCTTGTCTGGGCCCGGGCCGCCTCCATGGTTCACGTCTTCTTCCCGGTGGAGGCCGATCCGGACTGGCGGGCCCTGGCGCGGTTTCTCGCCATCGGATCCGCGGTGGGTTCGATCTTTGCGGCGATCACCTTTGCCGCGAGCGCCTTCTCGCTGCCGATGATCATGGACCGAAAGGTGGACACCGTGACGGCGGTCGTCACCAGCGTGAACGCGACCCTGAGGAACAAGCGCGTGATGGCGATCTGGATCGGCCTGATCGTCCTGTGCGTCGCGGTGGGCTTTGCCACGGCCTTCATTGGCATGGTGGTGCTGTTCCCGCTCATCGGCCACGCCACCTGGCACAGCTATCGGGAAACCATCGACGCTTCGGCCTGGTCCCGTCACGACGCGCCGGGCGTCGCCTGAGTCGGCGAATCTTCGACAGGCGTCCCAAAGCATCTGCTGGTCGTATGCTAGGATTCTAATATTAAGAATCCTACAGGCACGGATGCAGTATGCCGCCTCAATGCGGATTGAATGAGATCCGCCGGGCCCGCCCGGCGATTCCGCAGGCGCGGAGCCGGATGGCAGCCCCGAACCCGGCGGGTTCGAGTCGCCGGGACACGCACTTCGGCGCGCTCGCCGCACTTACCGCCGTCGTGCTGCTCGCGGCTATTCCCGCCGGTGCCCATACACCCCACGATCCCGTGAATTTTCTTGCCGTCTCGGACACCTTCGATGTGGACGGCACGGCCTTCATTGTCGTGCACAACGAGCTCAAGCGGACCGTTGACGGCGGCGCCACCTGGCACCGGCTGGAGCAGGGCATCTGTGGCCTGGGGAAATTCAGCGGGCTGGCGGCCTCCGAACGTTTCTCTGTAGACCGCAGCCTGGTCGCCTCGCGAACGGGCGATGGCCTGTATGCCAGCCACGACGGCGGTGATTCCTGGCGACGGCTGGCGGTTTTGCCCCGGGGGCTGGGGCCGGTCATCGTGGTGGCCGGAACCGGGCCCGTGGACAGGCCAGCGGGTTTTGCCGCAGTGGACCCCGGCGGCCGGGTGCTGGTTTCCCCTGACGCCGGGGAGACATGGTCGAGCGTCCAGTCGCCCGGTGCGGCCCCGGCCAGCCTGGCCATGGCGACCGGGCCCGGCGGTGAACCGCGGCTGGCCGTGGGTACCGGGGAGGGGGTCGTGCTGTATACCGGCGACCGGGGCCTGACCTGGGAACGGGTGGCGCCCGGTGCCGCCGGCGAGCCTGTCGTCATGCTGGCCTTCGAGCCGGAGACCGGCGCAAGCCTCGTGGGCCTTGCCGGCTCGGGACAGGCGTTCCGCTGGCGTCCGTCCTGTGCCGCCGATCCGGACTGTGCGGGGCCGGGGCTGAATCGTCTGGGTTTCGCCGGTGGTCCGGTCTCCGCGGGCCACCTGAGTGCTCGGGGCGATGCGGGCGTGAACCTGGTCGCCGCCCGGCGCGACGGCGAAATCGTGGCCGGCCCGGCCGGGTCAGGATGGCGACCCGAATCGGTCGGGGTTGTTCCCTATGAGGGCCAGGCCGAAAAATTCCATCTGCCACAGGTCACGCAAATCTCCGGCTGGACGGGAGACGGCCTGTGTGTGGCGGCGTTTTCCGGGCTGCACTGCCAGACCGGGAGCGGCGCCGGGTTCGCGGAACGGCAGAGCATTGATCCCCACGAAATCACTGGCCTGGCCGTGGCCCCGGATCGCGATGGCCGGTCACTGGCCGTGGCAACCTTCAACGCCGGGGGATGGGTCAGCGAGGATGGCGGAGAGTCCTGGTCGCGGCTTCCGCCAGGAGCGGTCACCGACCATTTCTGGGCCGTGACCTGGCCGCCGGGCTCCTGCGGCGTCGCCGGGCCGGTTTTTGTCGGCAACCGGGGTCTGATCTGGTTTGACGCGCCCGGAAACACCTGGCATCTCAGGACCCCCCGGAACGATGAGCCGGATTTTTTCGACCGGGCGGTCGGGGCTTTGCAGCGCATGCTGCGGGATGTCCCGCCCCCGAAACCCCGGCCCAAGGTATTCGGCACAGTGGCCGTTTCCGGCGGTACAGCAGACGACTGCCGGATCTGGATGGGGACCCGCTACGAGGGGGTCTGGAGCTATGAGCTGACCGACGGCGTCTGGGATGCCCTGGGGCCGTCCGCGCAGCGCACCCGGGTCTCCTCCATCGTGCGGGCGGCGGGTTCCCAGGGTCTGGCGGCCAGCTTTGTCGGGCGCGGACTCCACGAGTTGGGCCCCGATCGGAACTGGGTGCCCCTCACCTCAGATCTGCCCGCCGCCACCACGGGGGCCGATCCTTTCGGGGCTTTCAAGGCCGCCCAGGCAGCCCGTTTCGGCGCGGCTGACGGCGTGCTGATGTACGGATCGGCGGCCGGACTGTACACGCGATCCGGCGACGGGACGTGGCGCGGGCCGATCGAGGTGGCCTCGACCGATACGGTCGTCATCCGTAATCCCGTGGACTCCGTGGCGGTCGCCGCCGACGTGGCCGAAGCGCCGGTTTACCTGGTCTCGATCCGGGGCCGGGGCCTGTTTTTCAGCCACCGTCCCGACGGCGGCTACGCTGCCGCGCGGCTCGATGCCGGTGAGTCCATGGGCGGAGACCACGGCTCTGCACCGGCGCGTACCGGTACCGGCGAGTCGATGCCCGGTGTCCGCTGGATCGTCCCGGCGGACCGGGCCCGGGAGAGCGGCGTCGTGTTTGCAGCAAGCCCGGAGCGGCTCTTCCGGTCCGCGGACGGGGGTCAGAGCTGGGTGGAGGTCGCGCGCCCCCGCTGAGAGCCCGGCCGTTGACCGGCCCCGGTCAGTAACCGCGCCACGGCCTGCTCCATAACGTCGATCAATGCCTGGCCGGTTTCCTGAGCAATGGAGGCTGCCAGCGCATGGCTCTGGGCGGCGACATTCGAATCCATGAGGACAGCCTGAAGCACGCCTTCTCCCGCCAGCACTTCCGCGACGAAACCCACCGGTGCACCGGACCGCAGGCGGCCGGCACCGACTATGACGGAGGCCCGGGGATGCCGGCCCAGACCTTCGTAGACATGGATTTCCAGCCCGCGGAAGGAAATATTCTCAGCGCGGATCCAGCGCGCGGCCGATGTCAGCGCCGATGGGCGTGGCACGTGAGCTTCGCGAACCTTCGACATGATATCCCCCCATGGCTCCCACGAGTTCCGCCAACGGCGGCGCGGGTCGTTCACCGTGGAACAAGTTTGCCGGCCGAGGCCCCGGGCGGGCTTGTTGCTTTGCCGCAGAGCTCATGCAGAACGCATCAATCCCACGGTCCGCAGCCTGCGTCGGCCACGCTTTCCCTCCCGGGCAGAGACAAGGGATTGGGAACGGGCGTCCGCAGCGGCTATGGTTTGGCGGGTGTCCAGCCCGGGAGCGATCGGACGTGCGCCATACCCAGCTAGGATCCTTGACGGTGCTGCTGCTCGACGTTGTCGGCCGCGAGTACGGGGTTGACGCTGTCTCTTATACACAT
>JARFQW010000033.1 GCA_029287575.1 Gammaproteobacteria bacterium | reverse complement strand
CGTCGGCCGAGCTCACCCGGGCGCTCACGTCCTTTGTCGCACCGGCCACCAGCCGGACCTTGTCGCCGTCGGCCGCGCCGAGCACCACGATGGCGGTGCCCAGCCGGGTCTTGAATCGGTCCACGGCCTCCCGCAACACCTTGGCGTCCGCGCCATCAAGCCGCGCCGCGTAAACCTTCACGCCGTCGATATCCACGGCGGCCTTCAGTGGATCCTCCCCGGCACTCCCGGTGGCCAGCTTCGTCCTGAGCTGCTGGAGTTCTTTCTCCAGTCCGCGAGCCTTCTCCAGCAGCTGGCGAACCTTGTGGCCGGCGTCTTCCCGGCCGGCCTTCAGCAGTCCGGCGATCTCGTCGAGCGCCGCCTGCCCACTAGCCACCCATTCGAGCGCCCGCCGCCCGGTGACCGCCTCGATACGCCGCACCCCCGCCGCGATACCGGTTTCCTGCACGATCTTGAACAGACCGATGTCGCCGGCCCGGCTGACATGGGTACCGCCGCACAACTCCATGGAGAAGTCCCCCAGCCGCAGGACCCGGACGCGGTCGTCGTACTTTTCTCCGAACAGGGCCAGCGCCCCTTGAGCCACGGCCTCCTCGTACGGCAGCACACGGGTCTCGGCCTCTGCGTTCTTGCGGATCTCCTCGTTGACCAGCGCCTCGATGGCTGCGAGCTGCTCGGCCGTCACGGGCTCGTAGTGGGAGAAATCGAAGCGCAGCCGGTCCGGCGCCACCAGCGACCCCTTCTGCTGAACGTGATCGCCGAGCACCTCGCGGAGCGCGGCATGCATCAGGTGGGTCGCGGAGTGGTTGAGCACGGTCGCTGCCCGGATCGCACCGTCCACCCGGGCGGTCACCTGTTGGCCGACCTCCAGGCGCCCGCTCTCGACACCGCCCTCGTGGGCATGCGCGCCACCGGCCTTCTTGGTGTCCGTCACGACGAAGCGGCCGCCCTCGAAGATCAATTCCCCGGAGTCGCCGACCTGGCCGCCGCTCTCGGCATAAAACGGCGTGCGGTTGAGCACGACGGTCCCGGACTCGCCCGCCGCCAGCGCGCTGACCGGCTCTCCATCCCGGAGCAGGTGGGTCACCGTGCCGTGGCCTTCCAGGCCGTCGTAGCCGAGAAACTCGCTGTCGCCCTCGATCTTCAGGGCCTTGGTGTAATCCACATCGAAACGGCTGGCCGCCCGGGCCCGCTCCCGCTGGCCCGCCATGGCCAACTCAAAGCCGGACTCGTCCACACTCAGCCCCCGCTCGCGGGCGATATCCGCGGTCAGGTCCACGGGGAAACCGTAGGTGTCATACAGCTTGAAGGCCGTTTCGCCAGGGATTTCCTTGCCGTCGAGGTTGGCAATCGCCGTCTCGAGCAGACCCATGCCCTGTTCCAGCGTCTCGGCGAACCGTGCCTCTTCCTGCTCAAGAACCCGCATGGCGTGTGCCTGGCCCTTGGCGAGCTCGGGATAAGCTTCGCCCATCTCCTCCACGAGCGTGGGAACGAGCGTGTAGAAGAACGGCTCGGTCTGTCCCAGCTTGTAGCCGTGCCGGATGGCCCGGCGGATGATCCGCCTGAGCACATAGCCGCGGCCTTCGTTCGAGGGCAACACACCGTCGATGATCAGAAACGCGCAGGCACGGATGTGGTCAGCGATGACATTCAGGGAATTGTTGTCCCCTTCCGGAGCGCCCGTGGCCTTGCGCGCAGCATCCAGCAGGTGCCGGAACAGGTCGATGTCGTAGTTGCTGTGCACCCCCTGCATGACGGCGGCCACCCGCTCCAGCCCCATGCCGGTATCGACAGAGGGCTTGGGCAGCGGTCTCATCGTGCCATCGGAAGCGCGGTCGAACTGCATGAAAACCAGGTTCCAGATTTCCACGTACCGGTCACCGTCCTCGTCCGGCGACCCGGGCGGACCACCGGCCACGTCGGGCCCGTGATCGTAGAAAATCTCGGTGCAGGGACCACAGGGGCCGGTGTCCCCCATGGACCAGAAGTTGCTGTCCGCGCCAAGGCGGCTGAAGCGCTCGGCGCTCACGCCAATGGTCTTGAGCCAGAGGTCCGCGGCCTCGTCGTCGTCCTCATAAACGGTGACCCAGAGTTTTTCCTCGGCAATCCCCAGCTCCTTCGTGACGAACTCCCAGGCAAAGCGAATGGCGTCTTCCTTGAAGTAATCGCCGAAGCTGAAGTTCCCCAGCATCTCGAAGAACGTGTGGTGTCGCGCGGTGTAGCCGACGTTTTCCAGATCGTTGTGCTTGCCGCCGGCGCGCACGCACCGCTGCGAGGACGTGGCCCGCGCGTAGTCCCGTTGCTCCTGGCCCAGAAACAGCTCCTTGAACTGGACCATGCCGGCGTTCGTGAACAACAACGTCGGATCGTTCCCCGGCACAAGCGGGCTGGAGGGGACGATGGCGTGGTCCTGGCGGGCGAAATAATCCAGGAACCGTTGGCGGACTTCGGCGCTTTTCATCATGCAACTGCTATCACTGCGGTATCGGGCCGGCCGGCAGCCTGCGCACGATTCCTCTCGGGTCGGTAACGACCGGGGGAGCAGATCGCGGGCTTCGGCAGGGGCTAATCCGTCAGATTAACGGGCCGGACCCCGTTCGGCCAGCCTGTTTTGATGCAGTGTGGCATAGCGATCACCGGGGCCGCGTCATGCCTCCAGCGCCCGGCGAACCTGATCGGCCGTAAAGCCCCGATAGGTAAGGAACCGGGCCTGGCGGGCGCGGTCCTTGAAATCCGCGGGTTTCTGGCGGCCGAAACGGCCGTGCCGGGCGCGTACGGCGCGTTCATCCCAGTCGGGGTCCGCCTCGGCCATCGCCGCCTCGGCGGCCCGTTCATCCACGCCCCGCTGACCCAGCTCGTGGCGTATGCGAACGGGTCCGTGCCCCCGCTGGATCCGCTGCCTGACAAAGGCTTCGGCAAAACGGGCATCTGAAAGGAGCCCGTCGGCCTCCAGCGTATCCAGCACCGGCCCGATATCCAGACGGTCGGCGCCGCGGGCGCTCAGCTTGGCGGTCAGCTCGGACCGCGTGTGCTCGCGCCGAGCCAGCAGGTCCATGGCCACCCGGCGCAAACGCGCCGGGTCCCACTCGGGCTCGTCGCCGGCCTCAGGCCTGCTGTTCCACCGGCTCATCAGTCTCCGGCTGGGGTTCGGAGCTCGGCAGGAGCTTGGCGCGGACCTTCTTCTCGATTTCCTCGGCCACGTCGGGGTTGGCCTTCAGGAACTGGCGGACGTTTTCCTTGCCCTGGCCGATCCGGTCCCCGTTGTAGCTGTACCAGGATCCGGACTTGTCCACGAAGCCCTCGGCCACGCCCATGTCGATGATTTCCCCCTCCCGGGAAATACCCTCGCCGTAGAGGATCTCGAACTCGGCGTTGCGAAACGGCGGCGCAATCTTGTTCTTCACGACCTTCACACGGGTCTGGTTGCCGATGACCTCGTCGCCCTTCTTGATAGCGCCGATGCGGCGGATATCCATGCGCACGGACGAATAGAACTTCAGCGCGTTGCCGCCGGTCGTGGTCTCCGGGCTGCCGAACATGACGCCGATCTTCATGCGGATCTGGTTGATGAAGATCACCATGCAGTGGGTCCGGCTGATCGTGCCGGTGAGCTTGCGCAGGGCCTGGGACATGAGCCGGGCCTGCAGGCCGACATGGGAGTCGCCCATCTCGCCTTCGATCTCCGCCTTGGGGGTCAGCGCGGCCACCGAGTCCACGACAATGACATCCACCGCGCCGGAACGCACCAGCATGTCGGTGATCTCCAGGGCCTGCTCGCCGGTGTCGGGCTGTGACACAAGCAGATCATCCACGTTGACGCCGAGCTTCTCGGCGTAGCTGGGATCGAGGGCGTGCTCGGCGTCCACGAACGCGGCAGTTCCGCCGGCTTTCTGCGCCTCGGCAACCACCTGCAGGGTCAGCGTGGTCTTGCCCGACGACTCCGGGCCGTAGATCTCGACTACCCGGCCCCGGGGCAGACCGCCGATGCCGAGAGCGACGTCCAGCCCCAGCGAGCCGGTGGAGACGGCGCTGACGTCCCGGCTGGCGGTGCTGTCGCCCAGGCGCATGACTGAGCCCTTGCCGAACTGTTTTTCGATCTGCCCAAGGGCGGCGGCGAGAGCTTTCTTGCGGTTATCGTCCATCTGTCACCAAGCGTGTTGAAAAGGGGTGGGAGGCGCGGCGCGCGTTAGCCCGTGATTATCTCACAGACCCTCGCCGCCAACAGTCTCCAGGGAGGTCGAATTGTCCGAAAATGTGTCCTTGCCTTCCGTCCCGGGGGTCAGGCCCCAGCGCCGCAGGATGTTGTAGCGCGCCCCGGCGCTGTGGAACTCCGATTCCGCGAGCACGAACTCGTCCACGGTCCAGTCCACGTTGTCCACCGGGCCCCGATAGCGTACGCCGGTACAACCACGGGCCAAGGTGACGTGGGGCTTGAACCGCCGCCGCTCCACCGGCAGGCCCTCGTCGCCGAGTGCCTCGCGCAGCTCGGCTACCAGTTCCTCCAGCGCCGCTGGCGGCGCGGTCGGCGCCAGCAGCAGAATTTTCGAGTGCCGCCACCAGCTCCAGCGATTCAGGCAAAGACAAAAGCGCTCGCCAGCCACCTGGTCGCCGGCGGCCAGCACGGCCTCCACTTGTTCGGCGGGTATTGCGCCGAGGAACGCCAGGGTCACGTGCAGCCGCGAATCCGCCACGGCCCTGCCCTTCGCGGCGTCCAGCAGCGGCCGAACCGCGGCCGTCAACCGGCGGCGGACACGGGAATCGGGCCACAAGGCAAAAAACAGGCGTCTCGCGGGCGGGCCGTTCATGGCTCGAGCAGACCCTGCAGGGCGGCGGCCACGCTCTGGCGGCGCACCGCTTCGCGGTCACCGGTGAACTGCCTGACCCGGGCGCGAACCCGCGGGCGGCCCGCATCCCGGCTGGCCCAGGCGAACCACACGGTGCCCACCGGCTTGTCGGCCGAGCCGCCGTCGGGGCCGGCAATGCCGCTGACCGCGAGCGCATGATCTGCGTCCGCCGCGGCGAGGGCCCCGGCCGCCATCGCCCGGACCACAGGCTCGCTGACCGCGCCGTGGTCTTCCAGCATGTCGGCGGGCACGCCCACCAGGGCCTCTTTGGCCGCGTTCGAGTAGGTCACGAAGCCCCACCCGAACCAGCCCGAGCTGCCGGCGGCGTCGGTCAGCACTTTCGCGATCCATCCTCCGGTGCAGGAGTCCGCCGTCGCCACGGTCTGGCGGTTCCCGAGCAGCCGGTCACCGAGCCGCCGTGCCAGGTCCGCGAGCGCGCGATCATCGGGCACGGCAGGTGGGGCCGCGGCGGCGACATCGTTTACCCCCGGGCCGCCCGGGTTGCTCACGAGGAGTCCGGCCTGGCGGCAGACCTGGCGACCATCGGCGGGGCGATACAACCGTTCATCACACTATTTCTAGCACAGCGCATGGCCCATCCGGTGAGCCTGTCGGCGCTGAGATTCCCGGGCGCTGCAATTTTGCTTCGGCGGAGACCCGGACGCCGGGCGCAAGCGGTTTATTCCGCCCCGCTTCCCGGCTGCGGCACCAGCGACCGGTAGACGCCCAGGTTGCCCTCCACCATGGCCTCGACGGAAAAATGCGTGCGCACCCGGGCCAGCGCCTTGCCCGCACGGGCCCGGGCCGCGTCCGGATCTTGCGCCACCGCCCGAAGGGCCGCGGTCAGGCCGTCCGCGTCTCCCGGCGGCACCAGCAAGCCGGTCTCGCCGTCGACAACGATCTCCGGCAAGCCGCCGGCATCGGCCGCCACGACCGGCAGCCCGGCCCGGGCTGCCTGAAGCACCGCCACGCCCAGCCCTTCGGCAAGCGCCGGGTGGACCAGGACGTCCAGCGCCGGCAGTAGCGACTCGAAATCCTCCCGGAACCCGGCGAAACGAATGATCTCCGAAAGGCCCCGGCGCCCGGCCTCCTCCCGCACAGCTTCCTCCAGCGGCCCGCGGCCGAACAGGACCACCCGGGCGGCCGGGTGTTCGGCGATCAGCCCGGGCAAGGCTTCGAGCAGGACACGGTGACCCTTGCGCTCGATAAACTGGGCCGCCATGCCCGCAACGAACCCGTCATCGGGTAGCTCGAGACGCCGGCGGGCCTCCCGGCGCGATAGCAGCGCGCCGGGATCCGCCACCGCGCTTGGTACGGTCACAATCTTGTGCCCGGGCACACCGCTGGCCGCCATGGCCCGGGCGATGGCGGCGGAAATTGCGATGACCCGGTCATAAAGCCGGTATTTCACGGGCACGACCCAGCGGGGTTCCGGGTTATCCACGCGGCGGGTAAGGACCACCGGCAGCCCGGCGCGGCGACCGGCCAGCGCCCCGGCCCAGTCGGCGCCGCGACGGCTGTGCAGGTGCACGAGGTCCGGGCGGGTCGCGCGGATCAGTTCTCCGAGCCGACGTACGAGGCCCAGATCCAGGTCGCCCGCCATGGACAGGGGCTCCAGCCGCACCCCCGCGGGCCACGCATGACCGGCCAGCGCACTTCCCTCGGGACAGGCAAGCACACTGTCCACGCCGTGACCGGCCAGGCCTTCCACCAGGTAAATCACCTGACGCGGGCCACCGTAGAGATGTCGGCCGGCTTCGACATGCAGCACCCTCACCGGCCGGGCCCGCCTGTTGGCTCCGGCAATCGTCCTGCCGGGCCGGCGTGCTGGAGAATCGTCTGCCGGCGGCTTGCGTGCATGGTCGATCTCTTCAGGTGGCGGACAAATGCTAGCACCGGCTTGCCGCGCCCGGCGGCGGCGTCTAGCATGGCGCGCTCACTCGAGACCCCCATGACAGACGCCGCCCTCGAACAGCACACCCCCATGATGCGGCAGTTTCTGCGCATCAAGGCGGAACACCCGGACATCCTGCTGTTCTACCGCATGGGGGATTTCTACGAGCTGTTCTACGACGACGCCCGACGGGCCTCGGAGCTCATCGACATTACCCTGACCACCCGGGGCCAGTCCGCGGGCAAGCCCATACCCATGGCCGGTGTCCCGGCGCACAGCGTGGACGGCTATCTTGCCCGGCTGGTGCGCCTCGGGGAGTCGGTGGCCATCTGCGAACAGATCGGCGATCCCGCGAAGTCCAAGGGACCGGTGGAGCGCCAGGTCGTCCGGATCGTCACCCCGGGCACGGTCACCGAGGAGTCTCTGCTGCAGGAGCGCCGGGACACGCTCCTTGCCTGTGTGCATTTCGCCGGGCAACGGACTGGGCTGGCCTGGATGGACCTGGCCGGCGGGCGTTTCCGGGTCACCGAACTGGCGGGCCCGGAAGAACTGGCGGCCGAGCTGGAACGCCTGCGGCCGGCGGAACTGCTCGTGAGCGAGGACGCCACGATGCCGGCCCGGATGAGCGACCTGCCGGGAACCCGCCGCCGCCCGCCCTGGCATTTCGAATCCGATGCCGCGACTCGCCTGCTCACGAAACAATTCGGCGTGCGGGACCTCTCGGGTTTCGGCTGCGCCGAACTGCCGGCGGCGGTGGCGGCCGCGGGCGCGCTGCTTCAGTACGTGCTCGATACGCAGCGCACCGCCCTGCCCCATCTGACCGGCATGACCGTCGAACGCCACGACGAAGCGCTGGTGATGGACGCGGCGACCCGGCGCAATCTCGAACTCGAACACAGTCTCGCCGGCGCCCACAAGCACACGCTGGCCGGCGTGATGGACCGCACCGTCACGCCGATGGGCAGCCGGCTGCTGCGCCGCTGGATCAACCGCCCCATCCGCCTGCGCCACACCCTGGAGCAGCGCTATCACGCCGTTACCCGGCTGCTGGAGGCCGCGGACGTGAGCGCAATCCGGGAAGAACTGCGGGGCGTGGGCGACGTCGAGCGCGTTCTGGCCCGCATCGCACTTCGTTCAGCCCGGCCCCGCGACCTGACGGGACTCCGCGGAGCGCTGGAACGACTGCCCGCGGTGCGCGACGCGGTGGCCGGTCTGGACGCCCCGCGTCTGGCCGAGCTGGCGGCCGAGGCCGGCGACCACGAGGCGACCCGGGATCTACTGGACCGGGCGCTGATCGAGGCACCGCCGGTGCTCATTCGCGACGGCGGGGTGATTGCCGAGGGGTACGACGAGAACCTGGACGAACTGCGCCGCCTGTCCTCCGACGCCGACGCGTTTCTCGCCGATCTCGAGACCCGGGAACGGGAACGCACCGGCCTGCCCACGCTGAAGGTGGGCTACAACCGGGTGCACGGCTATTACATCGAAATCAGCCGCAGCCAGGCCGCCCAGGCACCCCCGGAATACACCCGGCGGCAGACTCTGAAGGGGGCGGAGCGATTCATCACCGAGGAACTCAAGCAGTTCGAGGACCAGGTGCTGTCCGCCCGCGAGCGGGCCCTGGCCCGGGAAAAGGCCCTCTACGAGGATCTGCTGGACCGGCTGCTGCAGGTCCTGGCGGGGCTGCAGTCCATGGCCGCGGCGCTGGCGGAAATCGATGTCCTGGCCAACCTGGCCGAGCGGGCCGTGGCCCTGGACCTGGCCCGGCCGGAGCTGACCGACTCACCGTCGCTGGTGATTGAAGCGGGCCGTCATCCGGTGGTCGAGCAGGTCCTCGAAGAGCCCTTCGTCCCCAACGGCCTGCACCTGGACGACGCCCGCCGCATGCTGGTCATCACTGGCCCGAACATGGGCGGCAAGTCCACGTACATGCGGCAGACGGCGTTGATTGCCATCCTGGCGCACGTGGGCAGCTTCGTGCCGGCAAAACGCGCGCTGATCGGTCCGGTCGACCGGATTTTCACCCGCATCGGCGCCTCCGATGACCTCGCCGGAGGCCGCTCCACGTTCATGGTGGAAATGACCGAAGCGGCGAATATTCTCAACAACGCCACCGACCGTAGTCTGGTGCTCATGGACGAGATCGGCCGGGGCACGAGCGCCTTCGTCGGCCTGTCGCTGGCCTGGGCCTGCGCGCATTACATCGGTGAACGCACCGGCGCGTTCACGTTGTTCGCCACCCACTACTTCGAGCTGACCGCCCTGGCCGAACAGCTGCCTGCCTGCGCCAATGTGCATCTCGACGCCACCGAGCACGGCGGCAAACTGATCTTTCTGCATGATGTGAAGGACGGCCCGGCCAACCAGAGCTACGGCCTGCAGGTCGCCGCCCTCGCCGGCCTGCCGCCCGAGACCCTTCGCCGGGCCCGAGCCTATCTGCAGCGGCTGGAATCCGGCCGCGGCGACAGCCGGCCGCCGCCACCCCAGGGCGAACTGCCGCTGTTCCAGGCCCCGGAGCCGGAACCCCATCCGGTACTGGCCGAACTGGAGAACCTGGACGTGGACGGACTCACCCCCAGGGAGGCCCTCGCCGCCCTGTACGAGCTGCAGCAACGGATCAAGGACTGCTAGCGAAGTGCCCATGAGCGGGATCCGCACGACGAGCGCCTGACGCCGCCCGCGAGGCCGCCAGGTGAACGGTCCCCGTCGCTCGGGTCAGAAACGCCCCGTGGAGAGAAACCGGCTGGTGGCTGCGGCCACGTCGGTGGAGAACAGCATGCCGGTATGGGTCACCGGCAAGACCAGGTGGTCGGTCAGGCCGGGCATGTGCGTCTCACTCACCGCGATCGTGCCGTCACTGGGTCCGCCCAGATCCGCGAACAGCCGTCCCATGCCCACCGGCCGGTTACCGGCGATCATGCCCACCGGCCGGTCCGCCGGCGCCCGGAAATCCCGCTTCAGAGCCTCGGGCAACACGCTGCCGATCATGACGGCGCCCAGCGGCGTGGCCGCGAACGCTCGCGCGGCCGCCGATCCGCCCACCGGTGAACCGAGCAGAACGACCCGGCCCGGCGGCAGTTCCGGATGCGACTCCAGCGCCGCGAGAATCATGAGGCCACCGAGGCTGTGGCCGACCAGGTGGACAGGTCCCGGACCCAGACCGTGCATGGCCTCAGCCAGACGGATTGCAATGTCCTCGGGATCGCCCGCCACGGAGGCATACCGGAGTGCGTCGGCTCGAAAGCCGTCGCTGGCCAGCCGCTGGCGAAGCACATAGGACTCCGGGCCCTGGTTCCAGAGACCGTGCACGACCAGTACGGACCCCGCGGGGTCGGCCAGGGAAACCGCGCTCACGGGTGCAGTCCGCTCAGATGGCGTATGGCAATGCGGTCGGTCGCCGAACTGGCCAGGGCAATCGCCTCGGTGGCCGGAAGCCAGCGGTAGGCCCGATGCTCGGTCGGATCCAGACGGATATCCGGCATTTCGGGCAACTCCAGCGAAAACACATGCTCGACGTTTTCCTCGACCTCCGGCGCATAGCGGTGCCGCCAGGCGGGATGGATCGGATACCGGTTGACCACGCCGGTGGAGCGTACGTTGCTGCCGTCCAGGCCGGTCTCCTCGGACACTTCGCGGCAGGCCGCCGCGATCGCCGACTCGCCCTCGTCCAGGCTGCCCGTCACCGACTGCCAGAAGTCCGCGGGCTTGATTCGCTTGAGCAGCAGAAACGACGGACCCGGCGCCTGGATCACGACCAGCACGCTCTCCGGCCGCTTCCAGGCCGGCATACCCTTACTCCCGGTTACCGGCCGGCACGGGCTTGCGACGAACCCGGATACCGAGTTCCTTGAGCTGGTCGTCGCCGGCCTCGCTGGGCGCCTGGGTCAGCGGGCAGCTCGCGGTCTGGGTCTTCGGGAACGCGATGACCTCGCGGATGCTGTCGGCGCCGGCCATCAGCATGACCAGCCGGTCCAGGCCGAAGGCGATGCCGCCGTGGGGCGGGCAGCCGTATTTCAGGGCATCGAGCAGGAACCCGAACTTCTCGCGGGCCTCCTCCTCGCCGATGTCGAGGAGCCGGAACACGGCTTCCTGCATGGCGTCCGAATGGATACGCACCGAGCCCCCGCCGACTTCCGAGCCGTTGAGCACCATGTCGTAGGCCCGGGAGAGGGCCGCACCGGGATCGGCGGTGAGCTGCGCGGGATCTTCGGTCCGGGGCGCCGTGAAGGGATGATGCAAAGCGATCCAGCGGCCGCTGTCCGGGTCTTTCTCGAACATCGGGAAATCCACCACCCATACGGGCCGCCAGCCGGCCTCGACCAGGCCCCGGTCATGCCCGAGCCGGTCACGCAGGGCCCCCAGCGAATCGTTGACCACCCTGGCCTTGTCGGCGCCGAAAAACAGCAGATCGCCCTTGGCCGCCCCGGTGCGCACCAGGATTTCCCGGAGCACGCCATCCGGCAGAAACTTGATGATTGGCGACTGCAGGCCCTCGCGGCCCGCGTCCGGATCGTTGACTTTGATATAGGCCAGGCCCTTGGCGCCGTAGCGGCCCACGAAGTCCGTGTAAGCGTCGATATCCTTGCGGCTCAGCGCCGCGCCGTCGGGCAGGCGCAGCACGACCACCCGGCCTTCGGGGTCGGCCGCGGGCCCGGCGAACACCTTGAAATCCACCTCCCCCATGAGGTCGCCGACCTCGACCAGCTCCAGCGGAATACGCAGATCCGGACGATCGGTCCCGAACCGCTCCACGGCGTCGTGCCAGGACATCCGCGGGAACGGGTTGGGCAGTTCGACGTCCAGCACCTCCTTGAAGAGCTCCCGGATCATGGACTCCATCAGACCGGTGATCGCGTCCTCGTCCATGAACGAGGTCTCCACGTCCAGCTGGGTAAACTCCGGCTGCCGGTCAGCGCGCAGGTCTTCGTCCCGGAAGCAGCGCACGATCTGGTAGTAGCGATCGAACCCCGACATCATCAGCAACTGCTTGAAGAGCTGCGGCGACTGAGGCAGCGAAAAGAACCGGCCGGGGAAGGTGCGGCTGGGCACCAGGTAGTCCCGCGCCCCTTCGGGTGTCGTACGGGTGAGCATGGGCGTCTCTACATCGACGAACCCGTTTTCGTCGAGGAAATGACGCAGGGCCCGAGTGACCGTGTGGCGCAGACGCAGGTTGTTCTGCATACCTTCGCGGCGCAGGTCCAGGTACCGGTACTTCAGGCGCAGCTCCTCGCTGGCCGGCTCGTCGTGATGAAACGGCGGGGTCTCGCTCTCTGCGAGCACCTTCAGCTCATGGGCCAGCACTTCCACCTGGCCGGTCGGAAGGTTGGGGTTGACCGTGCCTTCCGGGCGGGCCCGCACCTTGCCCGTGACCTGGAGGACATACTCGGAACGGACGCTTTCAGCGACGGCGAAAATCTCCGGACGGTCCGGGTCGAACACGACCTGGAGGATCCCTTCCCTGTCCCGCAGATCAATAAAGATCACGCCGCCGTGGTCACGCCGCCGGTGCACCCATCCGGCCACCGTAACCTCCTGATCGATGGAGTTTTCGTTGACGTGGCCGCAGTAGTGAGTCCGCATGTCTGTGGTCCTGGGAACAGTCCCGGTTCGGGGCGCCCCGAAGTCAGATCCGGGGCACGGTGAAAAAGGCGGCGATGTTACGCACCCTCCGGCGGGCTGGCAAGGGACGACGGGGCCTTCCAGGGGGGCACGACAACACCCAGGGAAATGATCATTTTGAGGGCTTCGTCGACGCTCATGTCGAGTTCCACCAGCTCGGTCTTCGGCACGAACAACAGAAAGCCCGAGGTGGGGTTCGGCGTCGTGGGCAGGAACACGCAAACCACTTCGCCCTCGGTCCGGGCCTGGACTTCCGCCAGGCCCGTTGCGGTCTGGAAGCACAGGGCCCAAAGGCCGGGTCGGGGATATTCCACCAGCATCACCTTCTTGAAAGAGGCATTGCCGTCGGAGAACACCGTCTCGGCCACCTGCTTGGCGCCGTTGTAGATGCTGCGGACCAGGGGGATACGCCCCATCAGCCGGTGCCAGCCGTCGACCACGCTGCGCCCCACGAAGTTGGCGCCGAGAATGCCGGTGATCAGCAGAATCAGGAACGCCAGCACCACCCCCAGCCCGGGAATGCTGAAGCCGAGCAACTCCTCGGGACGCCAGGCCGGCGGGATCACGACCAGGGTCCGGTCCATCAGCCGGATCAGAAACCGGATCACCAGTACGGTTGCCAGCAGGGGAAGCCAGATCACCAGCCCGGTGATCAGATACTTGCGCAGGGCGCGAAACACGCTTCAGTCCGCCTTCTTCGCGTCGCCGGAAGACGACGGCTTGCTCTTGGCCGCGCCGCCGCTGTCCGCCGAGCCGGATTTGCTCCCCGGTTTCTTGTCGCCGGACGCCTTGCCGTCGCTCTTGCCGGACGACGACTTTTCGCCGTCACCGCCCGCGAGGTTGCGGCGGTTCTTGTCCTTGAAGTCGGTCTCGTACCAGCCGCTGCCCTTGAGTCGGAAGCGCGGCGCCGACACCAGTCGCTTGAGGCTGGGCTCGCCGCAGTCGGGGCAGTGTTTCAGGGGCTCGTCGCTGATTTTCTGCAGAGCATCCAGGTAATGGCCGCAATCGCCGCACTGATACTCGTAAATAGGCATGTTGGATCAATCCTCCCGCGGGGTCCTGTCGCGGACATTGGCAGCCAAGATGGGGGCCGCCGGTTGAGTTCGCAAGGTCCGCAATTCTAGCAAGCCGGGACCTACTGCCGGCGCAGGATGGCGTCGAGCCAGGCGGCGGGCAGCACGTGCCGCAGCGGCCCCATGACGCGGGCCGGCGTGGTCAGAAGATAACGGCGCCGGGGACGGGGGTGCTCCAGGGCATGAACCAGCGGCTTCATGATGGACTCCGCGGGCAGCGTAAATCCGCCGGTGTCGTCGCGGCTGTCGAGCCGTGCCCGCAGGGCCGCGTAGGTCGCGGTATGCCGGCTCTCGTCGGCCTTGATGTGTCGATAGAAAGCCTCGCGGGCATGGTCCCGGAAGCGCGTGGACACCGGGCCGGGCTCGATCAGGCTGACCGCCACGCCGCTGCCGTGGAGTTCCAGCCGCAGGGTATCGAACAGACCCTCAAGAGCGAACTTGCTGGCATTGTAGGCTCCGCGCCAGGGCATGGCGACGAGCCCGAGAATCGAGCTGTTGACGATCACCCGCCCCTCCCGATGGGGCAGCATCAACGGCAGCAGGCGCCGGGTCACGTCGTGCGTGCCAATGACGTTGACGGAAAACTGCGCTTCCATTGCGTCCCGGGGCACGTCCTCCACGGCGCCGGGCTGCCCGTAGCCGGCGTTGTTGAACAGGCCCAGGAGCCGGCCGCCGCAGATCGATTCGGTGGCGCCGGCGAAGGCTCTTACCGACTGCTCGGAAGCCAGCTCCAGGTGCAGGGCCGTATGGCCGGCGAGACGCAGCGTTTCGAGGTCGCCGTCGTTTCTGGCAGTGGCGATCACCCGCCAGCCCCGCACGGCCAGGCCATCCGCGGCCGCTTTGCCGATTCCGGACGATGCGCCGGTTACCACTACCCAGCCCTTGGCCACGGCTCCTCCGGAATTGTCGGTAGTGAAGGACGGTGAGTCCGAGATATGGGGACAGTTTACTTAACTCGCGGAGGAGTTAAGTAAACTGTCCCCATATCTCAAGCCCATGCGTGCCAATGGCCACGGATAATGCTACGTCTGACTTCCGCCGCCGATTCGACGCGGCACTGGATCTGCACCGCCAGGGACTCACGGGGCGGTGCCTGCTCGCTCTCGAGGACCTGCTGCGCCAGCGGCCCGACGACCTGTCACTGAGATACTGTTTCGGCGCCATCGCCGTGCAGGCCGGCGACCCGGTGGCGGCGCTGCCTCATCTGGAAGCCGTGGTGGCGGCCCATCGCCAGCACATCGACGCCGCCGAAACCCTGGCCCGCGCCTACGTCGACACCGAACAGGCGGCTCGCGCCGTGCAGCTGTGGCGGCGCTATCTCGCGCACTCGCCGGGCCTGAGAGCCCATGTCCGTCTACTCGAGGCCTTGCTGGCCGACGGTCAGCAAGATCATGCCCGCAGGGAAGCGGAGTCCCTCGAACAGCACATCCCGGGAGCGGCGCCGAGGCTTGCCATCGGCACCGTGTTCCACGAGGCGGGCCATGTCGAGGAGGCGGTCGGCTGGTACCGGCGCGCCCTGCAGGCAGACCCGGAGGAGCGCCATGCCCGCGAGCACCTGGCGGCAGCGGAATATGCCCTCGGCCGAATCGACGAGGCCCGGGTCCTGTACGAACGGCTGGCCAGGGATTTCCCCGGGGACGCGGCCATCTGGCAGGCATTGGGCAGCCTTTACAAGGAACAGGACGACCTGGCCGGCGGCATGTCCTGTTACCAGCGGGCCATGCACATCAAGCGGCGCATGCCGGAAACCGACGAGCTGCCCCTGCTGGCCCGGGATCCGGCGCAGCGAAGAACCTCGGTCCACAGCCTGACCCTGGAACTGGAGCAGCTGGAGGCCCTGCGCGAGGCCAAGGTGAAGGTGCGCGGCCTGGACTCGCTGATCGACGGCTACCGGGAAGTCCTCGACGACCTCCGAATCGGGCCGCCCGGGGAGCACAAGCGAACGCTGACCGAGGCCCAGTTCATGCTGATCGGTCGGGCCATGCATCGGCTCGTGCACCACGAGCCTGCGGAGCGGCTCGCCGGTGGCGCGCTCAATCCCGACGTGGACTGGGCCGCCGTGGAGACGGATTACCAGGCCGCCCGGCCCGGTCTCGTGGTAGTGGACGGGTTCCTCCGCGAACAAGCCATCGAGGCCCTGCGAGGCTATGCCCTGCGGTCAACCATCTGGTTCGACTACTCCAAGGCCGGCGGCTACTGCGGCAGCTACCTCAACGACGGCTTCGGCTGTCCGTTACTGATGCAGCTGGCCGAGGAACTGCGCGAACGCATGCCCGCGGTGCTCGGGCCGCATCCGCTGACCCATCTGTGGGGCTACATCTACGATGCCACGCTCTCCGGAATCACCAGCCATGCCGATCCGGCAAAGGTGAACCTGAACTTCTGGGTGACACCGGACGACGCCAATCTGGATCCCGACTCCGGCGGGCTGGTGGTCTGGACGCGAGAAGCACCGGCCGACTGGGATTTTCAGGCCTACAACAACGAACCCGAGGCCATCGACGCCTTCGTCGCCGACAGCGACAAAGTGGTCGTGCCCCACCGCCGCAACCGGGTCGTGATGTTCAACTCCAGCCTCGTCCACCGTACCGACGACTTCCGCTTCCGGCCGGGCCTGATGAACCGGCGCCTGAACATGACGATGCTGTTCGGGCATCGGGGTCGACCGGAAGCTGGCGGGACGCCCCAACCGGAGTAAGCCGAGGCCAGGCCGCCGGCCGAATAGCTCCAGGGAAATAGTCCGCGGCCGGTCTCACGCCCCCGCCGCTTCGAGCCCCGCAACCAGTTGCACGAACTCCGGCTCTTCGCGGATACCGTCGTAGAACGGCAGATAGGGTTCGAGAAACGGCATCGCGTCGCTGGGCTCTTCGAACGCGGTCCTCAGACACTGATCGGCCGCTTCAGCCGCGCCGGCCGCCGCGAGCGTCTGGCAGACCTGGTCCGTGAACTGGACCCGCTCCGGAACATCCCAGGCACCCTCGCGATACCACCGCCGGATCAGCCGCTGCGTTTCCGGGGAGTCACCTTCCGTGGCCGCCAGCTTCGCCTCTCCCAGCAGGGCGCGAGTGTCGTGCTGGCTCCCGTCGGCAATACGTTTCTGCAGGATCGACCGCGCCTCTTTCAGTAGTGTCTTCGCCCGTTCGTCGTCCCCCATGAACCAGCGGATCTGGAGTTCGGCCAGCAGCTTGTCCGGGACACCGAGGGCGGGCGGCCGTGCGTCTTGCGTTGAATCGGGCATCATGGTCAGCGCTTCCAGGGCACCCTCATAGTCCCGGGCCATGGTGCGCGCAAACATCTTTCGGCGGCGCCGGCCGTTGTGGTCGCCTTCAACCTGCGGGGCCGCTCGGGTGATCACTGCCAGAAAAGGGTACGACAGCGAGTACGCCCCGGTGATTCCAGATCCGAGGGAATGAGTTGCAGAGCTCACACTGGCGAGAGGGGTGCATGTGCCGGGCGGTCCACCGGGACGGCGACCTTTTGCAGCCTCCCGCTGCGCCCGCGACAATTGACGGGCGCTGCCCGGGAGACGCATGCTGCCCGGCCAAGGAGGCCGCTGCATGCTTCAAAGACTGGGTCAGTCACTCGCCGTGGGTCTGCGGCACTGGATTCCCGACCCCTTCGTCTTCGCCCTCGGACTGACCCTGATCATCGGCCTGCTCGCGGTGACCTTCACCGACAGCCCACCGGTCGCGGTGCTCGGCCATTGGTACGAGGGATTCTGGGCGTTGCTGGGCTTCGGCATGCAGATGGTGCTGATCCTGACCACGGGCTACGCGATCGCGCTGTCTCCCGCGGCCCGGAACGTTATCGACCGGCTCGGCCGCAGCGTCGACCGGCCCGCCCATGTCTATTTTCTGGTCACGCTTGTCGGCGGGATGCTTGTTCTCGTCAGCTGGGGCTGGGTTGTACTGACCGCCGTATTCGCCCGGGAAATGGCGCTCCGGGTGCGCGGCCTGGACTACGCCTACCTCACCGCCTGTGTCTACGTGTCGAGCCAGATCTGGGTCGGCGGCCTCTCCAGCTCCATTCCGCTGCTGATGAACACGGATGGCAACTTCCTCATCGAGACCGGCGTGCTCGACGCCCCGCTGGGCATCGACCGGACGCTCGGCAGCAGCCTGAATCTCGTCTTCGCCGGAGTCTACTTGCTGCTGATCCCGGGGCTGATGGTGCTGCTGCGCCCGCGGCGGACGGACGCCACCCCCATCGAGGACATGCTCCACGCAGACAAGGCCGCGGAGATCCCGGTCGAGAAAGAGGCCGCGGCGATGTCGCTCGCCGAAGGAACGCCGGCGGAGCGGCTGAACCGCAGCGCCATCCTGCAGGCCATGGTAGCTCTCGCGGGGCTCGGCTATGTGGTGGTGCACTTCGTGGAGCGGGGCTTCTCCCTCGATCTCAACATCATGATCTTCATCTTTCTGATGGTCGGGATGCTTGCCCACCGCACGCCTATGCGCTTCGTCGTCGCCATGCGCCGGGCCTGCGCCAACGTCTCGGGCATCATCTTCCAGTATCCCTTCTATGCCGGGATCATGGGCATCATGAGCTTCAGCGGCCTGGCCACGATCGTCTCGGACTGGATCATCAGCCATGCGTCGGTGAACACGCTGCCGGCGCTCGCCCAGTTCGCCGGCGCCGCGGTCAACTTCGCCATCCCCTCGGCCGGCGGAGAATGGGCGGTCATCGGGCCTTCGATGACGGAAGCAGCAAAATCCCTCGCCGCACTCGAAGGAATCGATCCTGACGGGCTCGTGGCCCGCGTCGCCATGGCGGTGGCCTATGGGGAGACGTCCACAAACCTGCTGCAGCCGTTCTATCTCCTGATCATCCTGCCGGTAATGGGCGCGGGTGTTCGGCTCTACGCCCGGGATGTGGTCGGCTACCTCGTGCTGCCCTTCATCGTCACCTACCTGATAACCGCCCTCATGGTGAGTTTTGTACCGCTGTGAGAGTCGCGGGGGCGTGGCAGAACTCTGCCCCGCCGCGCAGATTCGTCCATTCTGACTGTGCCCCTGCGCCGTTACCTTGCGGGTTGAACCCGGCGATGGTCCGGCGGGTCGACTACGCTGTGCCGGAGACGCCAGAGTTCCCGCAGCCGAGGTAGCCGTGTTGCTCGAAGATCAGACCGCACTCGTCACGGGCGCCAGCCGGGGTATCGGCCGGGCCATCGCCCGCGCGCTGGCCGGTGAAGGCGCTCGACTGGTCCTGGTCAGTCGCGGCGCCGACGATCTCGAGCAGACCGCCTCCCTTTGCCGTGCCGACGGCGCCGACGCGGTCTCCGTCCGCCGCCTCGACCTGGCGGACAGCCGCGCGGTGGAGGACCTGTGCAAGGAACTTCTGGACCAGGACGGCGTGGACGTTCTCGTCAACAACGCGGGCGCGTTCGTTGACGGCACGGCACTGGCGGGTGATCCCGGCGAATGGGAAGGAGGCCTGCGGCTGAACGTGCTCGCGCCCATGCACCTGACCCGGCGGCTGGCCCCGGCCATGGTGGAGCGTGAGAGGGGCACGATCATCAACCTCGGCAGCGTGGCCGCCATCGAGGGCATGGAGGCCGCCGGGGCATACGCGACCACCAAGCATGCACTGCGGGGCTGGAGCCTGAGCTGCTACCAGGCGCTGCGGAAGCACGGGATCAAGGTCGTGCTCATCAATCCGGGGTTCGTCGATACGGACATGACCGCCGGTGTCGAGGGCGCGGATCGAAGCCGGATGCTGGCGCCCGAGGACGTGGCCGAAGCCGCCATGCTCGCCGTCCGGACCCGCCCCGCCTGCTGCCCGGAGGAAATCACGCTGCGCCTGACCAAGCCACCCCTGGGCTAGGCCAGGGACAACATCTGGTCGGCATCGGCCCACGAAACCGCAGGCTGCCGGCCGCCAGGGAAACCCGAGGAAAAGCGCCGGATCGACCCCGAGATGTCCAAGCAGAAACTCTACAAAGCACTGGCCTACGCGGGCGCGATTCCGTTCGTGGTCTGCGCCGTAGCGGCACTGGCCGGCGTGTCCGTGCCGGGGCCGGCCGAATCATTGGAGCGCCTGGCAGCCAGTTACGGCCTCACCATCGTGTCGTTCATGGCCGGGGTGCTGTGGGGCGTTCATCTGACGTCCGATGACGCCGCTACCGGCCACCTCTTTGTGGCCAGCAATGCCGTGGCGCTGGTTGCCTGGGCCGCCTTCCTGGCAGGGCCGCCGAAGCTGGCCCTGGGCGTCATGGCCGTGCTGTTTCTCTACCTCCTCTACGTGGACTACGCTCTCTGCCGGTCCGGAGTGCTCACCGAGCACTACCTGGCGTTGCGCCGCAATATCACCGCGATCGTGATCCTGTCGCTGACGGCGCTGGTGCTGGCGCCGTGACCCGGGTGGCCGTGATTGGCGCCGGTCTCGCCGGCCTGGTGCTCGCCCGGCGCCTGCGTGATCGTGCGGACGTCACTGTCGTCGAGAAATCCCGTTCGCTGGGCGGACGCATGGCCACCCGCCGCTACGGGCGATACCAGTTCGACCATGGGGCCCAGTATTTCCGTGCCCGGACAGAGGCGTTTCGGGCATTCGTCGGGCCCCTGATCAAGCAGGGTGTGGTTGCCCCCTGGCCGGCGCGTGTCGTGGACGTGGCAGACGGCAAGGTCCTTGGTGAGGTGGCGGAGGAAGCGGAGGCGCCACCCCTCGTCGCCCTGCCCGGCATGAACGGCCTCGGCCGCCACCTCGCCGCGGGTCTGCGGTTGAAGTGGCAACGCCCGGTGGCAAGAGTCGTGCACAACCGGCGGTGCTGGCGTCTCCTGGACGAGGACGATGCCGTCGTGACCGAGGCGGACTGGGTGGTGGTCACTGCGCCGGCGCCCCAGGCTCACCGCCTGCTGCCCGAGGATTTCGCCGGACGAGGAGCGGTCGGGGCGATCGGGATGAGCGCTTGTTTCGCGCTCATGCTGGGACTGCGGCGTAAGCCGCTCCTGGACTGGCAGGCGGCCAGGATACGCGGCAGCGAGATCCGCTGGATCGCCGTGGACAGCAGCAAGCCGGGGCGTCCGGCAGCCTGTTCCCTTGTGGTCCACGGCACCTCGGACTGGAGCAAAGCTCACATGGACGAAAAGCCCGAACAGATCGAGTCCGTCATGATCGAGGCGGCTTCCGAGGTGACCGGCGACAGGCTGGGGGAAGCGGAGATCTGCCGGCTGCACCGCTGGCGATACGCCAGGGCCGACACCCGGACCGGGCCGGCCTCGTTCGTTGATCCGGACAGGCGGCTCGCTGCCTGCGGGGACTGGTGCGTGGACGGCCGCGTTGAGGCGGCGTTTACCAGCGCCATGGATCTCGCCGCCAGCCTGGAGAAGATTCTCTAAAGGGCGGCGGCCGCGGATCTCAGAGCACGTGGAATACAAATCGGGCCGGGCTGGCACGCCCGGCGGCCTCGATCCCGAAATCCAACCGTCTGCCGCCAGGTTCACGACGCCGCCTCCGGATCGCTTCAGTTCGCGTGAGGCCGTTCACGCGCCCGGCAGGCCCAACCGGAAGAGCAGGTTCTTCTGCCGAGATGCTCCGTCAGGAGAGGCCTGCGCCTCAACGTCGTCTCGTTCCGTCTCGCCCAAAGCGCTGGATCTTCGGCGTGACTCCTGCGCCGCTCCACCGAACCACCATTGCGCTGCAAGAGAAGACCTCTTCGCCCCGGAATGGCTCGTGCGCAACCCCACCCTTCGACCGGACCGAACCCAGGGGCGCCCCTCAGATGCCGAATGTTCCGGTTACGGGTGGACCTGACCCGAGGCAGTGGACAGCGGGGAACCGGCAAGCTTCGGTGCAGACCCGGACAGGCCACACGCGGGCCCCGGTTAACGGGCCCCGCTGATCACCGGGTCACTGCCGGCTATGGCTTCCCGGTGGCGGGGCGCACACGAATCAGCCGGCCCTCGGGACCGTCAGTCAGGAGGTAGAGGAATCCGTCACCCAGGTCACGGACGTCGCGAATACGCTCTCCCAGTTCGGTAAACAGCGCCTCCTCATCCGTCACCTCGCCGTTGACGACTTCCAGGCGACGGACTTCCCTGCTGACCAGCGCGCCCACGAAGAGGTCGCCACGCCAGTCGGGAAACCGCTCGCCGCCGTACCAGGCCATGCCCGAGGGCGCGATGCTTGTCGGGCCCCAGACCTTCAGCGGCTGCGCCATCCCGTCCGCCTCGGTGAACGGCGAAACATGGGCGCCGCTGTAATCCACGCCATAGGTAATCGCGGGCCAGCCGTAGTTGGTGCCGGGCTCGAGCAGGTTGAGCTCGTCACCGCCCCGTGGTCCGTGTTCGTGCATCCAGACACGGCCGCTGTCGCCGTCGAGGGCCAGCCCCTGGATATTGCGGTGGCCATAGGTCCAGACCCGGTTCGCGCCGTCTGCGACAAACGGATTGTCCGCGGGGACGGACCCGTCGTCACTGATACGCAGCACCTTGCCCAGTTCGCTATGGATGTCCTGCGCCGCTTCCCGATAATCGAAGCCATCGCCGGTGGACACCAGCAGTGTGCCGTCGGGGAGGAACAGCAGGCGCCCGCCGTAGTGCTGCGGCGTGTCCTTCAAGGGCTCCGTCAGCAGGATCTGCTCGGCGTCCACCAGCATGCTGACGTCGAAACGCGCGCGCATTACGGCGGTGCCGTTGCCCTTCGATGTCCCATGAGCATATGACAGGTAGACGCTCTGGTTGCTCGCGTAATCCGGGTGCAGAACGATATCGAAGAAGCCACCCTGCCCCGCATAGTAGGTATCCGGCACACCGCTCACGTCCCGCTGATGGCCGTCGCCGTCGATCCGGACGAGCCTGCCGGGCCGCAGGGTGACCAGGAAGCTGCCGTCAGGCAGCAGGGCCACGGACCACGGCTCGTCGAGACTCTCGGCGACGATGTCCAGCTCGTAGCCGTCGCCCCGGGCGAGGCCCGCCGACAGCAACAGACACAGGACCAGCACGGTATCCCGGAGCAGACGGGAATGGGTCATAACAGGGTTTCCAACCGCCAGATATCGCGTCACTATAGTCGCACCTTTCGGACGAAGCCGGCGCCATGATTCGCGTGCTCAAGGTGTTTTTTGCCGCGGTCCTGCTGGCCTACGTCCTGGCCAGCACGCTGGCCACCCAGTCCAATCTCGGCAATCTGCAGATGCTCGGCATGCAGGTCGGTTTCGGTGACTGGGCGGCCACAACCGCCCACGACCTCGTCGGCATGGCATCGAGCTACCTGCCGCTGATTGCCGGCGCCTTTGCCATCGGCCTGCCGGTTGCCGCAGGCCTGACCAGGCGCCTGCCGCGGCATCGGGCATTGCTGTATGCGCTGGCCGGATTTACCGCCGTCGTGGCCCTGCATCTGATCATGCGGGCCGCCCTGGGTCTCACCCCCGTCGCGGCCACCCGGACGACGGCCGGTCTGATCGGTCAGGGCGCCGCAGGTGCCCTCGGCGGCCTGTGCTTTCATCGGCTGAGCCGACCGCCCCCGAAGCCTGCCTGACCCTGGCCCGTCGGCTCGTGCAGCGGCAGCCGGGTCCCGCGGTTCGTTTATTCAACCAGTTCGGGGTCTCCCGGCATCCACGTCTCGTCGCAGAAGGACTCCAGCGGGCCAAAAAGCCCGAGGATGGTGTTCCAGCCCTAGCAGGGGACCGTCTGGATCCAGATGTGCCCCCAACTCTCCGGTGCCGTCGGCGCAAGGCAATCGAAGCGCGTCCCTATATTCGGATGGAGTTGGTGCAGGCATCAGGCGCACTTCACGCAGGTGATCGTGTCGTTCTCGCCGGTTGCCCTGTCCAGCCCTGCCGTGCACGCCCCGGGTTATTAGCCTTCCTGACAGGGCCGACCCGCCGTGCTTTCGCCAACGGCAGGCCAGTCAGGGAGAAAGATACCGGTACAGGGCCTCGGTGAGTTCGGCCACGAACTGCCGGTCCGACATGGTCAGCGTGGAGGCGGGCGTGTTGTCCGGGAACAGGCAGCGCTCCGTCATCGGCGCAAGCAACAGCAGCACGAAGCACTTGGCGCGGGACGGCGTGGGCACAGGCCAGCCGGCCGCCTTCAGGGCATCCCACACCGGCTCCAGGAGCGTCTGATAGAGATCCCGGCGACGAGTGGCGACCGCTGGATTCGCCAGCTCGCCATCCAGCCTCACCTGCAAATACAGCGTGCGCAGAATCGGGGCGTTGTCCCGGTAAAAACGTACATGGGCCACGACCAGCCGGCGCAGCACGGCCCGCAGCGCGCTGCCATCGTCAGCCGCCCCGGATTTGATCCGGCCCCGCCAGACCGTGGCCGCCCAGGCGTCCATCTTCCCGTCGAGCCGCCGGTACAGGACCGGGAGCAGCGCCTCCTTGTTGCGGAAGCGCCGGTAGATGGTCCCCACGGCCACACCGGCCTCTTCGGCGATGTCCTGGATCGTGATTTTCTCGAACACGCGATCATCCAGCAAAGACTCCAGGGCTTCCAGCAACCGTTCCTGGGTTTGCTGCGAGCGTGCCTGCCGGGGTGTGAGGACGGGTTCCATGGCTTGCTACCGGGTTCGAATGCCCGGGACGATAGCAGATGTGAACAGATATTCACAAAAATGCTCTTTCGTGCTAATGTGAACCCACATTCGCATTAGGGCCACGCCATGAATCTCCATCCCGGCCTCATCCGGCTCGTCATTCTGCTCGCCGCGACCACGATTTACGGCCGCCTCATGGGATGGGGCTTCGGCGGCATGGCGTCGGAGGCCCACTACTACCTCCTCAACAAGTCACTGCTTGCGGTGCTGTTGCTGGCCTACGTGCTCATCACCCGGCAGGGGGCCGCCTCCGGGCTGGCAGGCGCGACGAACTTCCGGACTCTGCCGATCTACTGGCCCCTGTTCCTGCTGATGATCCTGATCATGTCGGGGCCGCTGGCCCTGCCGGACACCGGGACCCTGGCCGCTCTTGCCGCCGTTGCCTTCTGCGTGGGGTTCGCCGAAGAGCTCATGTTCCGCGGACTGGTTTTCCACTGGTTCGAGGACCAGTCCATGCGCCGGCGCGTCCTGATTTCCGCCCTGGCATTCGGTGCCGCACACCTGGGCGGCCTGCTGGCCAGCGACGCGGTGGCGGTCATTCTCGCCCAAAGCGTGTTCGCCTCGGCGGTGGGTGCGGTGATTGCCTGTGCCCGGGCACGGGACCAGTCCATCTGGCTGCCGATCGCCGTCCACGCCGGGTTCGACTTCGTGGCCCTCGCCGCCGCGGGCGGCATTGGGAGCGCATTCGAGGACACACCGGCCACGGTACTGAAGCTGCTGATACCGGGCATCGTGATCTGGATGTGGGCGGCGTGGCTACTATGGAAAATGCCCCGCACGCAGCTGGCCCCCTCGCCCGCCTGAGACCGCGTGCCCGGCCAGGGGCCGCTGCGCTTCGAACGTCATGCCGCTTGATCGGCCAGCCGGGACCCGGTCCCGAACGCCTTTTCCGGGCGCCTGCCGAATTGCGCTAGACTCGCCGCGACTTTCTGGCGACGAGGCACCCCTCCTCGCATTGTCCCTTCTGTTGACGGAGCCATTCATGCGCCGAACGCTGCGATGTGTGTTCGTATCTTCTGTTCTTGTCCTGGCCGGCTGTGGCGATCGCGAGCCCGCCGAACCCGCGGCCACGGCTTCCGCACCGCCCCGGACGGCAGAGCCGGTCGCCGCAGAAGAAACCATCGACTGGGAAGAATTGAGCGCAAGGTTCGTCAGCGAATGGCTGGACGCGCATCCCATTGCCGCGTTTGCCGCCGGCAAGACCGAGTACGCCGGTCGTTTCCCTGACTGGAGCCGCGCCGGAATAGGTGCCGAAATCGATCGCCTGGCCGGCTGGAAGACCCGCGTGGAAGCCGTGGATCCCGATGCCCTGTCGCCGGGGCAGCGCTTCGACCGCGAGTACCTGCTGGCCGTGCTCGATCGAAACCTGTTCTGGATGCGCGACGCACGCTGGCCCTTTCGCAACCTCGAGGCCTATTTCGACTGGGGCTCGGACTATCTGAATCCCTCGGTCTACGTCACCAAGCCCTACGCCCCGGCGGAAACCCGGATGCGCCACATGACCGAGTTCGCGCGCAACCTGCCGGTGGCCCTGGAGCAGATCCGCGACAATCTGGAAACGCCGATGCCCCGCACCTGGGTAGAACTGGGCGTCGCCCGCTTCAACGGCATGTCGCGCTACTTCATTGACGACGTGCCGTCGGCCTTCGCGGACGTGGACGATCCGGAACGGGTCGCGGAATTCAACGAGGCGATCGGCCAGGCGGCCATGTCGCTGGCCGAGCTGGGCTCCTGGTTCGAGGGTCAGCGGGACACGGCCACCGAAAACTTCGCCCTGGGACCCGACCTGTTCGCGGCCATGCTGCGCGAAACCGAACAGGTCGAGATTCCGCTGGAGCGGCTGGCCGAGCTCGGCCGCGCCGACCTCGAGCGCAATCTCGCGCTGCTGGATGAAGCCTGTGCGGCCTTTGCGCCCGGGACCGACCGCCCAGGCTGCATGGCGGCGATGAACACCAACAAACCGGCCGGCGGCGCCGTGGCCGGAGCCCGGGACCAGCTCGACCGGATCAAGGCATTCATGCTTCAGGAGCAGCTCGCCAGCATTCCGGCTGACGACCCCATCTTCGTGGAAGAAGCGCCCCCGTACGCACGCAGCAACTTCGCCTTCATCTACGTCGCCGGCCCCTACGAGGCCGGCATGCCGTCCACGTATTACATCGCGCCGCCGGATCCGGGCTGGCCGGAGCAGGAGCAGTTCGATTACGTTCCCGGCGCCGCCGACCTGATGTCCACCTCCGTGCACGAGGTCTGGCCCGGGCACTTCCTGCAGTTTCTGCATTCCAACCGGACCGCGAGCCCCATCGGCCAGTTGTTCGTGGGTTACGCCTATGCCGAAGGCTGGGCCCACTACACCGAAGAGATGATGGCCGAAGCCGGGCTCGCGGGCGGTCTGCCCGGCGGAAACGCCGAGTTCCGTATCGGACAGATCAACAAGGCCCTGTACCGCAACGCCCGCTACCTCTGCGCCATCGGGCTGCATACCCAGGGCATGAGCGTGGCGGAATGCGAAACCCTGTTCCGGGAACAGGCCTTCCAGGACCCGGGCAACGCCCGCCAGCAGGCCGCCCGGGGCACCTACGACCCCGGCTAACTCAACTCTACGCTGGGCAAGCTCATGATCCGCCAGCTCCGGGAGGACTGGACCGCGGACCGGGGCGGCCGCGAGGCCTGGGGTGCATTCCATGACACCTTCCTCTCTCGCGGCGGCCCACCTATCCCGATGCTGCGCCGGCTGCTGCTCGGGGAGGATGCCGGCCCGGCACTTTAGTGCTTCGCCAAGGCCCGGGGGGGGCCCGCGGGAGATCACTGGGGGTAACTGGTTTGCGCCTGATGCCGGGCCGCGGGAACGGGACGGGGGCGGCGCGGTCGAAGGCGTGAACGGACGGTGGGCACGCGGGGCTCGCTGAGTTCCGCGGATTCGCCCGCCACTGCCCGAGCGGGTGCTTGACAGTAGAATGGATCTTTCCTCTCTCATCTCGAGCCCCAGACCCCAATGCCATGACGCAGAAATCTACGTCGTTTTTCCGCGAACTGAAGCAGCGCAACGTCATCCGCGTGGGCATCGGTTATACGGTCGCGGCCTGGCTTGTCGCCCAGGTCGCGGACCTCGTGCTGGAAAACTTCGAGGCGCCGTCGTGGGCCATGCAGTCGCTGCTGCTGGCCCTGGCCCTGGGCCTGCCCGTTGCCCTGCTGCTCGCCTGGATTTTCGAAATCACGCCGGAGGGCATCAAGCGGGAAACCGACGTGGACCGCAGCGAGTCCGGGACCCGGAAGCCGGGGCGCCGGACGGACCTCGCCATCATTGCGCTGCTGTCGGTGGCCCTCGCCTACTTCGCGGCCACCCATGACTGGGCCGGGAACGACGCGCCCGGCCCGGAGACCGGACCGAAGTCCATCGCGGTGCTGCCCTTCGAGAACATGAGCGAGAGCGCCGACAACGCATTTTTCGCCAGCGGCGTACACGAGGACATCCTCACCTATCTCGCCAAGATCGCGGACCTGCGGGTCATCGCCCGTTCCTCGGTCCAGACCTTTGCCGACGACCCGCGGGGCATCGCCGCCATTGCGGCCGAGCTGGACGTCGACCATGTCGTGGAGGGCAGCGTACGCCGGGCCGGCAACCGGGTCCGGGTGACGGCCCAGCTGATCGACGCGAAGACCGAGGAACATCTCTGGGCGGAGAACTACGACCGCGATCTCTCCGATGTCTTCGAGATCCAGACGGAAATCGCCCGGGAAATCGTGGCCGCCCTGGAGGCCCGGCTATCCGTCGACGAAGAACAGGCCTTGCAGCAGGTGCCGACCCGAAACATCGACGCCTATGACCAGTACGCCATGGCTCGCGAAATCGGCCGGGGCAGCGTCTACAGCGCTTCGCAGATCACGGCGATGGAGCCGCTGCTTCAGGAAGCCGTCGAGCTGGACCCGGACTTCGCGGTGGCTCACGCGAAGCTGGGTTCCGTCCACACCAACATGTACTGGCTGGAAGTGGACCGGTCGGCACAGCGCCTGGACCTGGCGAAGGCGTCCATCGACCGGGCATTCGACCTCCAGCCCGACCTGCCGGAGGCGCGGGCGGCGCTGGCCGAGTACTACTACCGGGGTTTCAATAACTACGAACGCGCGCTGGAAGAACTCGAGGCGGCGCACGAGCGCTTCCCGAACAACGCCACGATCCTCGAGACCCTGGGCGTAACCCAGCGGCGGCTGGGAATGTGGGACGAGGCGATGGAAAGCCTGCGAGCGGCCACCCAGCTCGACCCTGGCGACATGAGCAAGAAGCGCCTCCGGCTGGAAACGCTGGTTGCCGCGCGCCGCTGGCCCGCCGCTGCCGAATATGCCGACGCGCTGCTGAGCGCGCATCCGGACGATTCCGTGTTCAGGGCCCTGCGCTCGGAGATCTACCGATCGGGCTACGGTGATCTGGATGGGGCCGCCGCAGTCCTTGCCGGCGCCGAGCCCGTGCTGCATCCGGATTTCTTTGTGGCCAACCTGTTCGTCCTGTTCGCCAAAGACGATTTACAGGGCGCCCTGGAATTGACCGACGACTATGCGGAGATGTTTGCGGGCTTCCCCGCCGGCGGCGCCTATTATCTCAAGAGCTGGATCTACGGCTTCATGGGCGATGAGGCCACGGCGGAACGCTACGCCGCGAAAGCAGTGGAAGCGCTCGCGCCTTTCGAGGCGGGCGACAACGTCAACTGGCTGACGTGGAAAGCCATCAGCGCCGAGTCCTACGTGCGGATCGGGCAGACCGAGCAGGGTGTCCGTCTCGCCCGTCGCATCCTGGCTTCCGACCCGGTGGCCCTGGATGCCTTCGACGGACCGGAGGTGACGGTCAGCGCGGGGCGGGTTCTCGCTCTGGCCGGACAGACCGATGAGGGGCTCGATATTCTGGAACGTTACCTGGACCAGCCCGGTGGGCCGACCCGGTGGGACCTGCGTCTTCACCCGCGCTGGGACTTCCTGCGCGACAATCCGCGTTTCGCCCGTCTCGCCGCTGCAACGCCAGCCACTGGCGAATGATGGCCGCCGGCCACGCGCGCTGCGCCGGGCCCTGGTCGATGCGCGGCGGACGCCCGCGCGCATCGACTTGCCGCAGATCGACGAACGAGAACTGTTATTCATGACACAACCATCGCCCGCCGCCGGACTGTTTTCCGCGGGCACAGGCATCTGGAGATCATCGAGATGAAGAAAACGCTTGCCGCCGTACTGGCCTTCGGCCTCACCCTGTCGTCTTTCGGTGCGCTCGCCGCGGAGGGAACCGTCGTGGTGACGGGGGCCAACCGGGGTATCGGCCTTGAGTACGCCCGCCAGCTCAAGGCGAAGGGCTATACGGTTATCGGCACGGCCCGGAAACCGGGCGATGCGGGAGATCTGAAGGCGGTCGCGGACCGGGTGGAAGCCCTGGATGTCGCGGACCCGACCAGCGTAGCGGCGTTCGCGCAGCGTCTGGACGGCACGCCGGTGGACATTCTGATCAACAACGCCGGCATCTTTCCCCGCGAGGATGTGACGCTGGACAAGGTGGACTTCGACGCCTTCGAGCGGACCCTTGCGGTCAATACGTTCGGCCCGCTGCGGGTGACCCAGGCGCTGATGCCGAATCTCCGGGCGGGTGAACGCAAGACGGTGATCGGCATGTCCTCGGGGCTCGGCAGCATCGAGCGCTCCAACGGCCGCTGGTACGCCTATCGTTCGAGCAAGACGGCGCTGAACCAGGTCAACAAGATCCTCAGCGAAGAATTCCGCGATGACGGCTTCATCTTCACCGTGGTCCACCCCGGCTGGGTGCAGACCGACATGGGCGGGGCCAATGCGACCTATACGGTGTCGGAAAGCGTCGCCGGACTGATCGACGTCATCGAGGGACTCGGGCCGGAGGACAACGGCAAGTTTTACGATCTCAAGGGCGAGCCGATTCCCTGGTAGCCGGATACGGAGCCCGGCGAAGGCGTCGACGGCAGGATGGCGGACCGCCATCCTGTCCGGCAGTCACTGGCCGGTTTGAAAATGACCCGTCAGTCCGGCGGGTGCTGCCCTTTCCAATCCATTGCCCGCCGGACGCGGCGCTCCACCGACGGGTGCGTGTAGAACAGCATCTCCTGCAGCCGCGTCGGCCTCGGATTGCGGTACTCGGCCGTTTTCACGAGCGCCGAGGCCAGGGCATCCGGCAGGTTGACGGTTTCCAGGGAGTACTGGTCGGATTCGATCTCGCCGATACGCGTAAACGCGTTGGTCACCGGCTCACTCACCAGCGAGAACAGGGCCAGCATGAATATCAGCACCGGCAGACCCGCCGGGTCGGCCAGCGTTGCGTGGCTGCCGAATGCCCTTGCGAAGCGGGGAAACAGACGGTCGATCAGGAAGAAGGCAAGGATCGCGAGGACCGACAGCATGGTGACCATTCGCCAGACGTGGCCGAGCACGTAGTGGCCGATCTCGTGTCCCGTCACCGCCTTGACTTCGTCCAGGGACGCGCCCTTTAAGGCAATATCCGAGATCGCGATGCGCGCCGACCCCCCGACACCCGACACGTTCGCGGTGAAGTTGTTCGACTGCCGCGAACCGTCATAGACGAAGATTCGCTCGGCCGGCACACGGGCCTCATCCGCCATCTCGACCAGTGCCTGACGCACTTCGCCGTCGGGCAGCGGTTTGAAGTCGTTGAACAGCGGCTCGATAACGACCGGCGCGGCCAGCAGGAACGCCGACAAGGCCGCGGCGGTCAGCCCGCCCGACCAGATCCACCACCGGGATCCGGCGCGCCGGATCAAGGCATAGAGGCCGACGAAGAACAGGGCAGCCAGAAACGCGAAGACGCCGATGCCGATCGCGCCCTGGCCGAGGAAGTCCGCCAGCGGCTGGCTGCTGCGTTCGTAGCCGAGTTCACGCCACCAGTCCTCGTAGAGTGTCCACGGGAGCCTCAGGAGCGAGGACACCAGGAAAAAAACCAGGCCCACCACGAACACCCGCAAATTCGGACCGCGACGACCGAGCCGCGCATTCAGCCGGTCCAGCCCGCCCCAACGGATGATGAGCCAGGTGATCAGGCCGCTGACAACGAGGTTCCAGAGCAACAGCCAGTGATTACCGGCGGTGTATTCAGCCGCCCTTGCAAGCGCCTCCGCACCCAGCGAATCGATGTAGTCCGCGGTTGCCGCTTCAGGGTCGAATGCCATCGCCGGACGATGCTGGAAGCCCCCGGCCCAGTCAAGCGACTGGCGGGCGCAGATCCGCGCCGTTTTTCACTTTGAGCCCGCTGAGTCCGGGTCAGTCCACCACAACCACCGGCTCCCCGACGCCCAGCTCCGGTATGGGGTCCCGGTTCTTGAGCAGGGGCAGTATGCCCAGGGCGATGACGACAACGAACGCGTCCAGGTACAGGGCAGCGGCGTAACCCATGCGTTCCGCGACCATGCCCTGCCAGAAGTTCCCCATGCTGATGGCCAGGTTGCCCATGGCCATGTAGCCGGTGAACTGCGTGGCCGCCACGATCGGGTTGGTCAGGCCCATGAAGATGGCCGACTTCAGGGCAAACGCGGCGCCGAACAGCAGGCCATGCAGCACGATGGCGCTGTACAGCTCCGCAATACTGATTCCCGCAAGGCCCACCGTGGCGATCTTTGTCGCCAGGTACACGGTGGGCAGAGTCGTCATCACATAGAAGGTGGCGGTCATCCGCTTGATGCCGAACCGGTCGCCGAGGGTCCCGCCGATCAGACAGCCAATCCCGCCGGCAATGGTGTTCATTACCGAGATCTGGGCAATGGACGTCTGGGGCAATCCGTAGTCCACCTGGAGCGTTCCCAGGATGGCATAGCCCAGCGCCATCGCACCGGTGGGCAGCAGCGCGAAGAGCACACCCATCATGGGGCCGCGGCCGGACCGCCAGAAGCTCCTGTACACGTCGACGACGAAGTCCCTCACAGTGGCGAAAAAATGGGCAACCGGCCGTGACTGCTGCGCGGCCGCGGGCGCATCCACCGCCGGATCTCTGATGAAGACCAGCACGAACAACAGGGTGAGAGACAACAGGATGCTGATGAACGCCAGCGACGCGTTGAAGCCGAACAGCGAAGAGACGTAGATGGCGCCGCCACCGCCCAGGGCGATACCCAGGTACTGGCCGCCGAACATGAAGCCGTTGCCGGTCCCACGCTCATCCTCCTTGAGCGTACTCACGGCCAGCGAATCGATGGCAACGTCCTGGGTGGCGCAGAACAGGTTGTTCAACAGCACCGCCCAGATGAGCCATTCGTAGTGGGTTTCGAAATCCACGAGCGCCAGACCCACGAGGGTGACGATCATCATCGTGGTACACAGCACGATCCACGCCTTGCGCCCGCCGAACCGGTTCAGCTTGACGATGTCGATCAACGGCGCCCAGGCCCACTTGAATCCCCAGGGCAGAAGCTGGGCGGCCGCGAACGCGCCGATCTGCTCCAGGGACAGCCCCTCCATGCGCATGAACATGACCATCGCCGTGGACGAGAAGCCGTAGGGAATCCCCTCCGATATGTAGAGGGTCCCAAAGGCGATGAACCGGCCCCGGCGGCTGTGCAGCAGATTGGATGGATGCATTGTTATTGTTGTTACGCAGGGCCAGCGGGTATTCAACCACAGCGCCCGCCGCGAGGCGGCACTCATTGTCGTTGCCCCGGCGGGAACCGTCGCTTTACCCGATTCGGGCCGCGGGGATGCGCCCGAGCGCCGGAACAAGAACCGTAGGACTTCGGAGTGCAACGGTGGCACAGTAGGCGCTCACCGGGCCGGTCGACGATGACGGGCGCCGCGGTTCGCCGCCAGGGAACAAGGCATGGGTGATTTCTACATCCAGTACGAGTACTGGTTCGCTGCGGTTCAGCTCGTTCTGGCCATGTTCGGCATGGGGGCGACGTTGACCGCGGACGACTTTCGGGACGTTCTGCGTGAGCCGAAAGCGGTCACCTTCGGGACGGCCATCCAGCTGCTGATGGTGCCGCTGATCGCGTGGGCGTTCATCTCGCTGAGCGGCGTGGCCGGTGGTCTCGCGGCGGGCATCGCCCTGGTCGCGGCCATTCCGGGCGGCACGACGTCCAATATCTTTACCTACATGGCGCGCGGTAATGTGCCGCTGTCGATTTCCGTGACCGGCATCACCACCCTGGCGTGCCTGCTGACGACCCCGTTGATCCTGACGCTGCTGATCACCGAATACCTGCCAGGCAGCTTCCGGATGCCGGCGGCACAGATCATCCGGGACATCGCCTTTACGTTATTGTTGCCGCTGCTGCTGGGAATGGCTTTCCTTCGCGCCCTGCCACGCCTTGCTCCGGGTGTCTCGAAGTGGAGCATCCGGATCTCATTGTTCGTGATCCTGCTGATCGTGATCGGCTCCGCGAGCGCGGGTCGCCTGGATATCGGGGCTTTCGGTGCGCAGAACGTCCTCTGGGTGTTGTTGCTCCTGCTGATTCTGGCTGTGGCCGGCTGGCTGGCGCCGAGACTGCTCGGCCTTTCACGCGCCGATTCGACGGCAATCGAAATGGAACTGGTGGTGCGCAACATCAATCTGGGTGTACTGCTGAAAGCCTCGATTTTCCCGGTCGTGCCCGGTGGCGACAATCGACTGGGTGACCTGGTGCTCTTTACCATGCTCCTGTATGGCGCCCTGCAGCTATTGACCGCCGCGGCGCTGATTGCCCTGCGCCGGCGTGCCTAACCGGCAACGATTCGCGAGCCTGACACTTCCAAGCGCCTTTTGGCAGGTGATATCCATCGACTCAGACAATGTCTTGGGTTCGAAACTTGATTGTTCAGGGATATTGCTGCGGGAACCCCATCCTAGAGACCATCCTGATCAAGCCGGGCTTTCTGTGGGTTCTCACCCGAAGCCCGGCTCCGGTTTCAGTCCCGCAGCCAGAGTAGCTCTCAGCGCAAGGGCAGGCCGCTAGCCAACCATGCATTGTCTCGCGGTTAGGCCCACTGACACGCGCGGCGACAGGAAGGGCACAGCGGACCGAAAACGTGCCCGGAACACCGTCCGGCGACCCGGATGCACGGCCTTTGTCTGCATGGGCATTGCCGCGTTGCACAAGGCGGAGGAGGCCCACGGCATCTACGCTGTTGGGTGTTTTCCGATCGAGTATGCCCTGGCGTTTGCTGCGAAGACCTACTCTGCGAGTGCCCGAGGACTTGTTACGGCCTCCAGCTGACTGCCTGCCTTAACGAAGGATGGGAGGAGCGATGTCCACCAGGAATCAACCGTTAGCAATCAAGACGACTCAGAAATCCGGATCCTGGCGGTCCGGGTGGCTCAGCGGATTCGCGACCCTGCTTCTCGCATCATCACTGGCGTTCGCCGGCAGTGTGGCTGCGCAAACCGGCCATTGGGTCGGCACCTGGGCCACGAGCGCCGATATTGCTGGAGAGCCCTTTGACAACCAGACACTGCGCCAGATCGTCTATGTGAGCGTTGGAGGGAATCGTGTCCGCGTCCGGTTCTCGAACCTGTTCGGCGAAGGGCCCCTCGAGATCGCATCAGCCAGCATCGCTGTGCCTGCGGCCGGCCCAGCCATCGTTCCCGGCACGCTGGAGCCGCTGACTTTTGGCGGGGAGCCCTCGGTAACGATAGCCGCGGGAGCAAAAGCGCTAAGCGACCCGATGGACTTCGATCTGGCGGCAACGTCGACGGTAGCCGTAACCCTGTATGTAGCGAGTCCGACCGTGGCTCCCACAGTGCACTCCAGGTCACACCAAACCAACTACGTGTCACCGCCCGGGGACTTTACCGACAGTGATGTCATGCCGGTCGCGCAAGAGGTGCTCTCCTGGTTCTGGCTCAGCGGTATTGAGGTGTTCGCCCACCCGAACACCGAGGCCGTAGTGACCACGGGAGATTCGATAACGGAAGGCTTCAACTCGACACCCGACACCAACGCGCGTTACCCGGACGAACTCGCGCGGCGGCTGGCCGCTCGGACCCCGGGGCAACCAAAAATGGCCGTGCTCAACGCAGGTATCAGCGGCAACCGGATCCTGAGCGACGTCTTCGGGCCCAATGGCCAGTCGCGGCTCGACCGCGATGTACTAACCGAGTCTGGTGCGACCCGGATCATTCTTCTGGAAGGCATCAACGATCTTGGCCTTGGTGGGTCCTTTTTCCCGCCTCCCGTAAGCGCCGAACAAATCATCGCCGGATACAAGCAGGTCATCACCCGCGCCAAGGCGCAGGATATGAAGATCTATCTGGGCACGATCACACCCTGCAAGGGCTTTGAGGCCTTTGTGCCGGGATATTGGAGCCCGGAAGTAGAGGCCGAGCGGCAGGCAGTCAACGCGTGGATCCGCGGTACGGAAATGCACGACGGGTACGTCGATTTCGACCTGGCGCTGCGTAACCCGGAAGATCCGGAGAGCTTGCTTCCCATCTACGACAGTGGCGACTTTCTGCATCCCAGCGATGCCGGCTATGCGCGGATGGCTGAGGAAGCCGAGAAAGTTCTCTTCGCACCGGCGAAAGGGAAAGGCCCGCGCAAATAGACCGCCGCGCCGCTGATGTCGGCATTGAACGAGCTGGCTAGAGGATCCAACCATGGCACCAGGTGGCCAGAACGGCATCATCCTGTGGCAGGAGGCCATCCCGACGGGCCTGTGGGTGGACTGGGTCTATCACGTCAAGTGGTCATACGAGAACGACGGCTTCCTCAGGGCCTACAAGGACGGCGAGCTGGTCGTCGACTTCAGCGGCCCGACGGCCGTGGAGACCCGGAAAGGCCCGTGGTTCAAGTTCGGGATGTATCGCGGCGCCGTGGATACCGGCACCCAGGTCGTCTGGAACGACGAGTACCGCCGGGGAACGTCGCGGGATGCGGTCGATCCCCGCAACGACCAGAACGACTAGTGGTTGCTCCCGGCCCGGCAAGACCGGCGCGCAGCAAGGCGGATGCACCGCCTGACCGGGATCCCGGTCAGGCGGTGGCCTGCATTGTCGAAACCTCCGGCGAGCCCTTCTCGGGCGGCCGGATATTGTAGAGCCAGGCATACATCGTGGGCACGAAGAACATGGTCATGATCGTGCCGAACGACAGCCCGGCCATGATGGTCACGGCCATGCCGATCCAAAACACGTCCTGCATGAGGGGAATGACGCCCAGCACGGTCGTTGCGGCCGCCAGCAGCACCGGCCGGAGACGCGAAACCCCGGCATTCACGACTGCCTGATAGGGCGTCCGGCCCCGGCCCAGTTCGATGTTCACCTCGTCCAGCAGCACCACCGAGTTCTTGATCATCATGCCGGAGAGACTCATGGCACCCAGCAGGGCCACGAAGCCGAAGGCCGCCCCGGTGGCCAGCAGCCCCCAGGTGATGCCGATGAGCACGAACGGGATGGCCATGATGATGATCAGCGGCGGCTTGTAGGCATTAAAGAGCGCCACGATGATGAACAGAATCACCGCCACGGCCGGTATGACGCCAGGCAGCAACGACTGCTGCGCCTCCACCGTACTGGCGTACTCGCCGTCCCATTCAAGCTCGTAGCCAGGCGGCAGATCCTCGGCCATGGCCTCGAAACCGGCCCGGGTCTGATCGTGCATCTGCGGGAAGGTGAACCCGTAGGCCGGGCCGCCCTGCACGGTGATGGCGCGGCGGCGGTTGAAGCGGATGATGTTGGGATCTTCCCAGGGCGTGGCAATGTCGCTCACGACCTGGATCAGCGGCACGGTCTCCGTGGACAGGGTCCGGTCCACCTGCAGGCCGGGGAGCGCGCTGGCGTCACGCTGATCGCCGGTGTGGCGCAGCAGGATGGGGATGAGATCACGCCCCTCCCGGTAGAGCCCCACCTGCAGTCCGTCGAAGGTGCGCTTCGTGGCGTCGGCCACGTTCTGTCGGTCCACGCCGGCCCAGCGGGCCCGCTCCTGACTGTATTCCGGCACGACCTTGAGGTTCTGCTGGCGCATGTCGGTCCGCGTGTCCACGGCCAGTGGCGACTCGGCCAGCAGCGCCATGCCCCGCTTGCCGAGCTCGCGCAGCACGGAGAGGTCCGCCTCCGCCGGGCCGCTGAACCGGGCCTCGAACGGCCAGGTGTCCGACGGCCCGACGCCGTACAGCCGCGGCCGGAACATGGCGTCGAAGCCCTGTGCCTCTCCCCAGGCCTCCATCGTGTCGCGGAGTTCCGGGATACGCCGGAAGTCCGTGACGTTGACGATCAGCTGACCGTAAGCGGCATTGGGAAACTCGGAGTCCACCGGCAGGTAGAAGCGCGGCGGACCCTGGCCCACGAACGTGGAGACCGAGGTGACCATCTCCTGTTCCAGCAGTTTGTCCTCCGCCAGCCGCAGGTCTTCGGAGACCTTCTGGATGGTGGTCCCCTCCGGCGCCCAGTAGTCCACCATCATCTGCTGGCGGCTGGAGTCCGGGAAGAACAATTGTTTCACGTTGCCGAAGGCAACAACGGAGACCACCAGCAACGCCACCATCGACCCGACGAACAGCACCCGGTTGCGGATGGTCCACTCCAGCAGGCCGCGATAGCCGTTGAAGAACTTCGTGTCGTACGGATCCGCCGGCTCGCCGTCGCCGTCCTCCGGTGGCCCCGGCAGCATGTCCATGCACTGGATCGGCGTGATGGTCATGGCGATCAGCCAACTGGCCAGCAGGGCGATGCCCACGACAGTGAACAGCGTGCGGCAATACTCGCCGGCGCCGGCGGTGGAGGCGAATATGGGATAGAAGGCCATGACCGCCACGACGGTGGCACCCAGCAGCGGCATGGCCGGCAGCTTGGCCGCCTCGATGGCGGCCTGCTTGCGGTCCATTCCCTGCTGCAGCCGGGTATAGACGCCGTCGGCCACGACGATCGCGTTGTCCACCATCATGCCCAGGGCAATGATGAGCGCGCCCAGAGACATACGCTGCAGGTCGATCCCGAAAATGGCCATGACCAGGAAGGTCGCCAGAATCGTCAGAACCAGGCTGGTGCCGATGATCACGCCCATGCGCCAGCCCATGAAGACTGCCAGGACGGCCAGCACGATGCCCACGGCCTGGGCCAGACTGATCATGAAGTTGTTGATGGCCGTGGTGACCTCGTCGGCCTGCCAGGAAATCTTGTGGAACTCGATGCCGATCGGCGTGGCCCGGATGAGTTCGTTCAGCCGGGCATCGATGTTGCGTCCGGTGTGCACCACGTTGCCGCCGGCCACGTTGGCCAGGGCAATCCCGATGGCCGGCTGGCCGTTGTAGCGCATGATCGTGGGCGGCGGGTCCTGGTAGCCGGCGGAGACCTGGCCCACGTCGCCAATGCGAAGCAGTTCTCCGGTCGCCTGGTCCACCCGGTCGCCCGTCTGGGCCGCGTCGGTCACCGTCGGCCGGATGAACAGGTTCTCGATGTCTTCGGGCGAGGAGAATTCACCCGAGGGAGTGACCCGGTAGCGCCGGTCCACGACCTCCACGGCGCCGCCGTCGACCACGGCATTTTGCACCTGCAAGGTCTGCTGAATGCTCTCGCCGGAGATCCCCAGCGCCGAGATCTGCTGCTCGGAGACGTCCAGGTAGACCACCTTGGGCTGCACGCCCCAGAGCTCCACGCGGGACACGCCGTCCACCAGGCTCAGCTCCTTGCGGGCCCCTTCCACGAAGTCCTCGAGTTCGCCATACGTGAAGCCCTCCCCCGTGACCGCGAGCAGGAATCCGTAGACAAACCCGAAGTCGTCGCCGATGTCCGGTTTCATCGCGCCGGGCGGCAGCTGCAGCGTGGCGTCGGAAATCTTGTTGCGCAGCTCGTCCCAGACCTGGGGCAGCCGGTCGGACCAGTACTCGTCCTTCATGTCCACCTGGACGATGGACAAGCCCGGGCGTGAGATCGAGTAGATCTCCTTGACCTGGGACATCTCCTGGATGGCTTTCTCGATCGTGTCGGTGACTTCGAGTTCCACCTCTTCGGGGCTTGCGCCGGGATAGGCGGTCGTGACCACGGCTGTCTTGATACTGAATTCGGGATCTTCGAGCTGGCCGAGGCTGAAATAGGACGCAGCCCCGAAGGCCAGCAGCAGGAACAGCGCGAAATAGGTGACCGCCTTGTTCTCGATGGCGGCAGCCGTCAGGTTCATGCGTCGTCCTCGGGCAGCATGGGCACGACTTCCTGGCCTTCCCGGAGCGAGCTCACCCCGGCGACCACCAGCACGTCTCCGGGTGACACGCCCTCGGCGATCGCGATGCCGAAGCGGGTCAGGCCCCCGGTTGTCACGGCCCGGCGGCTGACGGTGTTGGTGTCCGTGTCCACCACCCAGACGAAGTCCTGCTGGGCCTCGCTACGCGCGTCGCTGGAAAAGACCGCGGCCGCGGGCACCTGGTACCCCTGGGGCTGACCCGCCGCGCCTTCGGGCAGCCGGCCCCGGGCCCTGCCCGCCATGCCGGGCAGGATCTTGAAATCCTCGGGCTGCTCCATCGAGATCCGGACCGGGAAGGTGCGGGTCGTACGACTGGCCTCGTTACTGATCTCCGTGGTCCGGGCCGGTACCGTCCGGCCGGGAAACGCGTCGAATTCCACCTGGATATCGGTCACCAGCGGCGCATAGGAGATCAGATTCTCCGGCACCTGCAGCACCATCTCGATGCTGGATGTGTCGAGCAGCCGAAGGACCGGTTCCTTGGCCTGAACCGCCGTGAAGGCCTCCACGTAGGTGGCCGAGATACTGCCGTTCCTGGGCGCCCGGATCTCCGTATCCTCGAGGGCCTTCTGCGCAATGTTGACCTCCGCCTGGCGCACGTCGAGGGCAGCCCGGGCATCATCCAGGTCCTGTTTGGCAACCGCCCCCGATTCGGCCGCGATTTTGACGCGCTCGAAATTGGCCCGGGCCCGGTCTCTTGCGGCCCGCGCCGAGGCCAGCTGGTTCTGGTAGTCGCGCGGGTCCAGTTTGGCCAGCAGCTGGCCGGCTTCCACCTCGTCGCCCACGTTCACCGGGCGCTCGGCGATGGTGCCGGATACGTCGAAGGAGAGATTGACCTCCTCCACGGGTTCCGCCCGCCCGGGGAGCCCGCGATCGCCGATGGCCGCACTGGGAACGATGCGGATCACCCGCACGGGACGGACCGTTTCCTGCTCTTCGACGGGTTCCTCGCAGCCGCTCAGGGCGCCGAGGGCCATCAGGACCAGTGCCGCGAGCCGAAACCTGCGAAACCAAGCTGTGCACATGTTGTTTTCCTGATTCATCACCCTGCCAGGGCTACTCGTCCAGCGGATTGTCTTCGGGATCCCAGCCGCCGCCGAGGGCCGCATAGATCCGGATCAAGTCCCGCGTCACCTTGCCGTCGCTGTCCGCGAACTGGTCCTGCTGCTCGAACAGCGACCGCTGCATATCCAGCACGTTCTGAAAATCCGTCAGGCCGGTGCGATAGAGAATCAGCACCAACTCCACCGAGCGCTGCGCCGCGGTGGCGGACTGGTCCAGGGCCCGGCGCCGCTGTTGTTCCTGGGTGAAGTCCGACATGGCGGTCTCCACTTCCTCCAGGGCCGACAGAACGGTCTGTTCATAGCGGTAGAGCAGCTGCTCGGTGCGTGCGTCCTCGATGTCGATCACGCCGCGGACCCGGCCGCCGTCGAACAGGTTCCAGTCGAAAAATCCGCCGATGGACCAGCGCCTGTCCTGCCAGTCCGTAAGGTCATCCGTGTCGGTGGCGAGGATCGTGAAATCACCCTGGATGGTGAAGCGCGGGTAGAGATCCGCCGTGGCCACGCCGATACGGGCCGTCTGTGCCGCCAGGGCCCGCTCGACGGCCCGTATGTCCGGCCGGCGCCGAATCAGGTCACCGGGGACACCGACCAGCAGGTCGCTGTCGGGCCGGGGAATATCCGCCGAGGCGCTCATCTGAGCATGCAGGGCACCCGGCGAGTCGCCCAGCAGAATACTCAGCTGATTGATCGACGCCGTCAGGGCGGCCCGGAGACTCGGCAGGAACGCCTCGGTGCGGTAGAGATTGAGTTCGGCCTGGTGGACCTCGAGATCCGAGGCCAGACCGGCCCGGTTGCGGTCCTGAACCAGCCCCAGGGCGTCACGCTGGGTCTGGATGTTGCCCTCGGTGAAACTGATGCGTTCCTGCAGGGTGCGTACGTCCGTGTAGGTCAGGGCGACCTGGGCGTAAAGCAGCACCAGTGCATCGCGATAGGACTCCAGCGACGACTCCACTTCGGCGTCGGCCGCCTCGATGGACTGGCGAATGCGGCCCCAGAAATCGGCTTCCCAGGCCACGTTGGGGCCGTACTCGTAGAAGGTGTTGTAGCGGCTGAATCCCACCGTGGGCGGAATCAGGACATCCGAGGTACGCGAGCGGCTGATGCCACCGCCCAGATTGACATCCGGAAAACGCTCGCCGGCGGCAACCTGGCGGAACGCCTGGGCCTCCTCGATGCGGGCAACGGTCTCCTTGAGGGTGGGATTGCCGTCCGCGGCCCGCTGGATGAGCGTGGCCAGTGTCGGATCGTCCAGGCTCTCCCACCATCGCACCAGATCCGGTGTACCGGCGGCCATGCCCTCGGCCAGCGCCTGGTGCCAGGCGTCCGGCGTCTCGATTTCCGGCTCTTCGTAGTCCGGGCCGACGTTCACGCAGCCCTGAAGGACCAGGACGCTTGCGGTGATGGCTCCGAAGGCAGGAGCGATTCGCCCGATGGGCCGTGCTCCTTGTTGCGGCTCGATTTCCCGGCCCATAGCGTGATTTCTCTCCCTGAACCCCTGGCTGTCGGAGACCGCCACGAACACCGCCCGGTCTACCCACCAGTCCCCGCCGGAGACACTACCTGAAGATACACCCCCCTGCACCCGCAGATACCGCGCCTCGCACCCGCGCCTCGCACCCGCGTCACGCCAGAGCGGGCGATGTAGTGGCCGGTGTTCGCTGGGCATCCACTATGGTCTCCGCGTATTAATCGTCAAAAAAAAGGCCCGCTCCGAAGAGCGGGCCTTGGGGGCACACGCGGCGAAGACCCGGCGGGGTTATGCCGCTTCGGCGCTCGCGGGCGCGAAGGAAAGACCTTCGCTGGTAGCGTCCACCCGGATCGTGTCGCCGGGACCGAAGTCCCCGGACAGGATGCGCTCGGCGAGCGGATTCTCCAGCTGCTGCTGGATCGCTCGCTTCAGCGGCCTTGCGCCGTACACCGGGTCGAAGCCGGCCTCGCCCAGGCGGTCGCGCGCCGCATCGGACAGCTCGATGTCCATGTCGCGGTCGGCCAGCCGGCGGCGCAGGCCCTCGACCTGGATATCCACGATCTTGCGGATCTCGTCCTTGCCCAGCGGGTGAAACACGACCACGTCATCCACGCGGTTGATGAACTCCGGCCGGAAGTGTTCGCCGACCACTTCCATGACCGCGCTCTTCATCGCGTCGTAGTTCTCCTCGCCGGCCAGCTCCTGAATGCGCTGGGAACCCAGGTTTGAAGTCATGACGATCACCGTGTTCCTGAAGTCCACGGTCCGGCCCTGGCCGTCGGTCAGGCGACCGTCGTCGAGCACCTGCAGTAACACGTTGAACACGTCCGGGTGGGCCTTCTCCACCTCGTCGAGCAGGATCACGGAGTACGGCTTGCGGCGGACGGCCTCGGTGAGATAACCGCCCTCCTCGTAGCCCACATAGCCCGGCGGCGCGCCGATCAGCCGCGCCACGGAATGCTTCTCCATGAACTCCGACATGTCGATGCGCACCATCGCCTCCTCGGTGTCGAAAAGGAATTCCGCCAGCGCCTTGGTCAGCTCGGTCTTACCGACACCCGTGGGGCCCAGGAACAGGAAAGAGCCATTGGGCCGGTTGGGATCGGACAATCCGGCCCGCGAGCGGCGGATGGCGTTGGACACGGCCGTGACCGCCTCGGTCTGGCCGACAACGCGCTTCGATACCGCTTCTTCCATGCGAAGCAGCTTGTCCCGCTCCCCTTCGAGCATCTTGGACACCGGGATACCGGTCCACTTGGAAACGATTTCGGCCACCTCTTCCTCGGTGACCCGGTTGCGCAAGAGCTGAGTCTCCTGGTGCTCGACGGCATCGGCGTCGGCCAGCTGACGTTCCAGCTCCGGGATGCGACCGTACTGCAGCTCCGACATGCGCCCGAGGTCGTTGGCCCGGCGCGCGGTTTCCAGCTCGATGCGGGCCCGTTCCAGCTCTTCCTTGATGTGGGCCGTGCCCTGTACGGCGGCCTTCTCCGCCTTCCAGATTTCCTCGAGATCGGAATACTCCTTCTCGAGCTCGGCGATTTCGCCCTCGAGGGCCTCGAGGCGTTTCTTCGAGGCGTCGTCGCTTTCTTTCTTCAGCGCCTCGCGCTCGATCTTCAACTGAATCAGCCGGCGCTCCAGGCGGTCCATGGACTCGGGCTTGGAGTCGATCTCCATGCGGATGCGCGACGCCGCCTCGTCGATCAGGTCAATGGCCTTGTCGGGAAGCTGACGGTCGGAGATGTAACGGTGCGACAGGGTCGCCGCGGCCACGATGGCCGGGTCGGTGATATCCACGCCGTGGTGCACTTCGTAGCGTTCCTTGAGACCGCGGAGAATCGCCACAGTGTCCTCCACCGACGGCTCGTCCACGAGCACCTTCTGGAAACGCCGCTCGAGGGCCGCGTCTTTCTCGACGTACTTGCGGTATTCATCCAGCGTCGTGGCGCCCACACAATGAAGCACGCCCCGGGCAAGCGCGGGCTTGAGAATGTTGCCGGCAACCATGGCGCCCTCGGCCTTGCCGGCGCCCACCATCGTATGCAGCTCGTCGACAAACAGAATGATCCGGCCTTCCTGCTTGGCCAGGTCATTCAGGACCGCCTTCAGGCGCTCCTCGAACTCGCCGCGGAATTTCGCGCCGGCGATCAGTGCGCCCAGATCCAGCGACAGCAGACGCTTGTCCTTGAGCCCCTCCGGCACCTCGCCGTTGACGATCCGCTGGGCCAGACCCTCGACAATCGCGGTCTTGCCCACGCCGGGCTCGCCGATGAGCACCGGATTGTTCTTCGTGCGCCGCTGCAACACCTGGATGGTGCGGCGGATTTCGTCGTCACGGCCGATGACCGGATCCAGCTTGCCCTGCTCAGCCCGCTCGGTGAGATCGATCGTGTATTTTTCCAGCGCCTGGCGGGTGTCCTCGGCGGACGGGTCGTTGACCTGCTGGCCGCCGCGCATGTTGTCCACGGCTTTCTCGACCGCCCCCTTGACCGCGCCGGCATCACGAAGTGCCTCACCAACCGGCCCCTTGTCGTCCAGGGCCGCCAGAACAAACAACTCGCTGGAGATGTACTGGTCGTCGCGTCTCTGGGCCAGCTTGTCGGTCACGTTCAGGAGCTTCGCCAGTTCCTGGGAAACGTGCACTTCACCGCCGGTGCCCTCGACGGTCGGCAGCCGGTCGATGGCGTTGCCCAGCGACGAGCGCAGCCGATTGACGTCCACGCCGGACTGGGTCAGCAAATGACGAACGCTGCCGCCCTCCTGGTCCAGCAGGGCGACCATGAGATGCGCGGGCTCGATGTACTGATGATCCTGGCCCACGGCGATCGACTGGGCGTCGGCCAGGGCCATCTGAAACTTGGTGGTCAGCTTGTCCATTCGCATGGAGGGCTTCCCCTAAATAGTTGAACTTATGGGTATATTGGGCG